>NZ_JBXBCF010000001.1:0-3953 GCF_056784235.1 Kovacikia sp. CALU 1929
TTCATGATGTCATCGGAACCACAGGTCGGACAGAGGAGATACGGCTTCATGATGGATTAAGGCTGGGAGTAGTTGCACAATCAGGGCTGATCTATCATAGCGACTCTAATTTTCTCTACCCTTTACAAAAGGGCACTACCCGAAATACTTACAGTGCTGCTATAGCAAGATGCAATTAGACCCAGTTCTAAGTCCGAAACAAGGTAAATTTGTTGTTTAACAGATGCAAATTTAGTCATATTGAATTCTACTAGTGCAAATAATCTGCTCTAAATCTTTCATCTTGCAATAGTTTCAGATTAATTGTTTCGTATTACAGCTACGTTGCAATCGTTCCATACAGGAATGAGGCTCTTCTGTCGATTTAACTGTGAATCGACAGAATTATAGGTTCAGTTGCTTTTGCGATCGCCAATTTTGGCTCTAGATCTCCAAAGATAGTTCTGTCGATAACAACCTAAATCGACAGAAGCGATCCACTATTCTACCGAGCGACTATTGAACGATAAGTTTTCCTTAAGTTTGCCTGGTTTCACTCTCTAGTTTTACGGAAGAATCAGCATTTGAGGGTGATACATTAACTTATTCGTATTTCCTAATGTAGAATTGGCTGAACACCCGTACTGCTCGACCTGTGAAAATCAACCGTCACGACCAAGCCAAGATCTTGTCAGCGCAGGAGATCGCTTGGCTGTTTGACGGAAAACTGGGGTTGGTTTCAGATCTGAAGCTATTTCGGCTGCTGGTTTGTTCTAGGGGAGTGAAAGGGATGGAGGCGATCGCCTCCCTGGCGCTGCTCTCTTATATAGAGGGGTTGCCGACCGAGCGCGATCGCGCCTTGTTTGGTATCTGCCTCTACACGACTGCGCGGGTCAATGAGGCATGTTCGCTGCACGCGGCTGATGTGTATGGGACAGATGGGCGGGTGCGCGATCGCATTACCTTTCGGCGGGCAACAACCAAAGGGAAACAGGAGACGCGATCTGTTCCGGTATCGCTGGAGTTGAGGCAATTACTGGAGGGGTATCGAAGCGATCGTCCTTACCTCTTTCCAGGACGCTGGGGACGAGGGCACCTTTGCCCGGAGTCTGCCGATGCCATTTTACGAGCAGCCTTTAAGCGGTTGGGGATTGAGGGATCTAGCACTCACAGCTTCCGTCGCACGGCAATTACCTGGATGCACAACGAAAGGGTTCCTATCAAACACATTCAATCCCTTCGGGTCGATTCCCCGCAGCTTGCTGCGTCCGGAGAACACAGCGTCCGGAGGGTGCTGTTGAGCGGAATCGAGCCACGAAGTGTGCGAGTGGAGCGAAGTGATACACCGCCTGCTTGCAGCGGTGACGTTCATTCGATCTCTGGACACAAGAGTTTGTTGGCGTTTCAGAGGTATATTGATGTGACGGAGAAGGATAAAGAGATGGCGATCGCCACGCTGCATTTTCGTCATTAATGATGTGAGCAATACATTAAGGCTACAATCCGCACTTATAGCAATACTTAGCAGGTCTCCTCATTGCTCAAAAAGCAGAGGTGTTCAAGCGATGTCCCCAAGTCAAACACAAGCTGTGGGGTGGTGAGTTTTGGAGCAATGGTTACTTTGCCAACCGTGCTGGCAAACACGGAGACGAAGGCATGATTGCGAGATACGTCAAACATCACGGGGTTGCGTTAAACTCAGCGGAATGGGTGACTGTTCCGCTGAGTTTAACGCAACCCCATTACCGTCTCGTTCTAAAAGAGTTTGAAAGGTAAAAGAGCGTTATGGACACGCTGCGCTCACACTTCTCTATTGCGCGATCGCAGCGTGTTCGATGACCTCGGCAACAGCATCTGGATGAGAAACCATCACCACATGTGACGCACCACTCACAGCAACCGTCTCTTTTGAGTTAGTACGGTTTGCCATGAAAGCCTGCGCTGCGGCGGGAATGTTCAAGTCGCGATCGCCGTAGATAAACCAGGACGGGATAGACTTCCATGCAGGCGAACCAGAGGCTTCGTTCAACGCGGCTTCCGTGATTGGACGCTGGGTGCTCGCCATCAACTGCGCATCACTAGCGGGCACATCTGCGGCAAACTGGGCGTGGAACTTGTCCTGCTGAATGTAGAGATCCTTGCCACCATCAGTCAACTCGATAGGTGGCGCGAGGGTTGGTCCGAGTGTGCCTCCGGGATAACGCCCTGAGAGTTCAGCAGCAGTCTCGCCTGTATCAGGCGCAAAACCGGCAACGTAGACCAGTGCCTTCACGTTGCTATTGTCATTGACCGCATTGGTAATCACCGCCCCTCCATAGGAGTGCCCGACCAACACGACCGCACCTTCGATACCTTTGAGGACGCTGGCGACGTAGTCTGCATCACTTTGAACTCCGCGCAGAGGATTCGCGACGGCAACCGTTGGATACCCTTTTGGAATCAGTTGAGACAATACACCGTTCCAACTGGAAGACTCAGCAAAAGCACCGTGGACGAGGACGATGGTGGGCTTGCTATCTTGTGCGCTTGCAGGATTCATGGTGGCTCCTAAAGAAGTGATGATAGTGGTTCCTAAAAAGAGTGTGACGAGCAGAAGCAGGCGTATCCCGTTTTTGAGGGTAAATCGGTTCATAAAGTGTTCTCCTTTGGGTTCGCTGATCTCATTGAATGTCGAAGAGATAGTTTCCTCACTGATGCGATCGCATACAATGCCCTTTGCAAAGTAGTCCGTCAGTTTATCAAGGGTGATATCGCTCTAACTCCCTCGATTAAAAGCGAAACAAGATCTCCCTACTTGAGGTGTAACTTGAAGAAGTCAGCGGTTCTACCGTTAGCCAGGGTGGCTGCATCCTTGTCATAGTTGATGCCACGGTGTCGAGTAAAAGCGTGCTTACAACCTGGATAGGTAAATACCTGAGCAAACGTATTATTCTTCAGGGCTTCGATAATGTCTTTTTGAGCCTCTTTGGAGATGTACTCATCTTCTTCTCCTAAATGAACCAGCATTGGATTTTTGATATTGTTGGCTTCATCCAGGTGCTTTTCCATGCTGCCACCGTAGTAGACAATAGAAGCATCGGCACCCTTGTGTGCTGTTGTGATAAAGGTCATCAAACCGCCAAGGCAGTAGCCCATTAATCCAACTTTTCCGTTGGCACCAGGCAGCGATCGCGCCATCTCCATTGTTAAAGCAATGTCTGTGACACCAGCGTCATAATCAAAAGCTGTATAGAGAGCAAAGCCCTTTTTCCATTCAGCCTCGGATTGGTCTGTCATATCAACGCCTGGTTCCATTCGCCAGAACAAGTCTGGACTCACAGCAATATATCCTTGCGAAGCAAGTTCGTGACAGGTGTCTCGGATGTCAGCGTTGACACCAAAGATCTCCTGAATGACAACAATCGCTGGTGCTGGCAGGACATCCGGGCGAACCATATAGGATTGAAAACTGCCGTCATAGGTATCTAGGGTGACGTATTGGTTCATGGGTTTCTTTTGGAGAGCGTTATGTGGTTAAAGACCATCCTCTACTCAGTTCTCGATCTATTAGCAAGAATTGAATGTGTTGGCTAGGTTTGAGCTACGCCATCGCTTTTACAGCTTCATTCGTAGACAAGACAGCATTGGCAAGATATCCAAAATTGATCAGTGCTGCCTTGTAGCCATCGCCCAGATCTGGATGTTGCGGGGCAGCCGTAGCATCCTTAACGATGAGTACCTCAAATCCCTGTTCGATCAAGTCACGCAGGTGAGCTTCAACACAAATATTAGACTTGTTGCGGAATAAGAATTTTTAAGGGAAATTCTTCCCTTGTCACTTCCATCGAAGTTAAGCCGCCATCAAATAGAAGTTCCATAGCCCCGTTGCGGTCAACATCGAACGGTCATCAAAATTAGTCACACGATTTCTGTAAACATCGCTCACAATCCTGTATCGTTTCACTCCCGCAAACGCATTCTCGCATCGCACTCGC
>NZ_JBXBCF010000002.1:0-3002 GCF_056784235.1 Kovacikia sp. CALU 1929
AAATGTGTAGCAGCTAAAGCCTCCCACTAAAGTGGGTAGTTTTGACTAGCGTGCTGGGACAATAAACATCTTTTTTGCTCCTTCTCCTAATCCCTAACAAACTGAGTGTGGCGTACTGGTTTTAGAAGCGCACTAGCCAAAAGGATAGTGCTTCCTGCTTACAATACTGTGTCCGCTATTCATCTCAAAGAAGTAAAGTTAAAATTTCAATTTTCTTCGCGATCGCCCTTCAAGGTGATTTGCATAAGTTCTTTTGTATTGCTATCGTGATGACATCTCTCTACAGCCCGACTCTCCAATGCGCTGCACTGGAGATGTCCTCACAATTCTACACAAGCAAGCAGAGGGTGGCTGGGCGATCGCTCGTGATGCAAATTTGCTAGTTGCTGAACCACAAGCTGTCAATCAATGAGGACTTCCTATGTCTGAGATGCCGAACATCGTCAACATGAACGCCTTGAAGTGGGAAGAGGCTCACTACTCAGAACATTACTCAGGTTGGTCTAAACGCCTAACCCCTTCTATGAATCGCAAGGAAGGGCACATGGGAGTCGTGGTGGAGCGGTTAAAGCCGAAATCGCTTTCCTGCCCATTCCATTATCACGTGCATGAAGATGAGTTTTGCCTGATCCTCAAAGGCAGGGCGATGTTGCGCTATGGCGATCGAACCACCGAAGTCAAAGAGGGGGATGCCATATCCTTTCCTCGTGGCGAACGCATTGCCCACCAGTTTTACAATCACACCAATGAGTTTGTAGAGATTCTGATGATGGGAGAAAACTTGCCTTACGAAGTGTGTTACTTTCCCGACTCGGACAAGTGGCTATCGCGATCAATGGGCAAGGTTGGAAAATTTGAAAGCACGGATTACTGGGCGGATGAACCCGAACCGCCAGTTATCAAAATCCAGGAGTGATTGGAATATGGGGGGCTATTTGAGTCAACCAGAGGGAGAAGGGTTTTGAAAAAGAATTTGATTTTGATCGCTTTTCTCAGTTTTCTACTAACAGCGATCGCGTGTCCGCAAGTTTCAGCAAGGGAAAACTGGTCCTATAACCAGTTTATGCAAGCGGTTGAGCAAAATCGGGTCGAAAAAGTTACTTTTACGAACGATCGTACACAAGCCCTGGTGATAACGAAAACAGGTGAGACGGTGAGCGTTAATTTACCTAACGATCCCACCCTTATACAAAAGCTAGATCAGGCAAACATTGACATTTCTGTTGCCCCAGCCAGGGATAGCGATAGCGTGTTAAGCAGAATGCTGAGTACATTGCTCATTCCCGGAGTCATTGTGCTTTTAATGCAAGGATTTTGGCTATGGATGCTGATCGATTGTGCAACTCAGGAAGTTGCAGAAGGTAATACCAAGATTGTGTGGGTTATCATCATCCTATTAATCAACTTCGTGGGTGCGCTGATCTACTTCTGGGTCAGAAGACCTCAACGTTTGAGGGAGTTAAGACATTAAGAATCACCAATAAAACATGACGCGCCCATCATGTATAAGTTTGCCGCTGCTTCAGAGAGTGAACGGATTGTGTTTGGCTCCGCCCGGCCTGCATACAGCAGCGAGAAAGTCAACGAGTGGATTGAGTTTATGCAGAGCCAGAAGATCAAGCGGGTCTGCTGTTTGCTCCCTGAATCTCAACTCGCTCGCTATACCAATCTGCTTGACGTTTATCAACAAACGTTTGGAGTAGACCAGGTATGCTGGGCACCGATCGAAGACTTTTACTATGCCAATCCAGATTTACTGATTCATCACATTTTACCGTTCCTAACAACTGCTAATCAGAACAATGAAAGGGTTATTGTCCATTGCTCAGGTGGAATTGGGCGTACGGGACACATTCTAGCCGCCTGGTTGGTGGCAGGACGAGGGTTCTCCCCTAAAGCCGCAATCGCAGCCGTAAAGCAAACGGGGAGAAATCCCCATGAAGCGATCGTTGCCGCTCTTTTCACAGGACGCAATCCCTGGAGAGTGGCTGCGGAACTGGATCGACTATTGAACGAATGCGATCGATTAAGCGGCAAGTTAGCGGCTGTTTCAGATCTCAACTGAGGGACTCGTTGATTGCGTCCACCACCCTGCCAGGATCGTCAAGCCACGCTGCATGACCTGCCGCTGGGATACGCATGACTCGTACATGAGGGTTAGACAACGCGATCGCTTCGCCCTCCTCTGGAGGGCACCAGGCGTCATTTTCACCCAAGATTAAAGTTGTCGGAACGGAAAGCTTTTTCCACCGCTCACCGATCATTAGCTCAGGTTTCATTCCTCGAACATCAATGGTGCTGTCAATCAAGCTGAACCAACTTGGAGCGTTACGGGCTTGGCTTGCGGTCAAGGCGTCTAACAGGTCAACTTCAAGGCGTTCTGGATGCGCTACAGCTGGCTCCAGAATACAAGCGTGCTGTCGCGCGTTGGCTTCATCATCATCGAGCGAACAAGGGACTTCAGGATAGGCAGCGTACCCAGACGCATTTGCAGAGGCACCTTGCGCCGAATTCCCGCCGGAGCACCAAGCAAGATCAAGCGCGGCACGCGCTCCGGACTTTCGATGGCGAAAACGATCGACCACAAACCTCCCATTGAGCTTGCCACAATGGGCACAGAGGAAAGCCCTTCAGCATCGATTAGCTCACCGAGAAAGCGGCGTGCATGAGCGAGCACATCGACTCCCCGATAATCAAATGGGTCGGACAGTCCATTACCGGGACGATCCACTGCAATCACGCGGTAGTGCCGGGCAAGCAGCGGCAGAATAGAGCCATATTGGAGTGCTTCGCCCATTCCACCATGAACCAGGAGCAGTGCAGGTCCCTCGCCCAATTCGATCACCTGCGTTGAGCCACCTGATACCAATTTAAATTGAGTAGAAGGCAAATGATTTAGACTGAGAAGTAGTGTTTCAGACTCAGCCAATGGTGGGTGTTACCTCAATCGAAGTGAAGGAAAGTTTGGATGATTTAGCTTTGCAGTTACGTCAAGCGGAAAC
>NZ_JBXBCF010000003.1:0-17114 GCF_056784235.1 Kovacikia sp. CALU 1929
ATAGCTCATCAAAGGCTTGCCGATTTAGACCTGTCAGAGCACGCAGCAGACGGTCGTTACTCAACGCACGATGGAGGTTGATCATGCTGGCTCATACTCGATGAAGTCCTTTCGATTATCCCTTATTCCGCAACAAGTCTATTGGCTAACATCCCCAGCAGAATAACTTTGCTGATGTTGCGCTTCCGCAGTTGCAAAACGAGGTCATTGCTTTGCGGTCCATACGCTTTATGGGGACTAACCACAATCGTCTTGCCGTCCTCAATGAAAGGCTTGTAGCGATCGAGCCAGTCTGCACCCGATCCTAAGAGACCATCCAGGCTCAATGCACCCTTGCGATCAAATTCTCTGGACTCCAACATCATGCGCTCTACGGTTCCGGCAAAGTTCCAACCATAGTCGGTGGGGTAGTAATAGTGGGGGGAGATAAAAACCTCAAATCCATGCTGCTTTGCGGCTTTGAAAATATGCTCAATGTTCTCAACGGTTCTATTCTCCTTAACACTGTTACTAACCAAGTGCCAGGAAACCCCCTTTTCGTTCAGAACATCGTTCTGAGGATCGATAATGACGATTGCGGTGTCATTCTTGTTAATATTCACTGTTTTTCTCTTGGTTATTAATTGCTCTTTGCGCTCGCCTTTCGGGCATCTCAAATCTGTGCCATACCGCCATCAACAAATAGTTCGATGCCGTTCACAAAGCTGCTGTCGTCTGATGCGAGAAAAACAACAGCCTTGGCAATCTCATCAGGTGTGCCGACTCGTCCTAAAGGGATGTTGGCAGCTTGGCTATCTATGAACTCCTGCACCTGCTCATCACTTAATCCCAGGTGATTGTAGCCAGAAGTTGGAATCACACCAGGACTAATGGCATTTACCCGAATCTTGCGCTCTTTCAGGTCGAGTGTCCAATTCCGGGCAAACGATCGCACAGCGGCTTTGGTGGCACTATAAACGCTGAATGCTGGAGTACCCACTGTAGAAGCAGTGGAGGCGTTCAAAATGATAGAAGCACCCTCTGGCAGCAGCGGCAATACCTTCTGCACGGTGAATAGCAGACCTTTGACGTTTGTGTTGAACGTTTTATCAAAGTGTTCTTCAGTGATGGCTCCGAGTGGGGCAATTTCTCCACCACCAGCATTGGCAAAGATCACATCGAGGTGTCCTTGGTCTTGCTGGATTGTGGCGAACAGGCGATCGAGGTCTTCCAGATTGGAAACATCACTCTGAACACCTGTGACGTTTTTTTCGATCTCTTTTACGGCAGCATCGAGTTCAGGCTGGCGACGAGCCGTGATAAAAACATACGCGCCTTCGGCGACAAAGCGTTTGGCAGTGGCAAGACCAATACCGCTGCTGCCACCAGTAACAAGAGCAATCTTTCCTTCTAGTTTTCTCATGATGGTAAATCCTTATTTGATGAACGCTGATTCATCGCCTCAAATTGGGCACCGTGAACATCACGGTTTCGCTGGTGATTACGTTATGTGTGGGGTCGGCTAGTTCGATTAACACCTTGTGTAAACCAGGTTCCAGTACGACCAGAATGATCGTTTCACCACTGGTGTCAACAAAGTGCCAGGGCGAGTCATCAACCGTAATGTGGATATGACCAACGCGCGGCGATACATCAAGGGCACCTTTACCGAACACGGGCAGCATCCGCAAGTTCTCCGTCCGATACTGGATGAAGACGCGACCTTGAGACAACGGTTCGGAAAGTGGCGGATCGACAACCAGCTTGGCGGGTGGTTCGTTTGCGATCGCGATCAGTGGAGATGGACCGACAATATCCTTGGCGCTTGGGATGTAATTGTCCACAGCTGTCACCTTCTATTGCAGATGTTTCTTCAATTCAGCGGCAGCTTGAACGAAAAGAGAACGGGTTGCTGGCAGTTCGGCTAAACCATTCAGCAATCCAAAGTCGTGAATCATGCCGTCGTACTGCACGAGCGTCACATCTACTCCGGCTTCATTGAGCTTGCGTCCATAGGCTGTGCCTTCGTCGTGTAAAATATCGCTTTCCGCAACTACGACTAACGCTGGAGGTAAGCCTTTCAGTTGCTCAACAGTCGCCCGCAGGGGAGAGGCATAGATGTCTTTGCGTTTCTCTGGATCAGCGATGTACATGTCATACATCCACTTCATCGTCGGTACGGTCAGAAAACGTTTGTCACCAAATTGATGATAGGAATTCGTTTCAAAATCAGCGTCTACAATGGGCCAGAACAGGATTTGCAGCTTGATGTGTGGACCTCCCTTTTCTTTTGCCATCAATGTAGTAACTGTTGACATGTTGCCGCCGACACTATTGCCGACAACTGCCAGCTTTTTGCCGTCAACTCCAATCTCATCACCATGCTCGGCAACCCATTTGGTCGCAGCGTAGATCTCGTTGATTGCTTGGGGATATTGAGCATCTGGCGTGCGAGTGTAGTTGACAAAGACAGCCGCAAATCCTGAAAGCACGACGAGATCGCGAACCATGCGTTGATGGGTTGGATAATCACCCAGCACCCAACCGCCACCATGAATAAAGATGAAAACGGGTAATATACCTTGAACTCCTTCAGGACGCACGATATTGAGCGTAATTGTGTAACCGTCAGCGGTAATCGTCTTCTCAGATTCCTCAATGCCGGAGAGGTCTACGGTCACGGAAGCTTGTCCATCCACGAGGACTTGACGCGCTTCGAGTGGAGATAAGGTTTCTAAGCCCACACCCCCTGAATTTAGCGCTTTCAAAAATTCCTTCGTTTTTCTGGAAAGACGCGGATCATCTGCGACTTCTAAAACGTTTACTGCTGGTGAATTGATTTGAGCAACCATGATGTTCTCCTTAGGATAAGTAGGGAATAGTTTGTTGAACTCACTGTTAAGACAATGAACTTGGCAGTGTTCATTAATGGTTGATTAGGCAGGAACAGGTTGCAGTCGTGACACAAGAAATTGAGTGATGTAATTTGCGATCGCCTCTCCCTCTTCCTCTAGTGCAAAATGTCCGGTATCGAGTAAATGGAACTCAACGTCTTTCAGGTCACGTTGATAGGGATAAGCACCTTCGGCAGGGAAGATGTAGTCGTTCTTACCCCAAACAATTAAGGTTGGTGGCTGATATTTGCGGAAATACTCTTGCCATTGGGGATAGAGCGGTGGATTGGTGCCATAGCTGTAGAACAACGCCAGTTGAATCTCTTCGTTGCCAGGGCGATCGAGGAAGAGTTGATCCATCGTCCAGGTATCCGGACTGATCGCTTCAGGATTGCGAACCCCGTTGGTGTATTGCCATTTTGTGGCTTCCAGGGTGACAAGATATTTGAGTTTCTCTGCATTCTCCGGCGATCGCTCTTGCCAGTATGCCTTGATTGGCTCCCAAAATTCGCGTAGACCTTCCTCATAAGCATTGCCATTTTGCACAATCAAAGATTGCACTCGCTCTGGATATTTTGCTGCAATGCGGTAGCCAATGGGTGCGCCGTAATCCATAACATAAAGACTGTATTTCTTCAGATCGATCGCAGTAATAAACTTCTCTACAATCTCAGTTAGATGGTCAAATGTGTAGTCAAATTCGTTCACAGTTGGCATCGAACTGTTGCCGTAACCCGGATAGTCGGGAGCAACAAGATGGAATTTATCTGCAAGTGCGGGTATGAGATTGCGGAACATATGAGACGACGTTGGAAATCCGTGTAATAGCAGAATGGTCGGATTATCACGAGAACCCACTTCACGGTAGAAGATGTCTAAACCATCGATCGAAACGGTGCGATATGTAGTCATGGGATTACTCCTTGTAAGTGTATAAAGTCCAATGGCGATGTTTAACAGCAGGTTGATCTATCTCACACGACGAACCTGCTCTTGGAAGTAGTCACGCCAACTTTCAGGTAATGCTTCTAATTGAGTCGCACGTTGCAATAACTCTGGATCGTTTTTCTCATGGGTATACAACTGAGTGATATCAGCAACTGTGATATTATTCTCATCCCGGCTCATTAGCGCTAAAGTGTCTCCGGCGACGACTTCGCCCTCTTGCAAAACCCGAAAGTAAAATCCGGTGCGACGACTGGCGAGGAAGCGTTTCACCATATCCGCTCTCCCAAATCGAATCCCAAGTTTGTAGCAGGGCATTCGCGGTTGCGTTACCATGAGTTCCACACTGCCGATCTGGAAGAGATCGCCAATATTCAAGTCCTCTTCTTTCAGCCCAGTAGTGGTGAAATTTTCACCAAAATTGCCCATTGTTAAGTCTGTGTCAGGCAATTCAGTGCGCCAGTAGTCGTAATGCTCAAACGGATAGACATAAACGGCTTTTTCTAAACCACCATGAACAGTGAGATCTGCTTGCCCATCTCCATCCAAGTTGAGCGATCGCACCATCACTCGATCTATGACTGGCTCTTTGAAAATTCCAGTGCTAACGATTCTCCCTTTCCAGTTCACTTCTCGTGGTAGTCCAACATTGACAGAAATTATTTTCATGTTCAGCTCCAAAGTTTTGGACAGCTTTAAATCTGTGCTAGATCTGCTTACTGCTGCTGCTTGAGACCTGCAACGAAGCCGGTTACTTGATGTTGATCTTCTGCGCTCAGTGAGTCAAAGTCGTCTAAGAAGAATTGACGTTCTAGCGTTAACTTCCGGGTATTGAGCAGCCCTTCGATCTGCCAACCTTCGTCGCCTTTCGTGACGACGTAGAGCGGTAGTGAATCTCGTGACGGTGAAGTTTTGGTTTGTCCGGCTAGTATTACCCTGATCACGACGTGCATGAGCGCGAGTTGCGAGTTCACAAAGCGGACGAAATTTACCTCACCCTCCAGACGTGTTCCTTTAACGACCGTATCGAATGCTTGCTGATGAAATGCAGCGATTTCTTTTCGACCTTTAATATGCGTGCCCTCGAACGTGAGGAAATCGGCAGTTTCGCTGAACGGGGCAGCAAAGCCTTCGCCGCTACCTCGATTCCAGGCATCAATCATCTGGCGAAGGACAGCACGGATTGCCGACTCGTCAGCAGAAGTGGTGGTTTGAGCTATTTGTGAAGTCATAGTTTTGGTTTCCTTTTAAGTAATAGACCTGCTTTCAAGGGGCATGAAGGGTGTTGTGAAATCTGCAAATATTTTCTGTGAGTCATCCCAGAGGCGGTCGGCGTTGTCTGGGTTTAAGGCGTAAGGAGCAACACCGCTCATATAGCTGTTTCCTCTGGTGACGATCGCAGCTTCGTTGCAGTCCTCAAAATAGCGTCCGCCGATACCCTTCAGGAGCGGAGAGGTAGCCAGCAGGACAGATGTTGCCGCACCCTGTGCGGGTGTCTTTTGCCGCTCAGGTGGACTTTTAAGATCGCCCGTATGACGTTGGAGGTTCGTGGCGATCGCACCGGGCATCAAAGCATTAGCGGTAATACCATCCTTGAACCAATGGGCAGTAGCACCCACGGCAAAGAGAATATTTGCAGTTTTAGATTGTCCATACGCCAACCACGGATCATACGGACGGAACATGAAGTGAATATCATCGAACACAATGGGTGAGATCAGATGTGCACTAGAACTAACCGATACGATCCGGGCAGCACCATCAGCAGCGAGAGCGTCTTGGAGTCCGAGTGCCAGGGCAAAGTGCCCCAGATAGTTGGTGGCAAACTGCATCTCCCAACCTTCAGGTGTGCGTTGTTCGGGCAGTGCCATTACCCCTGCATTATTCACGAGAATGTGCAGTGGTTTGTCCCATGCGGCGATGAAGTTGGCGATCGAGTTGCGATCGCTTAAATCAAGCGGAGCAACATGAATATTCTGGTTTCCAGTAGTAGCCGTAATGTCAGCCGCGACTTGTGCTCCAGCATCGGTATTACGCACCGCTAGTGTGACGATCGCTCCAGTTTGAGCCAGTGCCCGTGCTGTTTCTATGCCGATGCCCGATGCGGCTCCCGTGACGATCACCCGTTTGCCGGAAAGATCAATTCCTTTTACTACTTCAGCAGCGGTGGAATGCCGTCCGAATGGTGTTGTAATGAGTGCCATTGTGTGTTCCTTACAGAGGACGAGTGTTCTGTTTGCCTGATATCGACCAATAACCCCTCGACGGGCGTGATGACCTACGCTTGGTTAAAGACGATCGCTATTGTAAATAGCTGAACACGCCTGATTTTCGGCATCTCTGAGAACCGTTTGCGCTGTGCGACCTGCTTTAATGAAATCTGCTGCCCTCTCACCGATCATGATGGTCGGTGCGTTCGTATTGCCTGTGGTAATCGTTGGCATGATGGAGGCATCCACAACCCGCAACCCCTCAATTCCATGTACCCGCAGTTCGGGGTCTACAACTGCCATTGGGTCAGTGCCCATTTTGCAAGTGCCGACCGGATGCCACACGGTGCTGCAAGTCTCCCGGACGTAAGCAACGAGCGCTGCATTACTCTGTTTGTTGGCACCCGGAGCAATTTCCTGACCGCGAAACTCATCCAAAGGACTTGCACTAAACACGTTACGGAGTAATTTAATTCCGACAACAAGCTTTTGCATATCCGCTTCACTTTGAAGAAAGTTCATCTTAAACTTGGGTGTATCTTTGGGGTCGGGCGATCGCAAACTGACACTGCCAATATTTTGGGGATGAGTCAAACAAACGAAACTTGTGAATCCTAAACCAGAGTGGGTATAACCAGGTGGTGCCAATACAACGGGACCAAAGAGAAACTGTAAATCTGGCGCAGCATTCGGATGTGCCTCAGTATGCAAAAATAAGTTAGCTTCACCGATACTACTGGTGCTTGCTGGGTGTAAATCCTGAGTTGCCTCGTGTGCTACAGGCACAACAGGGTGATCTTGCAGGTTTTGACCCATACCCGGCAAATCAGCCACGATAGGAATTCCGATCGCTTTCAGGTGTTCTGCATCTCCAATACCAGAAAGCATGAGCAGCTTGGGCGAATCAAACGTGCCCGCACTTAAAATCACTTCGTGGTTGACCCTAACCTGGTGCAGCGTACCTTCGTGCAGGTATTCCACCCCAACGGTGCGAGTACCCTCAAATAACAAGCGAGTCACCAACGCTCCTGTCGTGACTGTTAAATTGGGACGTTGGAGAATGGGCACAAGGAAAGCAGCAGCAGTACTATGTCGCTTACCATCTTTGATCGTTACCTGATAGAGTCCTGCCCCTTCCTGCTGCGCGCCATTGATATCCGGATTGTGGACATATCCCAGTGTCACTGCTGCGTCTACAAATCGTTGAGATACCACAGTGGGTGCAATCGGATCGGTGACACTCAACTCTCCATCGACTCCGTGAAAATCGGATGCGCCACGTTGTTGGTGTTCCGATTTCTTAAAGTAGGGCAACACATCTTGATAACTCCAACCGGGATTTCCCAATGATTGCCAGTGGTCATAATCATGAGCATTACCCCGCATATAAATCATGATATTGATCGAACTACTACCCCCCAGGACTTTGCCACGGGGACAAAAGATTTTGCGGTGATTCAGGTAGGGTTCGGGTTCAGAGAAATAGCCCCAGTCCACCTCAGAGCCTAGCAGACTGAGACACGCTGCCGGAATGTGAATCTCTGGTTTCGTATCGGGGTTGCCCGCTTCGAGGAGTAACACGGTTGTTTCACTGTCTTCGGTCAGACGGTTGGCGACCACGCAGCCTGCTGAACCTGCACCAATCACAACGTAGTCATAATGGGCCATAAATTTTTCTCTATTATTTGTAAGGAGAAACGTAATCAGAAGAAAATGATGAACTCAAAATCTCATCCGCAATTTCGGTAGAAAGGTTAAAGAGCAAAAAGCTTAATGACTTGCAGTTGTAATAGCTGCCATCAATTGTTCAGTATTCCAGCGATCACGATACCGGATTCCATTAATAAACAAAGCTGGGGCAGCCGTTACTCCACTTTCTAATCCACCTTCAATATCTTGATTGATGCGATCGACGTGTACTTGTTTAGATAAATCTTGAAGAAACTGGCAAATATCGAGTCCTAGACGGTTGGCATACTCGACAAGATAGCCGTCGTCTAATGCTTCTTGATGAGTAAACAGCATATCGTGCATTTGCCAAAATTGACCTTGTGCTGCTGCTGCTTCCGCTACCTTTGCTGCTTTTTGAGCTTGAGGATAGGCTGAATGCTCATCAATAAAATGACGAAATACGACACAGAGTAAATTCTTCTTAGGAAACTCAGAACTAAAATGTTGCTGAATTTCCTGAATCAACTGATGAGCTTCTCTACATTGAGGGCATTGATAGGTTCCATACTCCACCAGTACGATTGGGGCGTTGAGTACCCCTTGGTAGTGATCCCGTTGTGAGGGTAGAACCAGGAGTTGATTAAGATGATTATTTTGGTCCATCAGATCATCGGACATACGAGCAAAAGGAGTTTTCACGGCATTGAAGGATTACCATGATTCCTGTCTGTGATTCCTGCTGCCTCCGTTATTTGTATGCTTTTAGCCTATGCAATTCATACAGATCTGTCGCCAACTCAGAGTTGAGTGATTGAAGGGATGAAACAACAGTTGCTCGCTATCTCTGCAACGAGTTCTCAACCGAACTTAAGTTCAGTTCTCCTTGATGTCACAACTTGGCAAGTCCCCGCTTGAGGGCAGTAATCACTGCTTGTGTACGATCGCTCACACCTAATTTGCTCAAAATTCGGTTGATGTGGAACTTGACCGTACTCTCGGTAATATTTAAAGCCGCACCAATATCATGATTACTCAAGCCCAACGCCATCTGGCGCACAACTTCTTGTTCGCGATCGCTCAATTCTGGGACGTTCATCCGTTGCACTAACTTGGCAGCAACTTCAGAAGGGATATATTGTTGTCCACTGTGGACAAGTTGAATCGCATTGAGCAGTGCATCCGGTTCGGCATCCTTAAGTAAATAACCCTTGGATCCGGCACGTAGTGCTCGATAAATATCCTCATCGCCATCATACGTGGTTAGTATGATAATGCGAGCATGGGCAAATTCAGCACAGATGGCTAATGTTGCATCAGCACCACTCATCTGCGGCATCTGTAAGTCCATCAAGGTGACATCAGGGTTGAGGCGTCGGTAGAGGGCGATCGCTTCCGAGCCATCCCCTGCTTGACCTACCACCGTCATATCCGGCTCATTCTCAATCATTGCGGCTAATCCCTGTCGGACAATAGCATGATCGTCAACCAGTAAAACGCGGATTGTTGCAGACTGACTCATACTGATGCCTCCCGATTTACGGATATGCTCACTTCGGTTCCCTGCCCCAATCGGCTCTCGATCGAGAGCTGTGCTCCAATGCGTTCCGCTCGTTCGGTCATCCCCAATAAGCCAAACCCCCGATTTAAGATTGTAGGGTTCGCTTCAAACCCTTGCCCGTTGTCTCTAATTTGCAAGAAGCATTGCGTCGATTCATACACTAACTCAATCCGAATTTCGGTTGCGTTGGCATACCTGACCGCATTGGTAAATGCTTCCTGGGCAATCCTTAAAAGGTTGTTTTCTGTTTCAGCGGGTAGGACATAGGGCGTACCGATAATCTCACAGATTAAGCTGGTTTCAGTTGAAGATTGCAGCGTCGCGACAAATCGTTCTAGTGCTGTCCAGAGATTGCCATCTTCTAGCAATTGGGGACGGAGTGCCGCAACCGATCGTCGTGCTTCTGTTAGCCCACTGCGAGCCAGATCTCGCACCGTGTTAATGTGGGTTTGAATTGCGTCGGGGTTAGTAGTCACCAATCGAGAAACGGTTCCCATGTGAACCAAAATTCCCGTAAAGGCTTGCGCCAGCGTATCATGGATTTCGCGTGCCATGCGGTTACGTTCCTCCAAAATTGAGGCTTCTTCGGCACGTTTGCGATCCGTAATATCTCTTGCCAGCCAAATGACAGACTGTTTTGATATGGGTGAAATGCGAGTTGCAAACCAGGTTTTCCGCTCTCCCATCATCAAGCTATACTCAACCGTTAAAGGCTGCTGAGTGTTCAAGGCTTGTCGAACATAGCCAAGAAATGTATCAGCTTGCGATCGCTCAAAAATTTCGTGTAACGTTCGCCCCACCTGCTCATCAACCGGTTTATATAATTTCTCTGACTCGATCAGGTTTGCTCTCAAAATACGCCCTTCTACATCCACCTCAAAGAGGGGATCGGGCATGGCTGAAAAGAGTGCACGAAGTTCTGCTTCAGAGGCTTGCAACGCAACTTCTGCCTGTTTGCGTCTAATTCCTAATGCAATCTCGCGAGCCGCAAACTCCAACGCCTCAAAGTTAGACAACGGAATGGGGTGTCGAGTAAACATCGCGATCACGCCAACAAGCTGCTCGTCCAGTAAGATTGGATAGCCTGCAAATGCCACCATCCCTTCTCGTTCTGCCCATGCTTGATCAATGGATGGCTCATCAAACACATTATTGGTCAATAGAGGACAGCGATCCTGAGCAACTCGCCCAACTTTGAATCTACCGATGGAAACTCGGCTGTACGCGCCGTCAAGACGGGTATACATTCCCGCACTGGCTTGTAACTCTAAAACATTCTCGTCTTTATTTAGCGTCCAAATCCGAGCAAATGCAGCATTAACGTGCTTAACAATGGCTTCCACACAGCGATGCAGCATCAAGGACAAACTATCACTTTGAGCAAGGGCACTGTCCACATCGGCACGAAAAGCGGAGAGGATTGCCTGTTCCCGAAACTGAGCCTCAGACTGGCGCAACACTTCTTCTGCTTTTTTGTGATGGCTAATATCTGTGTTTAAAGCATAGAATCCTCTGACTTGGGCATTGGCATCAAAATCAGGGATCAAGGTGGCACTAATATATCTTTTACCAGATGGCAAAGGCATTTCTACTTCCAGCGTTGCAGTTTGCCCTTCAAAAACCTGATTGACATAGGGTTCAATCACTTGATAAGCCCGCTCACCCAGAATTTCACGGATATGCTTACCTAAAATTTGATCTCGATTACGTCCAAACCAATCCTCATAAGTACGGTTAACAAAGCAGTAGAGTTGGTTAATATTCACGTAGCTGATACATACCGGGAGAGCGTCAGTGATCAGTCGTAATTCCTGTTCTCGGCGACGTAGTGCAGTTTCACTTGCCTGTAATGCGGTTGTTCGTTCTGTGACTTGTTCTTCTAAGGTGCGGTTGTAATTGGCTAAAAGGTGTTCTGTTTGTTTGCGCTCGGTGATGTCTTGAAAAGCTGCGATCGCATAAGCCACATTGCCCTGCTCGTCAAAAATAGGAGTGCCCCATACCTCAACTGGAATGATTTTGTCGTTCTGGTGAATTTCGAGATCGTCAACTGTGGTACGTTCGCCGCTCAATGCCCGAACGATGGGTAGTTTCTCAGTTGGATAGTTTTGCTCTGTTCCAACCAGATAAAATTGATAAACTTCTGGGATTTGATCCGGTGTCGCGGCAGGATCAACGCCTTTGCCCATTAGCTGAATTCCCCGTTGATTGACGTAGTAAATGTGACCTGCTGCATCTAATACTCCAATCCCAACCGGAACCGCTTCTAGAAATTGAGCCATTTTACTTTCGCTGTTGCGTAGCTTTGAGTAGAGTTTGGCATTTTCGATCGCGATCGCCGCTTGAGTGGATAACAGATGTAAAACTTGCGATCGCTCCGGCGTGAATACTCCAGTTGCGAGTTGATTTTCTAAATACAATACGCCGACCAATTTGTTCTGATTCAACAGGGGTAAACAAAGCAGTGATTGAACTTGGTTTTGTTGAATATAGGGATCATGAATAAAACGATCTTCACGAGTTGCAGCATTTAAGAGAACCGTTGCATGAGTCCGAATGACATACTGCACGATCGATTCAGGTAGACGATTTGTCATTGAAATAGACTGTAGCACTTGTGTAGCGCCAGCCTTCTCCTCTTCATGAAGTTCATAAGCTGCCTCAATGACCCATTCTCCTAAACTCTCTAAAATCAAGTACCCCGCCTGTGCCCCGGCATTCTCAATTAAGATCTGCATTAACGAAGTGAGCAATTGCTCCAGTTCAATCTCACGGGAAATCGCTTGAGAGGCTTTCAAGACTGTCACTAAATCGAAAGCGGTATGTGACGCATGAGAAGTCGTTTCAGTCGTGGTGTGAGTTGGTGTGGAAATCCTGTTAGATGGCGGAGGAAAAAACTGTGGATAACGAGTTTCTAGATCTCTAACCTTTGCTGTAGCTCCCCAACGCTGATAGCAGTAGTGAGCTTCCTTCATGTAGGTTTGGGCAATTTTTTCTCTGCCTCGCGTTAGATAATGTTTAGCAGCTAATTCATAGGCTAAAGCTTCCTCCTGAAGATACTCGTTGTCTCTCGCTCCCGAAATTGCTTGTTCATATAATTCTTCTGCCTCAAACCACTGACCCAAAACTCGCGCAGTCTCGGCTTGTACTAAATAATATTTATGCAAATAATTCATAGGCGCATAATGTGCCCATTGCTTCATTCTCTCCTGACTAATCGCAACTTTTTTGAGAATTTCCTCCTGTGCTTGAGCGTTGCTTTCGGAGTATATTGCGAGTCTTGCCAAAGCATCATATAGATAGTAGAAAGGACTCAGAGGTGAGCCTGTTACTCGGATTAAATAACATTCCGCCAGAGTTGATTTTTCAACGGACAGAGTATACTCAGAAAATAGGTAGTATAGAAAAAGTTTATTGAAATAGACATTAAAGATTGCAGTTCCATCATTTGCTGCTTCATGTTGTGATAATCCATTCTCTTCATTGTAGAATTTGCCAACTAGACGTGTTGGATCGACTGAGCATCCCATCAAATTGGCGATCGCCTGCTGAAATATTTGATTCCAGGTTAGTGCTGTTTCCTGTTTGATGTGACGAATTGCTTCGTTGTATGTCGCCATCTCATGGGCAACCTCTACAAGTTCGCTTCCGACAGCATATGAGTTAAAGCAATAAGAGTGAGCGGCATAGGCGGCGAACTCTAAATCTCCGGTTTCTAACCCACTTTGATAAGCTTCTAGTAAGGGGTGCAATGTGTCTCTCAGATGATCTTTCCAATGAATGATAAAGGTATTTACGATGACCAAGGTTCTAGCTTTGAGTGGATGGGGCTTAGGTTGTGACAACTGTCTTAAAGCTAACTGTCCAAACTCGTAACCCGTCTCAACGTCTCCGACCTTCCCACACAGAATTAATCCAAAGTTGGCGTAAACAAAGGGAGATGCAAACGCATTTCCATGTTTGAATGACAAGCTGACTTGTTTAGATATCAATAGCGGCATCAAAGCTGGAGCCGCACTATAAGCAGCAATTGTGATGCTGGATAAGATTCGCATCGCTACTAACTTGTCGGGCTCGGTCATTTCTGGCAAATGACTCAAGTTCTCAATTGATTTCTCCCTGAGAAGGCATGAGATTGCGTCTAATCCAAGCTGAATATCTGACTGGCTTGGCTGTTCAGGAAAACTAATTTCTAGTGGTTGCAACACTTGCAATCCACTATTAATTGCTTCTAATAGCTGATTTTGTGCGATGTAACTTTGAATTTTGACTTCGTACGCTTTTGCGCTATCCAGGCTAGTTTTAGCCTGCTGCAAAACAATCGCTGCCCAGTATTCTACCTGCTCAAACTCACCACATAGATACGCAACTTCTGTCGTTTCTACATATAAATCTAAAGTTAAGTCATGATTTGTTTGCCAGCTAGAGGCTTTTAGCCATTGTCTGCCTGTAGCTAAATAGTTTCTTGCCGTACTATACGCGATCGCTCCCTTGGCCTTTTGTCCTGCCATTAAATTTAATTTAGCAATTTCACCTCGCTCAGCTTGATCACTGACCAGTTCAATTCCATGATTGAGGTGATCTACGACTACAAACAGCCAGTCTAAAAGTGTTTCTGACAAAGTCTTTTTAAGCAGATTGCGACCGATTTGGAGATGAACAACCTGTTTCTGCGACTCATCAATTAAGGTATAAGCAGCTTGTTGAACGCGATCGTGTGAGAACTTATACTTTTGAACTAACAAGTTTTCATCCAATTCAGAAAGTGGTTGAATAAATCCAAGTTGTACTGCTGTTAACAAGCTTTGAAAAACAGTTGTCGGTGATTGATCACATACAATCGCCAACGTTTCTAAATCAAATTCAGCCCCTATACAAGCCGCTAATTGAAGAAGCTGCTGTGTTGCCTCTGGAAGTTTCTTCAACTTGCTTAGCAGCAACTCCACCACGTTATCCGTAATGTTCTGAGCTTCAATCTGAGCGTTATGCCACTGCCAATTTAGACGCTCTGCACTGAATTGTAAGAGATTTTCACTGTATAGCGATCGCAGGAACTCACCCACAAAGAAAGGATTACCGTCAGTTTTACGCAACACCAACTGAGCGAGGGAATCCACCGCGTCAGTATCCTGATGAAGCGTCTCAGCAATCAACTGTTGGAGTGGCTCCAGCGTCAGAGATGTTAAAACAATCTCATGCAGCACGACTCGTTTCCGTAAGCTCTTTAAGGTCAACGAGAGTGGATGAGTTTGAGGGACTTCATTGTCTCGATATGCCCCAATTAAGAATAGAGATTGAGTTTGTTCATCGAGCAACATCAGTTCAATTAACTTTAATGTGGCAGAGTCAATCCATTGCAAATCATCCAGGAAAATGACAAGCGGATGTTCTTCCGAGCAAAACACTCGTAAAAACTGTTGAAAGACACGATTAAAGCGGTTTTGCGCTTCTGTGGCTCCAACCTCTGTAATCGGAGGCTGCTTGCCAAGAATTAACTCAATTTCTGGGATAACATCAATGATGATTTGTCCGTTGCTTCCTAATGCAGTGAGAAGCCGCGATCGCCACAGTTGCAATTGCTCCTCTGGTTCACCCAGCAGTTGTTGCAGCAAATTATGCAGGGCATGGGCGATCGCGCTATAGGGAATATCGCGCTGAAACTGGTCAAACTTGCCAGAAATAAAATAGCCGCGTTTTGCTGTGATTGGTTTATAGAGTTCCTGCACTAATGCTGACTTCCCAATTCCAGCGTAGCCAGACACTAACATCATTGCAGAAGACGCGGAGACACGAGGACGCGAGGACGCAGGAATATTATCTCTCTCCGCATCTCCCTCTCCCCCTGCTACTCTGGCAAACGCTGCCAATAATGCTGCAATTTCCGCTTCTCGTCCGTACAATTTTTGGGGAATTTGAAACTGCTCGGAAACATCCTGAAGACCTAGCTGGACATCATCAATCCGTCCTGTTGCTTCCAGTTGACACAAACAATGTTCTAAATCCGCTTTAATTCCCCAAGCACTCTGATAGCGATCCTCCGCATTTTTCGCCATCAGTTTCAAAATGATATCTGAAACTAGTTTGGGAATCGTTGCATTCATCTCGCAAGGTGGAACAGGTTGCTTGGCAATATGACAATGGATTAGCTCCAGCAAATCTGTGGTAGGAAAAGGTAAGTATCCCGTCAGAAGTTCGTAAAACGTTACACCGAGCGAGTAAAAATCGGTACGGTAATCGAGCGAGCGATTCATCCGTCCGGTTTGTTCTGGAGACAAGTAGGCTAATGTACCTTCTAAGGTATGAGGGTTCTTAAACGTCGGATTCGTGCGATTAAAACGGGTAGCAATCCCAAAGTCAATAATTTTAACAACGCACGTACCTGGGTTAAAGACGATGTTGCCAGGATTAATATCTTTGTGAATGATATTGTTGGCGTGAATATTGCCCAGAGTATCGGTGAGTGAGATCGCCAGCCGCAGGAATGCAGGTAAGGACATTGGGCAGAAACCTGATTGCTGCCGCATCCATTGCTCCAGGGACTCACCGCCAAAGTCTTCTAAGAGAATAACCAGCGTGCGTTGATAGTCTTGCTGGCGGTATGCCTTGACCACTCCTTCCAGGTTGAGGGAGCGGGTAATTTCATATTCCTGTCGGTAGCGTGTTAATTCTTGAGGAGAAGGATAGTTTTGCTTGAGCATTTTGACGATGATCGCACGACCATCTTCCCCTCTAATACCCCGATAGACCAGAGATGCTGAACTCTCATAGATTTTGCTATGGGCAGTGATTCCGGGCAAAGCAATCATAGAACTTTCCTAGCGATGAGTGCCGTGAATCATGCGCTAATTATAGGCTCCCAGCAGCTTTTAGTAAGTACAACACGTTTGAATCCCTTCGTCGTACATTGGGTGCAACATCTCGTCCGACACAGGTCAACTTCAACCCCAGTTTGCCGAGCATGCCTGCACCACCTAGATCGGGGTCATCTTCTCGGAAATAGTGAGGTTAAGGATGGCTTTGATGTCATGGCTAAACTAAACAGCTCGGTGGCGAAGCTGCTCAACATCAGAATCGATCGCACGAACCTGTCGCTCAGGATCTAGAAGGTTAAGTACCCCCAGAACTTTGAAGGTCTCCACCTGGGCGGTCAGCAAGCGCACGTCTTGTACGATCTGTCCGTCGCTGCGATCGAGGTGCCCCTGCTACTCGTTTGAGTTTTCAGCTTTGGCGTAATAAGAACTGAGTAGCGGCGCTGCAATTCATGTTTGTGTTGGGCATGTCGTTCGTCTGCGGTCTTCGCCCGCTAGTCTTTGAGTGAACAGCACTTGATCTGCGGTTGCCGTCTGTAGCCACCCGTTGATTGCCCCAACCCAAGCAGAGACATTCTCATCGTGTGCGTACAGCAAAGCTGCTCCCTCTGGGTGCGTCAACACCTCTTCTTTCTTCGCCGCATCCGTCTCCATCTGCTCCACCATCGCCAGCACCACCGACTTCTCCATCTCTGCCACGATCGACCCTTCCTGCCCGGTCTCCCTCTTGATTCGCTGCTTGCGGGGGGATGCAGGCTCCATCAACTCACTCAAATCGACCGCCATCGTCTGCCGCACCAACTCATCAAAAAAGCCCCGCTCCACCACTGGGTCCCGCGATGCCTGTTCCCACTCCTCAATCCAGGTTTCAGACCGCGCCGCATACACCTCGGCCATACGTAGAAATGCTGGCGTTGCTGAATAGAAATATGATTTACTGCGGGACGGGCACATCACCAAATTTGAGGTAGTGTAGTAGCAAGCGAATCGAGTGCTTCAGCATTTCTACGGACTTGGAATAGCACAAGGTCTTGCGATGCAACCGGGCAAG
>NZ_JBXBCF010000004.1:0-4181 GCF_056784235.1 Kovacikia sp. CALU 1929
AAAAAAGCGCTTGACAGGCCTAGATGATTTAGCTACATTAGATAAGCGCGGTGAGGGGAAGCGACGCGAAAGCGGAGCGAACCGAGTTGCGAGTCGAACCAAGAAAAGAGAATAGTTTGAAAGCCAGAATAGCACTTAAACCTCGTCAAGGAAAGAGTGTTTAGGGAGAAATCCTTAAAAGATAGATTAAACCGGAGACTGAGAAGTTTCTGGAGCCAAAGACAGATTCTAAGTGAATCACATCATGGAGAGTTTGATCCTGGCTCAGGATGAACGCTGGCGGTATGCTTAACACATGCAAGTCGAACGGAGTCCTTCGGGACTTAGTGGCGGACGGGTGAGTAACGCGTGAGAATCTACCTTCAGGTTGGGGACAACGGCTGGAAACGGTCGCTAATACCCGATATGCCGAGAGGTGAAAGGCTTGCTGCCTGAAGAAGAGCTCGCGTCTGATTAGCTAGTTGGAGTGGTAACGGCACACCAAGGCAACGATCAGTAGCTGGTCTGAGAGGATGATCAGCCACACTGGGACTGAGACACGGCCCAGACTCCTACGGGAGGCAGCAGTGGGGAATTTTCCGCAATGGGCGAAAGCCTGACGGAGCAATACCGCGTGAGGGAGGAAGGCTTTTGGGTTGTAAACCTCTTTTGATTGGGAAGAAGATCTGACGGTACCAATCGAATCAGCATCGGCTAACTCCGTGCCAGCAGCCGCGGTAATACGGAGGATGCAAGCGTTATCCGGATTTATTGGGCGTAAAGCGTCCGCAGGTGGCTGGTCAAGTCTGCTGTCAAAGCGCGGGGCTTAACTCCGTAAAGGCGGTGGAAACTGGTCAGCTAGAGTCTGGTAGGGGTTGCGGGAATTCCCAGTGTAGCGGTGAAATGCGTAGATATTGGGAAGAACACCGGCGGCGAAAGCGCGCAACTGGACCGGAACTGACACTCATGGACGAAAGCTAGGGGAGCGAAAGGGATTAGATACCCCTGTAGTCCTAGCCGTAAACGATGGATACTAGGTGTTGCCCGTATCGACCCGGGCAGTGCCGTAGCTAACGCGTTAAGTATCCCGCCTGGGGAGTACGCACGCAAGTGTGAAACTCAAAGGAATTGACGGGGGCCCGCACAAGCGGTGGAGTATGTGGTTTAATTCGATGCAACGCGAAGAACCTTACCAGGGCTTGACATGTCGCGAATCCCCTTGAAAGGGGGGAGTGCCTTCGGGAGCGCGAACACAGGTGGTGCATGGCTGTCGTCAGCTCGTGTCGTGAGATGTTGGGTTAAGTCCCGCAACGAGCGCAACCCTCGTTTCTAGTTGCCATCATTAAGTTGGGCACTCTGGAGAGACTGCCGGTGACAAACCGGAGGAAGGTGGGGATGACGTCAAGTCAGCATGCCCCTTACGTCCTGGGCTACACACGTACTACAATGCTGTGGACAAAGAGCAGCCAACCGGCGACGGTGCGCTAATCTCATAAACCACGGCTCAGTTCAGATTGCAGGCTGCAACTCGCCTGCATGAAGGCGGAATCGCTAGTAATCGCAGGTCAGCATACTGCGGTGAATACGTTCCCGGGCCTTGTACACACCGCCCGTCACACCATGGGAGTTGGCCACGCCCGAAGTCGTTACTCCAACCGCTTGCGGAGGAGGACGCCGAAGGCAGGGCTGATGACTGGGGTGAAGTCGTAACAAGGTAGCCGTACCGGAAGGTGTGGCTGGATCACCTCCTTTTAGGGAGACCTACCCACTCTAAATCTGAAAGCACAATGTAATTAGGATAGAGTTGGTCATCCCAAGGTCGTTCGAGGATTGAGTGTTGGCTTTCAAACTAGCTTGGTTCGGAAATGGGCTATTAGCTCAGGTGGTTAGAGCGCACCCCTGATAAGGGTGAGGTCCCTGGTTCGAGTCCAGGATGGCCCACCTTGGGGGTTTAGCTCAGTTGGTAGAGCGCCTGCTTTGCAAGCAGGATGTCAGCGGTTCGAGTCCGCTAACCTCCACTGAGAGCGAGAGCTTTCAATTAAAAAAGCGATTTCAGCAACTAGTCTAGGTAAGCAACTGTGCTTAGTTAGATAGCCTGCTGGAGTTAATACCAGCCAGAACCTTGAAAACTGCATAGAACTTGTCAGGTAGAAGATGTCATGGTCAAATGTCATTGGTTACTTGTAATGAGTTAATCCTCAGAAACAAAGGGCAAATGACAAAAGGCAAATGACCTTTACAGACACCAATGAACTTGTTAAGTGGTCAAGCTAATAAGGGCTAACGGTGGATACCTAGGCACACAGAGGCGAAGAAGGACGCGGTTACCGGCGATATGCCCCGGGGAGTTGGAAGCGAGCATTGATCCGGGGGTTTCCGAATGGGGCAACCCTAAATACTACCCACTGAATCCATAGGTGGGAAAGAGCGAACGCAGTGAACTGAAACATCTTAGTAGCTGTAGGAAGAGAAAACAAACGTGATTCCCTTAGTAGCGGCGAGCGAAGCGGGAAGAGCCTAAACCAGAGTGCATGCATTCTGGGGTTGTGGGACAGCGACATGGAATCGAGCGACTAGACGAAGCATTGGGAAGATGCACCAGAGAAAGTGAAAGTCTTGTAGTCGAAAGTTTAACGATACTAGCTGAATCCCGAGTAGCCTGGAGCACGTGAAATTCCGGGTGAATCAGCGAGGACCACCTCGTAAGGCTAAATACTCCTGTGTGACCGATAGTGAACCAGTACCGCGAGGGAACGGTGAAAAGAACCCCGGGAGGGGAGTGAAATAGAACATGAAACCGTTAGCCTACAAGCAGTCGAAGCCCGATTAAACGGGTGACGGCGTGCCTGTTGAAGAATGAGCCGGCGACTTATAGGCACTGGCAGATTAAGGCGGGAATGCCGAAGTCAAAGCGAAAGCGAGTCTGAATAGGGCGATAGTCAGTGTTTATAGACCCGAACCCGGGTGATCTAACCATGTCCAGGATGAAGCTTGGGTAACACCAAGTGGAGGTCCGAACCGACCAATGTTGAAAAATTGGCGGATGAGGTGTGGTTAGGGGTGAAATGCCAATCGAACCCGGAGCTAGCTGGTTCTCCCCGAAATGTGTTGAGGCGCAGCGGTTGACGTTATAGCTGGGGGGTAAAGCACTGATTCGGTGCGGGCTGGGAGACCGGTACCAAATCGAGTCAAACTCTGAATACCCAGTGCATAGTCAGCCAGTGAGACGGTGGGGGATAAGCTTCATCGTCAAGAGGGAAACAGCCCAGACCACCAGCTAAGGTCCCCAAATCACGGCTAAGTGATAAAGGAGGTGGAATTGCAGAGACAACCAGGAGGTTTGCCTAGAAGCAGCCATCCTTAAAAGAGTGCGTAATAGCTCACTGGTCAAGCGATTCTGCGCCGAAAATGAACGGGGCTAAGCCGTGTACCGAAGCTGTGGGATATGTTTACATATCGGTAGGGGAGCGTTCTGTTGTAGTGAGAAGCATTAGCGAAAGCAGGTGTGGACGAAGCAGAAGTGAGAATGTCGGCTTGAGTAGCGCAAACATTGGTGAGAATCCAATGCCCTGAAATCCCAAGGTTTCCTCCGGAAGGCTCGTCCGCGGAGGGTTAGTCGGGACCTAAGGCGAGGTCGAAAGACGTAGTCGATGGACAATCGGTTAATATTCCGATACCGATTTTGGATTGTGGCGGGGGACGGAGAAGGCTAACACAGCCGGAAGTTGGTTACCGGTTCAAGCGTTCAAGGTGATGAGGAGCGGTGAAAACGTTCTGAGCTGAGGCGTGAGTACGAGGGTCTACGGACTCGAAGTGTGTGATGTCAAGCTTCCAAGAAAAGCCCGAACCACGTTAATCCAAGATTGCCCGTACCCTAAACCGACACAGGTGGGAAGGTTGAGAATACCAAAGGGCGCGAGATAACTCTCTCTAAGGAACTCGGCAAAATGGCCCCGTAACTTCGGGAGAAGGGGTGCCACCGCAAGGTGGTCGCAGTGAAGAGTCCCAGGCGACTGTTTACCAAAAACACAGGTCTCCGCAAAGTCGTAAGACGAGGTATGGGGGCTGACGCCTGCCCAGTGCCGGAAGGTTAAGGAAGTCGGTCAGCGCAAGCGAAGCTGGCGACCGAAGCCCCGGTGAACGGCGGCCGTAACTATAACGGTCCTAAGGTAGCGAAATTCCTTGTCGGGTAAGTTCCGACC
>NZ_JBXBCF010000005.1:0-59356 GCF_056784235.1 Kovacikia sp. CALU 1929
TAAGTTTCGCTATTTACAATTAGAATTCAGTCGTCGTTGCTCCATCGTCCACTGGAGCTATGATTTCCTCCCAGAGGCACTTGTCCATTGAAGTGTCCACTGAAATATGAAGTTTTATATCTGGATTCAACACTTCTGATCGGTTTATTATCTTCTAAGTTAGCGGACTCCCTGGCATTACCAGTTTCCGAAGAAGCCTTTTCAGAAATTGACAGTGATGTGCTTTTTGTTGGTGCTTATCAAGAAAATGATCACTCTATTCTAGAGCGCTTTTGGCGTAGACCTCTATGGTCTAAAATTAAAGCTGTACAGCACGATCAGGTCTATCTCGTCGATTTTCAAACCTGGTATGGCTTTGATTTTCTTGCTGCTCATGCTGTGCTAGATGATATCGAGCAATATTTAGTCCACCCTACTCAACAATCGAGTCGAAAGTCAGCAGTCGATCCTAAAACTTCGCTGTTGAGTGAGGAGATACCTGGATGAAAATACTTGGGCATCGCTTAATTGCCTTATTTGCATTGGGACTTTTAGTATTTACAGTTCTGTCGGCATGTCGTGATCTTGCTCAACCAATCAACAAACTAAACCTTGAGTCTCCAACAGGAGAGTGCCGAGTTGTACAGCATGTCAGAGGCGAAACCTGTATTCCCCTCAACCTAAAGCGAATTGTTACGTTGGATTTCAATAGTCTGGCGGCTGTTCTAGCGCTCGATATACAACCGATCGCTACCTGGATCACCACAGAAATAGAAGCAGACTTTCCATACTTTGAGGGCAAGGCAGATGGAGTAGAAATTTTACGCGGCTCATCTGGTCAGGTCAATTTAGAAAGGTTACTAATGCTCCGTCCTGACTTAATTGTTGTCATTTCCCATCCGGGATTTGAAGGAATTTATCAACAGTTACCACGCATTGCGCCAACCGTCGTTTTGCCCTGGGTAGAAACCAGAGGAGACTGGAAAAACCATCTTAGAGAAACTGCAAGAGTCTTTGAAAAAGACATATTGGCTGACAACCTTATGGAAGATTACTATTATCGGGCTGAACAACTAAAAGGTTTATTGAGCAATCACCAGATCCAACCCCGTATATCATTTGCCTTCATTGCTTCTGGACAATTGGTAATCACTCGTCAAAAATCGTTTGCTGGTGGTGTTTTGCATGATGTTGGAGTACTGAATCCGCTATTTGCAGACTCCGGGGATATTGACCTCCCGATCTCTGAAGAACTTCTACCACAAATTGATAGTAATGTGATTTTTATAGCGCCGCTGCGAAAAGATGATCATTCTGCGATCGAGCGGCTTCAACAAAAACCTTTATGGTCTAAGCTCAAAGCAGTTCAGACTGATCAAGTGCATATCGTCGATTTTTCCGTTTGGCGGGGATTGAATATTCTTGCAGCTCATAAGATACTTGATGACCTGGAAAAATACCTGGTTGAGGCTTCGACCTGAGCGATCAGCCGAACGGCAAGGGAGGAGAGAAGGCAGAGGGCAGAGAGTAAAAGGGGAGTGAGTAGGAAGTGAGGAGGTTGCATAGTCCTTACAGTTGATTACCAAAGTATCGGATGTTGCGAAAGCATAAATGACACCATCTTTATTTCGAGCGATCGCATCCAACAAATCGATGCTCGATTCCGAGAACTGGGCAAAGACTACACGTTGAAGATTTATCCTGATGCAGGACATGGCTTCTTTTGCAATGAGCGATCGGACTACAACCCGACAGTCGCCGCAGATGCTTGGAAAAGACTCGCCCAATTCTTGAATTATCATCTACAACAAAAAGGAGCTAATTTGGATGCCAGTTCCACCTAAATATCGATGTGCCTCCATCGAATTTGAGCAGTTTTTGTTGGATGCCCGCGAAGCTGCGGGTCTCACGACAACCAATCAAACCTATACAATGGTACAGGGAGTCTTGCAAACCTTTCGGCGGCGGTTGACGATTCCAGAAGCCATTCACTTCGCCGGAGTGCTTCCACCCGTCCTGAGGACCATTTTTGTTGCAGATTGGGATACGGACGAACCGCGCCGCAGTTTTGGTCTTGTCGAGTAGTGTGTCGATTGGCTCGGATTTCGGGCTATTTTAGCCATTGTTGTTACTGTTTCTTAACCTTCTCAACGGCTTGTTCTTGACTTGAGCAACTTTTAGTTAGCCTGGGCTCATTTGTCTGCCGTCTGACACCCTTACGAATAATGCAGGCTAAGCAACGCTCTCTTTCTGATGACAAAAAGCGGTCAAAATAATTGACGCGAATCGGTCAGGATAATTGACATTTGATACCTCCAAGCGATTCAGCGGCAATCATTCTAACTTTGTAGTTGGGCGGAACATTTTATCAGTAAGCCTTTGCCGATGAGAGTGCAAACGTTTTGCAACAATATAAATAATTGACCATATGACTGTATAGTAGTATAATAATCTTGTTGCTCCCTGGAGGTGACATGCTGAAGCTGATGACCAGCCGTAAGTAGTCCTGGACTCCGCATCAGTGGATACGTTTGGTTGCAGGCAGTATGGTACTCATGAGCCTGTCGCTATCATTAGTTAATCCAGCTAGTTATGGTTGACCGCGTTTGTGGGCTGAACCTGCTGCAATCGGCGTTTACTAACTGGTGTCCGTTGATCGTGTTACTGAAAAAACTGGGAGTGAGAGAGGGGGAATGAGATGACGGGATGACGAGATCAAGCACGCCCTCTCAGTCTCCTAGGCTTCATCTCTTTGTTATTCAAAACTCGATTAAAAACTTACTTTTAGGAGTCTTTACTATGGCTCGTGTTGTTGTCATTGGTGCTGGACTGGGAGGATTGCCTGCTGCCTATGAGTTGAGGCACGCCTTGCCACGTGAACATCAGATCACGCTCATTTCAAATCAACCGAAGTTTACCTTTGTGCCATCGTTGCCGTGGGTTGGATTGGGCTTAAAGTCTCTCGATCGCATCCAATTAGATTTGGACAAGACTGTTTCTCAGCATGGCATTGAGTTTATTCACGCGGCTGTCACGGCTATTGATCCCAGATCCCGTCAGATTACAATAGCCGAGATTGCTCCGCAACGCCAAGGTGAACAAACGCTGGACTATGACTATGCTGTTATTGCTACGGGTCCGGAACTGGCACTGGATGCCCTACCAGGCTTGGGACCGGAGGGCGGTTATACCCAATCAGTGTGTAATCCGCATCATGCCGTGTTAGCAGGGGAAGCTTGGGAGAAATTCTTAGCCGACCCAGGTCCGATTGTCGTGGGTGCCGCACCAGGAGCCAGTTGTTTTGGACCTGCCTATGAGTTTGCCTTCTTGATCCATCACGTTTTGAAGCAGAAGGGATTGCGAAGTTGCTCCGCAACGCCAAAGCGAACGCAAGTCCCGATCACCTTCATTACCTCAGAACCTTACGCCGGACATCTGGGCATCGGCGGGATGGCGAACTCTCGCTGGCTGATGCGTAAATTCATGGCGGCTCGGGAAATTGAGCTGATGGAAAACACCGCCATTTCGCATTTTGAACCAGACGCGGTTCACCTGGTAGATGGGCGCAAGATTCCAGCTAAATTTGTGATGGTCTTGCCGCCCTTCCGGGGACCCCGTTTCCTGCGGGAAGCACCGGGCTTAACCGATGCCAAGGGGTTTATCCCCGTATTGCCCACCTATCGTCACCCTGACTTTGAGTCGATTTACGCGGTGGGAGTGATCACTCAACTCAAAGCAGTGGAGCAAACCCCCATTCCTACGGGCGCTCCCAAGGTGGGATTGATGAGCGAAGAGATGGCGATGGCAGTTGCCTATAATATTGCCCTGGAGTTAGGGGTCACATCTGGTCCTCAGTACCAACCTACCCTTCAAGCGATTTGCTTCGCAGATTTTGGTGATACTGGAGCGCTCTTTTTAGCCGATCCGCTGCTGCCAGATGAGTCAGGGCATCGCCACCGTGCACTCACCTTTCACGGCATCTGGGTAGCGTGGATGAAAGCAGGCTTTGAGAAATACTTTATGACGAAGATGCGCCTGGGCTGGACGATTCCCTGGTTCGAGCGGTGGGGCTTTCGGGCGATCGGGCTACCGCTGGTAGAACCGATTGCTCCAAGCACAGAGCGTATGCAGGTAAAGTATGAAACTGATCAGCCTTCTACAGAATCGGAGGTGGCGACAAGATGAAGTCCAGACGCTCAATTAATCCCAAAGCTTATGCTCGGGCAGTGGTGGCGATCGCACTCCTGCTTAGTTGGAGTTTGGCAGCATTCACAGGCTTTCTGCTGTGGTTTGCGCCGAGGGGAGCAGGGGCGGGAAGACTGCTGTTGTTCTTAGGGCTAACGCGGCATGAATGGGGCGATGTGCATTTTGTCATGAGTGTGATTGCCTTGGGCATTACCGTCATTCATCTTGTCGTTGACTGGCGTGCTTTAAGGGGAGTACTTCATTACCTAATCAGCGTCCATCGCCATCCCAATTTACTGGAGTAAAGCAAGGGCTATGGAAATTGTCTTCAATCCTGGCGAACTAGAGGCACTCGCAAGCCGATTCAAGATCCTGGCAGAACCTACCCGGCTGCAAATCTTAGCCGCCCTATGCAACCAGGAACGTAGCGTGCAAGAAATTTGCGATCGCACCGGATTACTTCAAGGCAATGTCTCCAAACACTTACGGCTGATGAAAGCTGCTGGAGTTGTGGATTGTCGCCGGGAAGGAGTTTGGCGATATTACCGGGTCATTGATATGGATTTACTTTCTTTGTGTGCTCGGATTCGTAAAGCTTGAAATCATTAGTAGGACGCAATCGTCATGGGATGTCGTATCCGAAAAATCTTTTCCTGGTTGCTTTTGTTAGGAGCGATCGTGCTGGGTGTTTTCTTAGGGTTGGGACTGCTGAATCCTCCCAGTGCCGCTGCCGCTATCCGACAACTGGAAGAAGCCCCTGGGCAAGTTGTCTATCACCCACTCACTCGCTCTCATATTTCTACCCACTATTTATTCACATACTTGGAGAACATCAATGGCAGACTTATTTTCACCCGAATGGATGCAGGCATTTGGTGAGCAATGGAATACAGAACCAGAACTGGCTGATGCTCTTGCTAAGATTCATTTTAATTCTGTGATTGGCTACGGTTTTGAGAACGATCCAAACCCGCTGGGAGTGCTCACTGTTGAATCAGGACGAGTGGTTTCAGCAGGAGCGTATAACGGACAAAAGCTGAACTGGGATTTACGAGCCGATCGCGACCACTGGCAACAGTGGAAAACAAAAGGATTGAACATGATGGGCTTAAGTATGGCGTATATAAGCCGCAAACTGCAATTTCGAGTCGGAGATTACACCGCCATGATTAAAGACCCCCGCATGGCAGGACCTTTCATTAAGTCGTTTTCAGTGATGAGCCGAGTTTGAAGAGATGCGGTGGTGGAATAGCGAGATGACAAGATTAAAGAAGGAATAGATCATGAAATCAAAATCAACCAACAAACAATTTACAAATCCAGTGCTACTCACTCCTGCTCAACTAAGGGCACGAAAAAATCAATTGTTGGTCGTTGATGTCAGAGGTTGGTTTGAATACTGGATAGGACATATTCCGGGAGCGCAGCGATTAAACCAAAACCGCATTTTGAAAGATATTCCTAAAGATCAGCCGATCGCCATTACTTGTCTCTCTGGGCATCGTAGTGCGATCGCGGCTCAATGGCTGATTAATCAAGGCTACCGTCAGGTCTACAACCTGCAAGGTGGGTTGATGGCATGGCAAGGTGCAGGATATCCCATACAGCGTGGTCATCAAGCATCGCAACAGGAGATGAAATCATGACGATGGACAAGCTATCCCATCCGCCTGTCAAATCCTCGTTGCGACTGAAATACCTTCGCACGATCGGGTTAGTGGTAGGGTTGATGCTGGTTTCGGGTGGGGCGGGGTGGTGGTTCAGTCAAGCTGGAGATCGGGCTGGAGATAAAGGGCAGTCAGCCATTGCTCCGGTATCGGCAACCGCAGCGTCAGTTCAAGTCAAAACGACGATCGCCCGTTTGCAAAGCATCAACGCTAACCGCATCCTCACTGGAACGGTGGAGCCAATAGAAACCGTCACGTTGACCAGTCGGGTGATGGGGATGATTCGACAACTGCCTGTGCAGGAAGGCGATCGCGTCAAAGCCGGTGAAACACTTGTTGTGATTGATGTTGCAGATATTCAAGCGCAAAACGGTCAGGCGATCGCTGGGGTAAATATGGCGCAGTCCAATTACCTCAATGCCCAGGGGCGATTGCAAGAGGCGCGCGCCCAGTTGGTCGAAACAGAAGCCCAATTGGCAGATGCCCAACTAGAGCAACGCCGCATGAGTGTGTTGCAGTCTGAAGGCGCGGTGAGCCAGCAATTGCTCGATCAGGCAAATACGCGGGTGCAAACCACCCAGGCACGGCTGCAACAAATCCGAGCCGGAATTCGCCAATCTCAAGCAATGGTGAACCAGGCGCAGGCACAGGTGTCCCAGGCGCAGGCACAGGTGTCCCAGGTGTCTGCAAACCTCAACTATGGGATCATTACCGCGCCGTTTGATGGGGTTGTGACGCACAAGCATACAGAAGTGGGCGCAATGGCAGGTGCAGGGCAAACCTTGTTGACGCTAGAAAGTAGCGATCGCCTGCGGTTTACCACCCAGGTGCCGGAATCCCTGATCACCCAAATCCGCCAAGGACAAAAGGTTTCTGTGCGTCTGGATGCCTTAAATCGAGACGTATCAGGTACAGTTAGCCAGATCATTCCGTCAGCCGATCCCGCCACTCGTAACTTTACGGTCAAAGTTCTGCTCAATCAAACTTCAGACATGATTCCGGGAATGTTTGGGCGACTCCAATTAAGTCATCAAACTGCGACCCCAAATGCCCGCGATCGCACCGCTCTGATGATTCCTCAAGCGGCTATCGTGCAGCAGTTTGGCATTACTGGAATCTACAAAGTAGTCAACCGTCACGCCTCTTTCCAACCCATCACAACAGGCAAACCTCGCGCTGCTGATATCGAGGTCTTCTCAGGGCTGACAAAAGGAGATCTGGTGATTCTAGACCCCGACCCTAATCTGAAAGACGGCACCCCTGTCCAGATCAATTAATTTCCCCAGACCTGCAACTCCTTATGTCTCCCTCCACTGACACCTCCCCAAACTACAGTCTGATCGGACGGATTACCGCCTATTTCATCAACTCCCAGCTAACCATCTTGGTGATTGCCACCCTGGTGATTTTTGGGCTGGGAGCCGTGATGCTAACCCCCAAAGAAGAGAACCCGCAGATTGTAGTTCCGGCAGCAGAGGTCTATCTGCCCTACCCTGGAGTACCCGCCGAGGTCGTCGAAAAGACCTTAACCACTCCGATCGAGGCAAAACTGCGAGAACTATCGGGCGTAGAGCACATTTACTCTGCGTCGCAAGATTCGGGTGCCAAAATTACGGTGCAATTTTTTGTCGGGCAAAACTGGGAAGACTCGCTGTTTAAGCTACAAAACCATTTGTATAGTTATCAGGATTTGTTGCCGTCTGGTGCTCGCTATCTGGTCAAACCGGTCATTATTGACGACGTGCCGATCGTGACGCTGACGGTTACGGGCAAGCACTACAGCGACAATCAACTGCGCCGCGTTGGAGAGCGACTGCTGGAAGATCTGCGGAGCATTCCCAATACTGCCAATTTGACCATCACAGGCGGAAAACCCCGCGCTATCCGAGTAGACCTCGACCCCGACAAACTGGCTAGCTATAAACTATCATCTGCCCAGATTGCCCAACGGCTTCAGGGCGAAAATGTGCGCCTGCCAGCGGGAGATGTTTCGGTAGGGACGACTCGCCTGTTTATTGACGGGGGCAATCTGTTGCAATCGGCAACCGACGTGGGCGAAATTATCGTTGGGGTCGGACAGGGATCCACCTCCCCGATTTACCTGCGGGATGTGGCAACTGTTGTGGATGACTTTGGCGATCGCACTACCCTGTCACGCATTCAGTATCGACAGGACTGGGATACTAGCCTTCCCTACCCCGACTCCAAAGCCCAACCCAAAGGCGAATTTGTTGCTCAACCTGCCATCACGATCGGCATTGCCAAACAAAAGGGCACCAATGCTGTCACCGTGGCTCAACAGATCTTTAAGCGGGTTGATGAATTAAAACCACAACTGCCGCCCGGAATTACGATCGCCGTGACGCGCAACGATGGTCAGACCGCCGCCAGGGCGGTGGGGGATCTCTATCAAAGTTTGGGCATTGCCATTCTCACCGTGGTGGGATTGTTGGTGATCTTTTTGGGCTGGCGGGAGTCTGCGATCGTGGCTTTTGTGATTCCCCTGACGCTGTCTGGCACCTTAGCAGTGGGCTGGGTTTCAGGACAGACGATCAACCGGATTACCCTATTTGCCCTGATTCTGGCATTAGGAACCCTGGTGGATGACGCGATCGCCGTCACTGAAAACATCCACCGTTACTTTGAAGCAAAACCAGGGATGAGCTGGCGAGAAAAAACCCGGGCGGCGATCGGGGCGGTCAACGAATTGGGCACTCCCGTCATTCTCTCGACCGTGACTGTTATCCTCGCCTTCGTTCCGATGGCATTTGTCACGGGGATGATGGGTCCCTACATGGGGCCGATTCCCTTTAATGTGCCCGTAGCGATGATCGTGAGTACGACATTGGCACTCACCGTCACCCCGTTTTTGGCCCTGCGATTGATCAAAATTAATCCCCGATCGTCACGATCTGCGGAGCAAGGGGAAGAAGTCGCTTCAGCCCCAATCCACCACACTCGTATTTATCGTTTGTATCACCGGATTATGTCCCCCCTGTTGGATTCTGCGAGTCGTCGCCGCTTTGTTTTTCTAGTCATCACCGGATTGCTGCTGGCATCTTTTCTGCTGCCGCTGACCCAAACCGTCAAGTTTCGGATGTTGCCCAAAGCCAATAAAGACACATTCCTGGTGCAGCTCGATGCGCCCCTGGGAACAGAACTGGCAGAAACCGATCGCATGGTGCAGGACATGGAAACCGTGCTGCGGCAAGACCCAGATGTGACAAATTTTGAAACCTATGTGGGAGTGGGCGCACCGATCGACTTTAACGGCATGTTGCGCGGTGCCACCGATCGCATTGGCGAACACTTTGCTGATATTCGGGTGCATCTAACCAACAAAGATGCCCGTTCCATCCAATCCGAGGGCATTGTCTTGCGGTTACGTCCTCAGCTAACGGAGATTGCCCAACAACACAACGCGATCGCCAAACTGGTCGAAGATCCGCCGGGTCCGCCCGTTCGCTCTACCCTGCTGGCTGAGATCTATGGTCCCGATTACCCGACCTTGCGGCAGCTTACCAAACAAGTCCGGCAGGTCTTTGCTGAAACCTCTGAAGTCGTGGATATTGACGACTCCGTCAAAAACCAGATGCCCCAGATGCGGCTGATGGTCGATCGCGAAAAGGTCAACCGCGCCGGACTCACCACCCAAGACATTGCTCAAACCCTGAATATGGCGATCGCGGGTGCTCAGGTTTCCACCCTGCAAGTGCCAGGAGAGCTGGCTCCCGTGTCCATTCAGGTGCGCTTTGCCGATGCCAACCGTCAAAGCATTGATGACCTCACCCGGATTCAACTCCCCACGGCAGCGGGTGGCTTAGTGCCACTCACCGAGTTAGTCACCTTCCAACCCACCACCGTTGATCAACCCATTCTGCACAAAGATCAGCGTCCCGTTACCTACGTCATGGGTGAAATGGGCGATCGCTCCTCCGTCTATGCGGTGCTCGATCAACTAATTTACTTTTGGCGGCATCCCCTTCCCGACGGCTACTGGATTCACTGGGATGGAGAGTGGAAACTAACCCTGGACGTGTTTCGGGATTTAGGATTAGCCATGCTTGTGGCTGTGCTGCTAATTTATCTAATTTTGGTAGGGCAATTCCGCAGTTTCAAAGTACCGCTAATTATCCTGGGCAGTATCCCCCTGGCGTTGATTGGGATTCTGCTAGCCTTCGCCGTTAATGGGGTCTATTTCAGTGCTACCGCCATGATTGGGGTGATTGCGCTGGCGGGTATTGTGGTGCGAAATGCGATCGTACTGCTGGAATTTATTGGCGATAAACTCAAAGAAGGCGCAGCCCTAAAAGAATCCATTCTGGAAGCCGGAGCCGTCCGCTTTCGTCCAATTCTGTTGACCAGTGTAACCACGATGTTAGGCACCCTATCTATCCTGGGTGATCCCGTCTGGTCTGGTCTGGCATGGGCTTTGTTGGGCGGAATGTTGACCTCCTCTATCCTGACTCTGGTTGTGATTCCGCTAATGTACTACGGCGATCAGGTTAAGCATATTAAACGCGATCAAGACTCCCTTGCGCCTCCAAGCATTACTCAGGAAGCCTTTAACTGAAGCCTAAACTACCTACCTGAGACAAATTCATCCACCCTCCCACTCTCCTATCCCCAAACCCCAATGGCACCTATTCATATCTCCTACTTTTCTGATGTTCTCTGTGTTTGGGCTTATATCGCTCAAATTCGCCTGGATGAGCTGCGAACAACCTTTCAAGACAAGATTGAGATCGCGCCGCATTTCGTTCCTGTCTTTGGTAACGCCCGTGAAAAGCTGGAGAACCGCTGGCGCGATCGCGGCGGTTTCAAAGGCTATAGCGACCACATTCACGAAGTCGTGAAAAAGTTCGATCACATCACTGTTCATCCCGATATCTGGACTGATGTGATCCCACCTTCATCTACATCCTGTCATTTGTTTCTCCATGCGATTCAATTGCTAGAAATAAAGGGAATCATTCCCAAATCAGAGCAGGCTTTTGAAAAAGCAATCTGGGCTTTTCGGGAGGCATTTTTTACCAAACTGGCAAATGTTTCCGATCGCAACGTGCAATTTTCCCTTGCCGAAGACCTAGGACTGCCGATCGCCGCGATTCAAGAACAGATTGATAGCGGTGAGGCATACGCTCAACTCTCCAAAGATTTTGAGTTAATCAAAGAGCATACGGTATCGGTCAGCCCGACGTTGATTTTTAATGAAGGACGGCAACAGCTCAATGGCAATGTGGGCTACCGGGTCATTGAAGCGAATATTCGAGAATTGCTGCACAATCCTCCCGGAGAGCAATCCTGGTGTTAGCTGCAACGGAAACCAAACGCCAACAGTCTGCCCAGTCTGCATTTCTAAAGCCCTTAAAAAAGGAAATGAAGGGATAGTTGAACGTCTATCCCCTCATTGAAGTTGACTTACAGCGGTTTTCAGACGAGTGCCACACAGCGAATGCCTGTGCATTCAGACAAAACGAAAGGTTTATGTGGCATACACAAATGAAAATGGCTGTAAATGGGGCAATTAGCTGTGAATGGCGATCGCTAGAGCCTTAACACTTATCCGGCTATTAATCCCTGACTAGATAGTCGGAGAATCTCACGGGTATTAAAACCAATCTGGCTAAGCGCTTCACCATAGCGAATGATAAATTCTTCAATTAAGGATTGTTTATTCATACCAATACCTCTGGCATCCAATTCGACCTGATTTAGCATCCGCCAAATAATCGGTAAAACCTGACGATTTGCAGCTTCTAGTTCATCTTTAACCGTTACAAAATGTGCCTTCAGCCAGACTTCACCAAAGTTGAGATGCTCATATTCATCGGCAACCACTGACTCTGTTATGCTGCGAGCAAAGTCGTCGGCAACAGGGATGTAATTTTTGTAAGCAGCGATCGCAAAGCATTCAATCACCAGTGCCTGAATCAGCAAACAGGTGGCGATCTGCTGATTTGCCACCGCGGTTTGGAACGCTTGACGCAACTCGGCAAAAAACTGTTTGGCAAACCCCAGATCGGGGATCACATTAAGATTGCGTCCGCAGGCTTCAAAGCTTTTGCGATGACGAAACTCCATCTTGCCAAGACGGGTTAATGCTTCTGTGTGTTTGGGTAAGAGTTTAGCTAAACAAATGAAATTATCGTGAGCCTCTTGTTCACCCTCAATCACAATGGCATTGATGCGACTGAAAGTATCACGGTAGGAGTCGCTGTGAAAGTCAAGGGTCTGACCAGCCTGCGGTTGAGCCATCTTGCAATTCTCCTCATCACATTACAATTGGATTATACTGGATAACTATGTAGTTGTTTATCTAAAAGGAGGTTCATGATATTTCATTCGTAGCTCTTGATTTCGATCGTGCTGGCTTACAACATTTGCAGCTATGTTGTATTCCGGGGCGAAGTAGTTTGAGATACATGTGGAGAGTCGTGAGAGAGTGGAATGATGAGAGTGTGATTTTTTCCATCATCTCTCTCACCACCTCCCGCGCTCTCAAGCTTCCATCATCCTAAATTGCGATATCAATCATGTGGAATGAACGGTACAGCCAAGCTGAGTATGTGTATGGCAAGAACCCCAATGATTTTCTTGTGGAAGCCGTTCAGCAGGTTCCTAAAGGTCGGGTTCTCTGTCTGGCAGATGGGGAAGGCAGGAATGGGGTGTATCTGGCGCAACAAGGATGTCGTGTCACCGCTGTCGATGCCTCTCCTGTCGGGTTGGAAAAAGCTCGGAAGCTGGCAGCAGAGCGTTCTGTAGAGATTGAAACCATCGTGGCAGATCTAGCGGAATTTCCTATTCAAGCGAACGCCTGGGATGCGATCGTCTCGATCTTCTGCCATTTACCCCCAACCGTCCGCGCTCATGTCCATCGGCAAGTGGTGGCTGGATTGTGCTCTGGTGGAGTATTTGTGCTAGAAGCCTATACGCCCCGTCAAGTGGCATTCAAAACAGGGGGACCACCCACTGTCGAGCTGACCATGGAACTGACAACCCTCCAGCGAGAACTAGAAGGGTTGGAATTCACCCACGCCAAAGAATTGGAGCGAGAAATCCAGGAAGGTCAGTTCCATCAGGGGCACAGTGCTGTCGTACAAGTTCTTGCTGTCAAACCATTGTGAGAACAGTAAGAAAAATGTGAGGGTAGGATAATAAAAGGGTGGAATGATCGAAGGTTTACCCTCCTACTCTCTCCTCCCTTTCATCATGCAGTTCGCTGCAACAGATGTATGAATTCTGGAACAACTGCTACAACCTCTGTCCAAACCTACTCCAGGCTGACGGCGACCGATCAGCCCTTGCCCTTAAGCATGGATATTGTCACTGCTGTGACGGCTGATGACAAGGCTGTTGAAGAGTGTCGGAATTGGTTAAGTTTTCATCGGCTTTGGGAACAATTGCCAACAGAGATATTGCAAGCGATCGCCCAGTCATTGCAGTGCTTTCGCGTTGAACCCCAAACGCTGATCTATCAGGAAGGGCAAGACAACATTGGACTGTACCTGCTGAAGTGGGGTGCAGTCGAGATTTCTCGACTTTCCCCGATTGGCAAATCTCTGATCCGGTTTCGCAGTGCTGGAGAGCTATTCGGCTATGTGTCACTGATGGCAAACCCCGAAACCGGCAGACACCAGACCCAGGCGATCGCCCTCACTGCCAGCGAAATCTGGTTTTTACCCCAGATTCAGTTTCGCCAGTTAATGCAGCAGTATAGCGAGCTTGAACATCTGTTCAACGCCCTGTTAGCGCAAGACTTAAACGCCCTCAGTGTCCGTATTGCTCAAGAACAACGCCGGATTCAAGGCTTACAGTCCTACATTCAAGCGGTGCCAACCGGGGAGACAATCCTGGGTGATAGCAAAGTCAGTCAAAAGTTGGTGGAACAAATTGATCAAGCCGCTGCCACTCTGAAACCTGTTTTGTTTCAAGCCCAACCCGGAACTGGAAAAACCTTTCTGGCAGGGTTGATTCATGCCCGTTCTGGACTCGCAGACCAGCCGTTTGCTGAGCTAGATTGTGCCAAGTTACCCCGATCAGACGAGGGTAGGCTCAATACCGATTGCTTATTTGGTAGAGTCGGCGGACAATCGGGCATTCTCGCACTGTTGGAGCGGGGAACGCTATTGCTGAATAATGTCCAGGTGTTGAGTCAGGGCGATCGCGCCCGCCTGCTCGACTACTGCAAAACGGGAGGCATCCTGCCGAATCATGGGCTGAGTAGTTCTAACACGCTGACAACCGAGTCTCCCCAGTCTGTCCAGTCCTGGGTCCGCTTAATCTTTGCCGCGCCGGACAAACTCGAGCTGCCAGCGGTAGACGCCATTCCCATTAAGCTGTTTAGCTTACCCCAGCGCAAGGCAGATATTCCCGCGTTTGCCCGTTACTTCTTAGCCCAGTTCTGTCAGGCACAAAATCGTCCACTGCTAGATCTGGATCAGTCGGATCTGCGTCGCTTGCTTAGCTATGACTATCCTGGCAACCTCACAGAACTGGCAGAAATTCTGCATCGGGCGGTGATCATGACCCCACCAGGGCAAGTTGTGATTTCAGAACAAGTTCTATGGTCGGTCCAGTCGGCGAAGAACGCCTTCCGCGTAGATTTGCTCACCCATGTGCCCTGGCTGCGGCAAGTGTTGCTGAGTCGCTGGTACCCAGAGGGCATTTGGATTGTCATGATGGCATTTTTTGTGCCCGTGACGATCGCCGGGTTCCTGGGTCCCCAAGCGCGAGATAGCAGCGTGACACTCAATCTCTTTTGGGCGTGGTGGTGGCCCGGTTATCTGTTTCTGTTTGTCTTTGTCGGTCGGCTCTGGTGTGCCGTTTGCCCCTTTATGATTACGGCAGAGTGGATTCGCCGTTTTTCCCTCTGGCTGTTTCTGCGCCAGCAACTCACCTGGAATACCCGATGGCTAAATCGCTGGGGAGCGTGGATCTTGTTTGGTGGCTTTGGGGCAATTTACCTGTGGGAAAAGCTTTGGGACTTACCGCACCATGCCTATTTATCTGCCTGGTTGCTCTTAGCGATTACCGCCGGAGCGGTCATTTTTAGCTTGATTTATGAGCGGCGGCTCTGGTGTCGCTATCTCTGCCCGATCGGTGGCATGAACGGGATGTTTGCCAAGCTGGCAATGGTGGAGTTGCGATCGACCCAACAGGTGTGCGGCAGTCAGTGCAGCACCTTTGGCTGCTATAAAGGCAGTCGCGCTACCCCCGTTACCTTTGCCGATGCGCTACTCACTGAAGGACAGGCAACGGGCGGTTGTCCACTCTACTCTCATCCCGCTCAATTGCAGGACAACCGGGACTGTGTGCTGTGCATGACCTGCCTCAAAGCCTGTCCCAATCGCTCAGCGCAATTAAATCTGCGCTTTCCCACCTCAGACTTACTAGACCATCACCAAGGCTTTTGGGCAGAAGCTGCCCTCCTCTTGCTGCTGTTTGGTGGGGTGTTTATGCACCATGCCCAACGAATTTTAGACTGGCTAGGATTCCACGATATTCCCATCGATGCGGATCATTTACTGACCAGTACACCGATCGCCCTGGCGCTCCTGAGTATTCCATTTGGATTGACGTATGGGACTCATGCGATCGCCCGCCTGCTTGACCCCAAACAACCCACCTATCTCACCGTCATCTATGCCTACCTGCCCTTTACTCTGGCAGCAAACCTGGCGCACTACGTCCCAGCGGCAGTCACAGAAGCGGGTCAAATTCTACCTGTCTTAGCGCGAACCTTGGGCTTGAACGGCACGGGCTTACCCACTCTCACCTGGAGTGCAGATGTGGCGGCGTTTCTTCAGGGAGTCACCCTGCTCTCTGCTCTGGTTTTCAGTGTCTATCCGCTGTTACGCATAACCACACGCTCCTTGCTCAGCAATCTCCCCCATCTCATCCTCATGGTTGGGTTCACAATTTTCTTTTTCAAGCTAATGATGTAACGTTCAATCCAGGTGTCAGGTTATGCCAAAAAAGTCATTTGAAGACAAGTATCCCAATATTGCCCGATGGGTTTATGAGCATCAGGGCATCATTGAAATTGGTAACGATCTCGATAGCCCATTAACGTCATTTGTACGAGCGATCGACATGGGCGGGATGCCCTGGGAAGGCGAGGATGAATACGAATCACTGGATGATGCCCTGCTGGATCTGGAGGCAGGAGTGCAGGAGTATCTGAGGGAGATCTACGGGGAGTGAGGGAAGGCAAGCAATTAGCAGAGGGCAGGGAAGAGACTGAGCAGCGAGCAGATCAAAAATTGAACCCTTGATGCTTCGCCAAACTCTGCACTGACATTAGAATTCATGTTGAGATTGGAGGGGCTATGACAGAATAGGATCATGGCACAAACCATTGCAGTTACGGATGCGGTTAAAAGTCTTGCCGAAGCAGAGGCGAAATTTGGGCTGCAACGAAATTCTGACCCACAGTTTTTCCGAGAATGGGTTGATGCCTTGCCATCTCTGACAGACATAGAACTCGCTGACTTGGAGGTGATGTATCGGCGGTTAGCTTATCACCGCTCCACCAATGAGCTATTAGAGGGTTCCGTTACACTCTTGGCAGCATCTCCCTTACTGGAACTTGCTGGCTTTTACGATCCACCGTTCAGAATGAGATCGGAAACAGCGATCGAATTGGTACTTAATGATGGGGAAGAAATCCTGCGGGGGCGTATTGATCTGCTGATTATGCAGAATCAATTTTGGGTGTTGGTTGTGGAATCCAAAAAGACCAGCATTTCTGTGCGATCGGCGTTGCCCCAGGCTCTGGCATACATGATGGCGAACAGTAGTCCTAACCAATCTCTCTTTGGCATGATTACCAATGGCGATGATGTGTTGTTTATCAAGCTACTTCAGCAACCTACTCCTCAATATGGTCTATCGCGGGCTTTTTCGCTCTATACGCTGCCTAATGAAGCCCAAACTGTTCTGCAAATCTTAAAGCGAATCGGTGAACTGATGACTGAACGTTAGATTGCGATCGCCCTCGAATGGATTGCCCACAACTTGCAGGGGGTTGATCACAGAACCATGATCGATAGAAAACTTTCTAATGTGATGTCTTGCGGGAAGATTGCACCACACTCCATTGTTCAATTCGAGCTTTGCAGAAGGGGAGCGGCGCGATCGGCATGGGTTGGATGCCCTGGGAAGGGGATGATGAATACAAATCAGTGGATGATACACTGCTGGATCTGGAAGTCAATAGACTTAATCGGAAACAAAAAAGGCAATCAATTCTCTACGCAAAATTGTCATTTTCTATGGCTTTTTCCTCCATTCTTAAGCTGCACAGTTATTACCGATAAAGTCTAATATTCAGGCATATTTGAAAGAACTCTATGGAGAGTAATGCTGAAAGAGATACTTGCGATGAATTATAGATTTGGCTACAGATTTTAGTCAATTTCTTAAGAGCTGGTAAGTTCCTCCTTATCAGACACTGGCTCTAATTTCTTTGGAGCACCCACAGGTCGAGTGCTTCTAGAACGTCTGGGAACCTTAAAACAATCAATATTCTTTTCCCCAGAAAGAAGGAATTTCAGAAAAGGTTTATTCTGGAAACGGCATGTTTGCTTAATGCCGAGTAACAGTAGATAATCTTTAGTAGTAGTTTTAGAAAAAGAGCCAGATATTGTTCTTTGTATCGCAAAATGGCGTATAGCATTTTCCGCTGTATTATTATGCCAAGGGACTTTATCTTGATCCAAAAAGTTGAACAAACTCTCCCTATAACGCTTAAATCGCTTTTGATATTTAATTACTGTTTCAGACTGATAATTTATTCCGTCAATAGAGGTTTTATAGAACTGAGTCACCTCTTTCTTGAATTTGTTGAGATTCCGCTTCTTTACGCCGTACCTTTCAATGGTTTCAAAAATAGGTACGATTAAATTTCTCACCTCTAGAATGAAAGTTTCAAATTCAATGTCAAAAGGTTCTTTCCACAAATCATTATTAAGATCTCTAATTAAGTGTACCCAACACTTTTGCTGTCGACATTCTAGAGAGTCATATCCAGGATAAAAATCTGACACCAAAATTCCTTGATAGCCAGATAATATTTCATGAGCTACTACTGCTTCTCTAGTTTCACTTAGCTTGAAAATGACTTGGACGCCGTTCGTGAATACCCAAACATACCAATCCTCGCCATTAATGCTTATCTTCGTTTCATCAGCATGAATAAAAGGACTTTCTAGTAATCGTTTGATGATCATATTTTCAGTATCAATGTAATTGCGAGCAACATAACTGATGCAATGAACGGCTGTATCCATATTTATTCGTTCATTGAATTGCTCTTCAATTGCTTGAACGATAACACGATATGGTAGTCGCAAAACCAACCTTTGATATACAATCCAAACTTGAAAACCGTGCCCGTATATTTGCTGCTTGTCAAATTTCTTGATGTCAGGCGGCATATGATGGCGTAGACATTTAGGACAATAACCTTTTTCACCCCAATATCTTATGATTGTTTTTTTGACTCCATTTTTTAGGAAAACCAAATCAATTATTTTCCTTTCAGATACTTCTTGAGACTTTTCAAGAGGTACACTCTGATGAACTGGACATTTTTCTCCTTTGGGCAGTTGAATTTCTTTCTGAGGTTTAGGAACTATTTTTCGATGCGTTTGCCATCGCTCTTGTTTGCGTTCTGTCCTTTTGCTTTGATTGCTTTGTTCAAGCCTGTTTTGCCTCAAACTAATTTTGTTTCTGTCATAATCTGCATGAGCAGATTTAATGATTATTTCAAAATGTTGATGAACTGATGCTCCTTTCTCCGTTTCAAGTTTCTGCACCTGATCAGCAAAACCAATTTTGAAATGGGGGCTTGATTGATGTTGAATATCAGAAATCTTGTCTTTTATCAATTTTAGAGCTTTGCAATCTTCTATATTGTAAGTGAGTAGAGCTTCTTTATAAAAAGCTTCTTTTTCCAATTCCCACTTGTAGCGCCAGAAAAGACTTTGTAAACCAGATGCAATTGGAGAAGTCCAAGAAGCACCTAATAAGTTACCAACTTCTTTCAATCCGTTTGAAAATGTAGGAAAGTATATCTTTCCATAGACATAAGAATTTATATTTTTCAAGCGATTCTGAAATACTCCGCAATCAATCGGATATTTCTTCTGTAGTTCATCAAATACTTTCAACTCATAGCTACCATAGTGATAAACTGGTGCTTCAGGATATTCATTTAATTTCTCAATTAACTGCTTCCATATCCTTTCCTCGTCCTTAACTGTATCTGCCCAAAATGAGTAGTATGAATTACTCTCTCCCTCGCAAATCATAAGCCCCATTAAATAATAAAAATTTTGATCTGGGATGCCCTCAACATCTAAAAACAACTCAACTAATTTTCCAGTTGGTTCTGTCAATTCTTGGATATATATTTTTTGCTCTCTAATTGCCAGAGCTTGAAGTTCTAGATTGTGCTTTATGGGCACTTTTATTTTTCGTTTCCTATTTCTTCGAGGCTTGAAAAGATAAGAAAGCTGCTGAACAGTAAAGATTCCCTTCTTATTGTATTTTTGAATTGCTTTCGGAGTCATTCGATCTAACAGGCTGAGATTATTCTCCTTCACTGCCTGTTCTCGGCATAGATCTCGAAATTGGCAAGATGGGCAATGCTTGTTTAAGATCAAAGCCGGAGGTTTAGCAGGCTTTTCCTCCATCCACACTTGTAATGTCTTCAGGAATGGAGCGATCGCTTTATAGCCGCTTTCCAACTTCACCCGATGCGCCTTACCATCCATCCCCACGATCGTCCCCACCGCAGGTAACTGCTTTTGGATCTGTCCCAAAACCTTCCCAATAAACGAAAGCTCTGTTTTCTGTTCCTTCGTGATGGTATAAGTCCCAACGACAATTGTTGGCTCATATATGACCTTTCGGCTTGATGCTCCCTGATCAACCTTCGTGAGAACATCACAAGCAGCTTCCCAACACTCCGCCCTGAGTGTTGCCTCAACCAAAACCTCACCTTTCCTCAAATTCTTCTCGTCATAGGGTTTAGCATCCTCATGCGATTGCTTAAAAGCCTCAAGATACTGAGTTTGATGGGCTTTTCTCCGTTCTTCCAGAATACGCGGGTAATCATGAGGCGCACCCTGATCATCCGAGAACAAGAGCAAAAATGCCTTACGGGGGCATTGGGAATAGGCAACAAACACTTCTGATGTGATCACTTTGCCAGCCATAATGCCCCCTAGTGCAATAGTTACAAATCTCTGCCTCAGACACGCCTTTGCTGGTTATGCTCAGTCACAGTATCTCTCATTACGATCTTGATTTTCGTAAGATACAGTACATGCTGTGTAGGGAGTGATCGCTCCCCTTGCGCGGTAAGTTGGTTCGTTAGCGACCGTATTGCGTCAGATCGCCGCTGCAATGCTGTCCAAGACCCAGTAATTCAATAGCTTCATCTCTAGACTGGAAACGAGAAATTTGCGGTTCAACATCGGCTCATTTGCCCTCAGAACTCGAAGCTTCGACCTCACGACTCAAACTCTGGAGTTCGGAACGCGATCGCTCCGGCTCAAAGCCGGAACCTTACCATTCCAACCCGCAACAGTTGCCCCCAGAACTCGAAACTTCGACCTCACGACTCAAACTGTGGAGTTCGGAACGCGATCGTCCACGAGTTGAACAGAAAGTTTGCTGTTGGGCAGGCGATCGCTCCTGCTGAGCGGATGATTTCCCTGGAGTAAGATTGAATTTACATCCAGGCGATCGGACAGCAAAGCCACGCAAAGATTGGAGTCAACCCAGCATGATTACACAACTTGGGACGAAGATCTGTACAGCCGAGGAATACCTTGAACTGGAATTGGCATCTGAAACGCGCAGCGAATACCGCAATGGAGAAATTATTCCGATGACAGGAGGAACGCCTGACCACAACGACATAGCTGGCAACCTCTACATCCTTCTAAAGCCTACCCTTAAAGGAAAAAATTATCGGACCTTCTACACCGATCAACGGCTTTGGATTCCCGATCGCAATCTTTATACCTACCCCGATGTCATGGTGCTCGAAAAGCCGCTACAACTGCAAACTGGGCGCACAGATACTGTTGCTGCGATAAGAGCGCCTCAATTTGAACCGTTTGAATGGGTTTACTCCCATAGTCAGTTGCACCGGAATCTGTCAACAAGGATGAGACAAAGTAGAGCCGGAAATTAGTGTTGCTCCTGTCCCTGGATGTTAAAAATTATGTTTGAGTATATGTTTTACTTGCATATAACTTATACAAAGTCTAAAAAAGCACGCAAAAACTATGGATGATGTTGTATTTTTTCGCTTAGAAGGTGTAAAACGCCCAAAAAGCTTTCTCAGTAACCTGATTATCTGTCAAGTGGGGGATTAGCGATACAGAGGAAAACTGTAAAGTCATACATAATGATGACGTATAAGTTCTTGAGATAAAGACTAGGATTTCTATCTCATGGTCAAGCGATCGCTCCAGGCATCACTGCCCGGCATTCAGCAAGCAAAACGCGCCTTTGCCCTTAAAGGGTGGACGCAAGAAAACTTGGCAGGCGAAGTTGGCTTAAAGACACGCCAATCGGTCTGGCGGTTTTTCACGGGACAACCCCGTTGAGCGCCAGGTTTTTCAGGAGCTTTGTGTCATTCTGGATCTGGATTGGCGAGCCATTACGGTTCATCCGCCTGCTGTCTTTCCTGAACCAGGAGCGATCGCGCCTGTTGTCGATATAAACGATCTAGTCCGACAGGTGAGATCGCAGCGGCAGGACAAAATTCAGGATCAATGCGGCACCTTGCAACTGTTGAACATCAGCCGTCCTGTCAAGCTTGACGACCTTTATATTGATGTCAACATGCTGGAGGAGATTCCCAGCCAGCAGTGGTTAGAGTTGGCTGATCTGCAACGCTTCACGCCTAAAGAATTCGATCGCTTTGGCTTAGGAGGCGCATCCCAAACTCAAATTGCGGGTATAAAAGCCGTCGAAATCTACTCGAAGCTGCGGGTACTGGGGAAACCAGGGGCAGGTAAAACGACGTTCTTGCAACATCTAGCGATGCGGTGTAACCGAGGTAGCTTTGCCGCCGATCGGGTGCCCATTTTCGTCACCTTGAGAGATTTTGCCGATGACGCGAGAGCCGTAGGCGAGTTCAGCTTGCTCAATTATCTGCGTGACGAATTCCTTACATCTGGACTGACCGACTCGTCTGTGCTGGAAACGCTACTACAAGCGGGCAGAGTCTTACTCTTGCTGGATGGGATCGATGAAGTGCTGGCGCAAGAACGTCGGGTGGTTGTGCAGGAAATTCGCAGACTGTCTGAAAAGTATCAACAGAATTTGTTTGTTGTAACGTGCCGTACAGCCACGAAAGCCGCTAATCTCAGACGGTTCACTGATGTCGAGATGGCTCCTTTTACGGCAGACCAAATAGCGGCGTTTGCTCAAAAGTGGTTTACAACTCTGACGAAAGCGACGCTGCGGGACAGACAGGAGCAGGCAGCACAGTTTGCCCAAAAATTACACTTGCCGGAAAATGTATCTTTCCGTCGGCTGGCTGTCACACCGCTGTTTCTCCATCTCGCCTGCTGGGTGTTTCAGCATCAGGGCAAGTTTCCCACCCAGCGATCGGAGTTTTATAAGCAATGTTTAGATCTGTTGCTGGGCAAATGGGACGAAACCAAAGGCATTGAGCGGGACGAGATGGCTCACGGCTTTTTATTGCCCCAAAAGCTAAAACTGCTGAGCCAGCTTGCCACTGTCACGTTTGAGCAAGGAGATTATTTCTTTGCCCAACAGGCTGTTGAGCAACACATCAGCGCTTACCTCAGTGGCTTACCAAATGCTTCGATGGAGCCAGAGGCATTGCAGTTAGAAAGTGAAGGCATTCTCAAGGCGATCGAACTACAGCACGGGCTGTTAGCAGAACGGGTGCAAGGCATTTTCTCCTTTTCGTCTTTGACGTTTCAAGAGTATCTTACAGCGCGCAAAATCGTCGCCAGTCACAATCTCCAAGCCTCCAATCAAGCGTTAGAACAGCTAGTCAAGCATCTCACGGAACCCCGCTGGCGAGAAGTCTTTTTGATGACGGCGGCGATGTTGCGAAGCGCAGACCCCCTGGTGCAGTTAATGAAGCAACAGATTGATGCGATCGTGGCTCACGATCCCTATCTACAAAAGTTCTTAGCCTGGGCAAGCCATAAGTCTTTTGCTAAGCCGCCAAAACCTGCTAATACAAGCGCCTTTTACATTGCCCTGATCAACAAGCCGCACCTTGTCCCCCACTTAGCGCTGGCATCCACCTTGAATCAGGAGCTTTTTCTGGACATGGTGTTAGATGACTTAGTGCTGAAGTGTGCTATTGCCTCCAACGCTGATCCTACCCTGGCGCAAGCCTGTGTCGATGGACTTAATAATGCCCTGATCATGACGCTTGACAGGGAGCTGCATCACGCTCTGCAAGCGCTTAAAGCGCAACTCCCTGATCCAACAAAAAGCAAAAAAAGCGTTCAGGCATGGTGGCAAACAAATTATCTGGCTTGGCTAGAGCAGTTGAAAGCGGCGATCGTCAAGCATCGCCACACTCAGCAGAACTGGCACTTTACCTCAGAGCAGCAAGAGTGCTTGCAACGGTATTATGACGCGAATCAGTTGTTGCTTGATTGCCTCAACAGCAATTGTGCAGTGACGGCTACCGTCCGGCAAGAGATTGAAGCCGCGTTGATACTTCTCACTAAAGCCGAAAGCCTCGAAGAATTCCTATTACTTTATCGGTAGATCAACAGAAATCATCTATAACTATGGACTGTTTTAGCAGAATTTATTTGATTTATACGCGAGTAAAACACCTACTTAGACGCCATCTTTAACGGCAGCCTGTCAAGCTAGTTCTATATGCGCAAAATTAACATCGTTTCACCCCGATTAAATTCCTGTCAGTCAGGATGATGTAAGCAAATAGGCGGGATTTGTTTACCATAATCATCCTGATATGTTTCACGAGGTTCTCGCAGATCAACCCGCGCGCGTGAAATTTATAGAGCCTAATCCTCTGATTGGAGCCGCGTTTGGCGCGATCGCTGCCAGGTGGATGGGCGGTCATCGATGAACCACTAGCAATCTGTAGAAGCCGTATACATCCCACCTTGGCGAGATCTGGGGGCAGATTCAGAATATTGCAGAGGGTTTGATTCAACCGCATTAATTATCTGCTAAATCAAGAGGCTGCTTTTTTCAATCTATTTAATCAATCTGGTTCAAAGAATAGGAAAAAACAATGTTTCAACTAATAGACTTCACAGTGGATAGGCTGCTTGCCCAGGCGAATTCACCGTATCAAGTGACGGATCGCTTACCGATCGAGGAAACAACCCTTTCGTTTTCTAGTCCTAACTTTGTGTTGGCACTGGTTGCAGGTGTCGTTATGGCATTCGCCTTTCAATTGCTGTTGACGAACCTGGCGATCGCGGTGGTTGCTGCTCCTGGTAGCGCTTCTAGCGATGATGAGCAGGAAGGGCTGGGCGATGCCATTCGAGGGATTGAGACCAAAGTGGGACTGGGATTGCTGCTTAGTGTCAGCCTTGCTTTGTTTGCAGCCTCTTTTCTAGCGGTGAAACTGAGCTTAGCGGGCAGCACGTTATTGGGTGCGATCGCGGGTGTCGTCATCTGGTCGGTTTTCTTTACGCTGTTGACTTGGCTTGGGTCTACAACGCTAGGGTCACTGTTGGGATCCGTGATCAGCACGGCAACAACAGGAGTACAAGGCTTGTTGGGCACTGGTGCAGCGGTTGTCGGCGCGAATGTCGCCAAAAATCAGACGGTGTCAACGGTTGAAGACATTACAGCCGCCGTTCGCCGTGAGCTAACTGCTGGCTTTGACCCGAATAGCATTCAAACAACGCTGCAAAGCTCATTAAGCAATCTGCAACTGCCCAAGCTCGACCTAAGTAAAATCCGAGAGCAATTTGAAACGTTGCTGAAAGATGCCGATTTGGGGTCAATTGCCGACAGTGATTTGCTGAAAACCGTTAACCGGGAAACGCTCACGAAGTTGGTCAGTAGCCGCACAGATTTGTCGAAACGAGATATCGATGGCATCACTGACCAACTTGAAGCAGCCTGGAAACAGGTTGCAGGTCAGAAAGGAGCGATCGATCCGCAAGAACTCATCAACCAATTAAAGACCGCGACTCCACAAGATTTGCAATCTGGCGAACTGGGCGGTCAATTGAGCCAACTGCTCAAAACCACATCAGACCAAGTTTTTTCAGGAAGCAACTTAACCAGTCGGGCACTACAATTTGGTGCAACTGCACTACTGGATAAGGTGCTGCAAAATACCGACCTTTCTGACTTGGATGTCGAGAAAATTTCAGGACAACTGCAAACCCTAAAGCATAATTTGTTGCAGTCTGGTGAACAGTCTAATGGTCATGGTAATGGTAATGCCAACGGTAAATCAAACGGGAAAACTACCAAAGCGCCTAAACCGTTTAGCGTAATTCAGGCAGACCTAGAAAACTATCTGCTGTTTTCCCATCCCTGGGAGCTGAATCGGGAAACCGTCAAGCAGGAATTCCGCGATGTGATTTACGACGCGGCAGCCGATCCTGCGATTATTCGTCAAGAATTAGAACTCATCGATCGCGATTACTTTGTGGAAGTCTTGGAACTACGGAGTGACTTCACCTCTGAAGCCATTCAAGACTTGGCAGGGTATTTGGAAGCAATCCGGGCTGAAGTATTCAGCACCGTGCAAACTGCTGAAGTGGAGGGAAAAGCACAAGACCTTAAGAGCCGAGTCGAAAACTACCTGCGTTCTACCGATAAAACGGAGCTGAATCCAGACGCGATCGCACAGGATTTCAAAACCTTGCTCGACGATCCGGAAGCGGGATTAGAGGCTCTGGGTAGTCGTCTCAGCCAGTTTGACCGCAGCACTCTAGAGCAACTCTTGAGCCAGCGACAGGACATTAGCGCCGAAGAAGCTGATCAAATTTTGAATCAACTGGAGGGCACCCGCGATCAAATGTTATCGCAAGCCAAAGAAGTGCAAGATAGCGCTCAAAGTCAAGCGAAAGAACTGTATCAAAAAGTGTCAGACTATCTGCGAAATACTAACCAGGAAGAACTGAATCCCGAAGGCATTCAGCGCGATTTGAAAACGCTGTTTGATCATCCAGAAGCAGGGATAACTGCCCTGCGAGGACGGCTCTCTCAATTCGATCGCAACACCTTGGTGCAGCTATTGAGCCAACGGCAAGACCTCAGCGAAGAGCAAGTGAATCAGGTACTCGATCAGGTGGAATCGGTGCGAGATAGTCTCCTACAAGCACCGCAAAAGCTGGCAGGCAAAGCGAAAGAGCAGTATGAACAGACGACACAAACGCTCTCTAAGTATCTTCGCAAAACCAATCTTGATGAACTCAACCCTGAAGGCATTCAACGCGATCTGTCCACCTTGCTGAATGACCCTAAAGCGGGAGCGGCTTCCTTGCAGGCGCGGTTGTCTCAAGTCGATCGAGAAACCCTCGTCAAGCTTTTGAGCCAGCGGGACGACTTGACCGAAGAGCAAGTGAATCAGACGATCGATCAGTTTCAAGCATCCGTTCGTAGTTTGGTCAAAGCGCCTCGTCGCCTTGCCAGTCGCGTGCAGAAGCAGGCGGTTGACTTTGAAGCAAATCTAGAAAACTACCTGCTGAACACCGACAAAACTGAACTTAATCCCGATGGCATTAAACGAGACTTACAACTGTTACTGCAAGATCCGCGTTCCGGCTTGAGCAGCCTGGGCGATCGCGCTTCCCAGTTCAATCGAGAAACCTTTGTCGCGCTACTGGCTCAACGCGAAGACATAACTGAGGAAGAAGCCAACCGGATTGTTGACCAAGTGGAATCTAATTACAAAGCAGTTGTTGGACAAATCCAGCAGGTTCAGCAGACTGTCCAATCGACTATTGACAAAGGCTTTGACAGCGTTCGTAACTATCTCAATGGCATGGAACGCCCTGAACTGAATTACGACGGGATTAAGCAAGATTTTGGCAAGCTGTTTGATGACCCGCAAGTTGGCTTGGAGGCACTGCGCGATCGCCTGGGTCAGTTCGATCGTGGCACATTAGCCGCTGTTTTAAGCTCTCGTGATGACATCTCGAAAGCCGATGCCGATCGGATTATTGGACAGGTTGAGGCAGTCCGTGATAGCGGTTTACACCAGGTTGAGCGGATTCAGCAGGAAACGCAAAAACGGCTAGAAGCGATCAAGCACCAGACTCAAAAACAAGTGCGCGAAACTCGCAAAGTCGCGTCTGGTGCTGCCTGGTGGGTCTTTAGTTCGGCACTCTTCTCGTTAGCAGCCTCCGCGATCGGTGGCGCACTTGCGGTCAGAAACTTGGGCCTCTTCGCCTTCTAGAGTCTGGCAAGAGCACGCTACGGAATGACACACGGCTAAAAACGTTGAATAGGAGTAAAAATCATGGCAATTGAAGGGATCATTCTCGATGTGGATGGCACACTGGTTTCAAGCAACGATGCTCATGCTCAAGCTTGGATAGAAGCATTTGCTGACTATAAATACGAAATTCCATTTGACTAGGTTCGTCCGTTGATTGGCATGGGCGGTGATCAAGTTGTTCCTCATTTGGTTGCAGAACTCAATAGTGAAGATGGAGTTGGTAAGCAAATTACCGATCGACGTAAAGAATTGATCATCAATAAATTTAGTCCTGAACTTGCTCCGACTAAGGGGTCGCGGGCACTTGTGCAGAAAATGCAAGCGGATGGATTGCATCTCATTGTTGCCAGTTCAGCCACTGAGCAAGAAATGGATATCTTGCTTAAAGTGGCACAAGTGGATGACCTGCTTTCAGAGTTCACAACTTCTGATGATGTAGAAGCGTCTAAACCAGAGCCAGATCTCGTAGAAGCCGCATTGAACAAAGCCCACTTACCAGCCGATCGCACTGTGATGTTGGGTGATACGCCCTACGACATTGAATCAGCCGGAAAAGCAGGCGTGAGTGTCATTGCGTTTCGCTCTGGCGGGTTCAGCGACCAACAGCTTCAGGGGGCGATCGCCATTTATGATGATCCGGCTGACTTGCTGCGTCATTATGAAACATCTCCCCTGGCAGTCATCGTGCCGATGGATACGACAACTGATGGCTTTGAGTCTACGATGCCTGATGCACCTACAACCGAATCAGCAACAGAAGCTTGGCGATCGATTCAAGCTAAGACGACCCAGTTTTTTGAGAATGCAATGTCATACACTCCTGCATTCTTCCAAAACAATCGCCCACTTCTGACGACACTGGGCTGGATTCTTCTGGCGTTCCTTGGCACTAGACTCCTGTTTGCAGGGTTAGATGCAATTGATGATATCCCACTGATCACGCCAATTCTCAAACTGATTGGCTTGTTGTATGTCGTGCGTTTTGTGTGGCGCTACCTGATTCGCGAACAAAATCGTCAGGAACTGATGCAAACTCTTAACCGCGCTAAAACAGAAATGTTGGGTAATTAAAGTTGAGAGACGTTGCTGAACTTTGACTTATTTGCCACAGACTTATTTGCCACACGTTGTAGTTTCAAGGAAGTCAAATGTATCGCCATCACCAAGTTAAAGAGCACGGAAACTTCTATTGTCGTCGAGACAAGAATAGGAATGACGAAAATCGTAAAGCATACAATCGTGAAGACTACAGCGATAGAACTGATGATGATTGTGAACACCCTTATGGAAGAAGGTTTGTCTTTCGCTATAGTCATGAAGCTGATGATAAAATGTAATCTATTAACCTGGCAATCAAAGATCTGACATGAGCTGTAGGGTGTGTTAGGCATCGCCGTAACGCACCCTACGCGATCGCTTTGTAACTCCGAAATATGTATGAACAAACATTGCCAGGTTAATAAATTTTCACCAAAGTAGGAGCGGAGAGAGCAGCACATCCATGGGCATAGGACGGCTAACCCACCGCCACCAAAATCGGTCAGATATCTTTGTGTAGCTACCACTCTAAAAGTGTTCCAAACCAAGTGGCGGCAGCTATAGCATTTTTCAATTGAGTGAAGTACGAATTATTTAATGAAAGCTGCGCTAAAAGCGCAGCTTTCATTAAATAATTTGGTTTTAGTCGAGCGCGAAACGCTACATAACTCCTGCGGCATTAACATGAAGAATGTCAAGGCTTGAGGACAATCTTAATACAGTTATCCTGCTTGTGTTTGAAAATCTCGTAGCCGTGCGGTGCTTGCTCGATTGGTAGCGTGTGAGTGATCAAGAACGACGGATTGATTTCACCTTTTTGAATCCGTTCAGTTAACGGTTGTAAATAGCGATGAACATGGGTTTGACCCGTTTTCATCGTCAAGCCTTTGTTCATGAAAGCACCCATTGGCATCTTATCGACAAAACCCGTATAAACACCGGGCACTGACACTGTTCCACCTTTGCGGCAAGCTACGATCGCCTGACGCAACACATTGGGGCGATCGGTTTCCAGACGTACTGCCTGCATTGCCTTGTCGTAGAAGCCTTCCAAGCCCATGCCGTGAGCTTCCATCCCTACCGCATCCATCACAGAATCAGGACCGCGCCCCCCCGTCATTTCTTTCAGCGCTTCGCCAACCTCCACCTCTTCAAAGTTCAGGATTTCGGCTCCACCCGCTTGCGCCATTTGAAGGCGTTCGGGAACGCGATCGATCGCAATCACTCGCTCCGCACCCAGTAAAAAGGCGCTTCTAATCGCAAATTGCCCTACTGGACCACAGCCCCAGATTGCCACCGTATCGCCGGGCTGGATGTCACAGTTTTCTGCTGCCATGTAGCCAGTCGGGAAAATGTCCGTTAGAAATAGAACCTGCTCGTCTGTAAGCCCCTCGGGAATTTTGAACAACCCAACATCTGCAAAGGGAACACGAGCATACTCAGCTTGCCCCCCCGCATAGCCTCCGGTCAGATGGGAATAGCCAAAAAGTCCTGACGGAGAGTGACCCATGACTTTTTCTACCATCCAGGCGTTCGGATTGGAGTTATCGCATAGTGACCATAAAGTACGGTTGCAAAAGAAGCAGCTACCGCAGGAAATAGTGAAAGGAACCACTACGCGATCGCCAATCGCAAGAGCTTTGCCGTTGTCATGGACATTGCCATTCTTAAAAGCACTACCTAGCTCAACAATTTCACCCATAAACTCGTGACCCAGGATATCACCCTGCTTCATCGTAGGATTGAAACCGTCATACAGATGTAAATCGGAACCACAAATTGCCGTTGATGTAATTTTGACAATAGCATCACGGGGATTGATGATTTTGGGATCAGGTACAGTTTCGACTGTCACCTTATTCGTACCCTGCCAGCAAACTGCTTTCATTGAATCAAATCTCCTGAGTTTGTGAATCAAAATACAGTGATAAAAAAGCGTCAATGGATGACTCCTTCCATCCACTGGCGCTCTTACTTCCGACCGCTTGATTGTCCTTCAGTCGTAGCAATTTCGCCTGCTTCCATCAGCATTTTGAAGCGGCGTAAATCATCTCCCATTTGCTGCTCTGGTTCTTCACCAAACAGTTTGGCGATCGCTGCTGTAACTGCGCCGCCGGGAGGATTATACTCAATCACAACTTTGACTTCCGTTCCCCTGCCTTGTACAGGTTTGAATCGGACAAAACCAGAGTTATCAACCTCTGCACCGGACACCGATGTCCAAGCGATCAGCTGATTTTCCTGGTCGTTGATAATTTCGGCATCCCACTCGACACTGGCATCTAATGGTGCAGTTGCTACCCAGTGCGATCGCTGCTCATCAATCACCGTGACTGACTTCAAGTGCTTCATGAAAGCAGGCAAGTTTTCAAAATTATGCCAGAAGCGATAGAGTTCTTCGGGCGATTTATTGGCGATCGTGACTGACTTTTCTACGCGGATACTCTGATTCAAACCTGTTGCCTCTGTGACTTTATCTTGCAAACTCTTTTGTCCCGTTGCGCCGTGATACGCCAGACCACTACCCGTTAGTGCCATCAATGCACCGCGTAGCGATCGGTCTCGCAATCCCAGTAGCACCATTGCACCGCCCGTAATTAACGAACCCCAACGCTCGGTTTCCCCCAGATTGCTTGATTGCGGATCATCATTTTTGTTAGAGGTCGTTTCCATCGTTGCTATCTCCTAACGTGAGTTTTGAATTAAGATTTCACGCCCTTGAAGGCTTGAATTGCCAGCAGCGCTAGCACACCAATTCCAGTGATCGCGCCCCACTTTGCTACCGGATGAAAATCGAGTTGATCGAGCAGACTAGGGATAGTCTTATCACCGTAATCTCCTGTTGCTCTGTCATAACCTTCGATCGGTTCATACAGATTGTTGGGATCACTCTCAAGCTTAGGTATTTCCGTATACTGACCCTCTACTCCAATGAGGGCGAGAAGATTATCTACCAAGGCAGGTGAAAGCTTTTGCATGACATCAAGAGCGCGACCTACATCTCCTACAATGATGTCGCGAGTGGGATGTTCGGCAACGTAGACGATCGCATCCGCTACAATATCGGGCTGGTAGTAAGGGGGAACTCCAGTCGGTTGCACGCCCAGTTTTGTTAGTCCTTTGTTGTAGAATGGCGTATTAATCGTCGCGGGCATTACATTAGTAACGCTAATGGGTACGCCATCGTGTTGCAGCTCTACCCGGAGCGATTCCAGAAATCCTTCAACTCCGTGTTTAGAGGCGGAGTAGGCACTTTGAAGGGGCAGTGAGCGACGAGCTTCCACAGAGGTGATGTGAATCAAGGCACCGCGCCCTTCGCGCCGCAGGTGAGGCAATGCCGCCATTGCACCATAGACCTGTCCCATTAAGTTCACCTCAATCACCCGCTTAAATTCTTCGGGTGTAATCTGCTCGAACCTGGCAAAGACCGATGTCGCAGCCGTGTGAACCCAGGTGTCTAGCCGTCCAAATCGGTCAACGGTTTTTTGAGCAACTGCCTGCACTTGACTAAAGTCAGCAACATCTGCCGTAATGGCGATCGCTTCTCCTCCCATGCTCTCAATTTCCTCAACCAGTGAGTCTAAGCCGGATTGCGATCGGGCAGCGACCGTAACTTTGGCACCTTTTTTCGCAAATCTCAGCGCGCTTTCTCGTCCGATGCCACTGGATGCGCCCACAATTGCGATAACTTGTTGATCAATTGATTTGAGATGCACTTTCCAACTCCCTATAATGCCTACGAGATTCTCCTAATAACCAGGGTGCATTACCCATCAATAGCCCATCTTTCATCCAAAACTATCCTGGAAATGCAGCGTTGTTGGCTCTCCTAGAGAGTGGTCATCATCTTGATATGTGCAATTCCCAATAACCCATTGCGGTCTCTGATAGTTTGAATCGTCGAGCAGCGGCAAGGTAGTTGTTGTATCCACTTCTGCCCGCTCAATTAAAGCTTGTTGTAAGTAGGTGGGACTAATTAAATATAGACCTGTGTGGGTTGGGTTGAGGTACGAAACCCAACACCCGCATGGGTTACGCTATCGCTAACCCATCCTACATTTGATTCCACCTACCTACTTACAACCGTTTGTTGCAAAGCTGCTGTATCCATCTGGGACAGTTCCCAAGCCTGCCAGGCTGTGAAGTGAACCTCTCGCTTCGATTGTGAACTGTCGCTAAGCAGTCAGATTTGATCGCAAACTTATGGACAAGTTTAATCTAAGTAACAGTAACGAAGATAGTCTTACTAAATCCTCCCTCTTCGGGCAGACTAAGGGTTTGGTAAACTCGCCTCTTTACTCCTTTTCTGACTTAAAATCTAAGTCATTGCAGTTTGAAATTTGAGATTTTGAGCAATAACTCGGAGGATCTCCTCATCCTGAATTACAGCAGGTGCTACAACAGCGAAAAGATCAAATTTCTGCTGCAAAGTAATGTCGAGAAACGCTTCAGGCACGGTTACTAAACATTTTCAAGCGAGACACTAAAGGATCGCACGGCTTCAGCAAATTGAGCATTGCGCTCCATCAAGCCCATGTGCCCTGCCGGATGCAGCACAACTAACTCTGCTTTGGGAATATCGTGAGTGAGCCGCTGGCTCGCAGGCAAACGAGTGGCGATATCAGACTTGCCAACAATCACCTGCACTGGGATGGGAATTTTGGGTAACGTCTGCGTTTCGTCAAAACGCAACATCGCCAGCACTCCTCGCGCCAAAACGCCTGGATAACCCAGTAAGCCCAAGCGAGTTGTAAAGTCGAGTTGTCCGCGTGTCTCCCGTCCTGTAAAGCCAGACAGTTCGGCTGTCAGATACATCGAACCGTTTAAGTAACTCAAACCACTCATCAACCAGGCGATCGGAGCAAGCGCGATCGTCAAGTGCAGCAAGGGTTCAATCAGTGGCTTCTGAAGCGGCATGAGCAGTTGACTTAGAATGGCAGTCTTGGTGGGGTTGGTGTAGGTGGTGTCTACAAGAATTAGCCTAGACACCCGCTTTCCCAAGTGCTCTGGAAACAGACGGCAAAACGTGAGTAGGATCATGCCACCCATACTGTGACCCAACAAAATGGCAGGTTGATTGCCCACCAGTGACAGTACAGCTTCTAGATCTCTGGCATATTTTTCAATCGAGTAATCGTTATTCTGTGGCTTGGTTGACTTGCCGAGTCCTGGCAGATCCCACACAACAACGCGAAAGTGATTCGCTAACTGCTTTTTGGCGTAATACCAGACGGTGCTGTTCGGTCCCCAACCGTGCGTCAAAATCAACGGTGGTGCGTCAGGAGAACCGTAAAACTCTATCTGGATTTCACTGCCATCGGGGCGTGATAGGCGCTTTGTTTCGTGGCTGCGCTGCATGTTGGGTTCGTCGCGTCCCCGGCGACGCAAGAGGCTGAGGGGCAAAAAGCCAACGCCCGACCAGATGATCATTGCCCAGCCTGCAATCAACCAGGCACGATCGACCAACTCCCCCTGATACCACTCGTGCAGGATGTAGAGACCCCCACCGAGAACAGCGATCGTCAACGGTCCGATGAGCCACCGCAGCAGAAAATCGAGGGGCATTAATATCATGTGTCTAAACCTGCTTTGAAGGGTAATACGTTCCCTAAGGATGGTGGCTTATGCGGTCAAAAACAGCTATCCGCAGCTAGAGCTTCTTGCTGAAATTTAGCAAGCTGTCATGAGGAGTAGGGTCAACAGTGGTGATGTTGCAGCAAGACACGAAAATTAAGGGTTGGCTAACATCAGTACGGTTCGACTGTCTCGGTAATCTCGGTTGACGTACAGATGGCAAATGATACCAGGGCAAAGACGGATATTCATGATGCTCCCCGTGGTTGAGATAGAGCTTTTGATAGGGCAGGAGTGCGTACAGCGTGATTGCTAATTGCCCAACCCAGTGATTGAAGCGGCGATTACCCGGAACCACAACTCCATGGATGGCATCGTGCGCCAGGATAAACAACCCAGTCTGAATGAACGTTCGCCCTAAAACAGCAGGCACGATCCCTATAGTTGCTAGTTGAGCGATGTCGATCGATGAAAGAAATCCCAAACTGCTGATCCAGAGTATGAGGATGACCGATGCGACTAGAAGCCCTGTGAATGATTTGGCTTCGAGGTCAGGCTGCACGCAAATCTGCCTCGTGGAGAACCACTGTTGTTTCTGCACCCACTCTGCCAAAGTTGGGTTCTGGACCCAGCGTCATTTCAATCAAGTAAGTCCAGCTTCCAGCGTCGGGAGTGTAGCTTACCACTACCCCTTCTCCGCCTACAAAGCTAACCCATTGTGTATGACGAAACTTGGGCGCTGTGATGCAAATTGCAGTCATGAATAAGACTCCTCTAACCAGATTTGATGCTTCCTAATACAGCAGAAAGCATCAAAGAAGTTTTATATCTTACTAGGTAAACAAGTAAAGCTTCGTCTATGACTTTTGAATGTTTCAGCAGTTTCTGCCTAATTTATACACAAGTAAAACATCAAATCAGACACGATCTTTAACAGTGAAGGGGCATACTGACTTTTAACGTCATACTGACTTATTTTTGAGTCAAAATTTTTGAGTCAAAGGAGTTCAATGCATACACCTGAAGCTACGGAAGAGACTTTATTTAATCGCACTTTTCGAGATGACGACGGCAATATTGCGCTTGCTCAGAAGCCCAATTTACCTCTCCTGGTTTGTCTTGTAGCGACTTTACTCGCACTGTTAATTACCAGCGGCAACATCCACAGGGGGCTAGAGGCAGTCGCTTTTGGCTCCCTGTTCACCTGGGCATGGCAAGAGCTTTTCCAGGGTGTTAACTATTTCCGGCGATCGCTCGGTTTGGTTGTACTGCTAGGCGCGATCGCCACAAAACTGAACTGGTCGTAAGCCTTACAAACTGCATCACAATGACTCAAATTCTAGATCGCTTGCCTGCTGACTGTGCTGATTCCATTCTCTGCTGTTACACCAATCGTGACCGCACAGTTAAAGTAGCTCGAATCACAAATATTACAAACTGGTATTTTGAGCGGGTTGTTTTTCCAGGAGAACGCCTTTTGTTCGTAGCCCGACCCGAAGCCCAACTGGAAATTTATGTCACAAACTTTTCGACTGTGGCTCTAGTTGAGCTGATCAATTGCGATCGCTTAGTCGTTAAAGTGGCTCAAACTGAGCAACCGTGTATTAGCCAGCAGCATGATGTTGCAGTTCCTGTGCTTTAAGGAGACTTTATGAAACAACTGGTTGCGATCGAGCGTTTTTGTTTAGCCGGTCATATTCTGTCTTTAATTTTTGGGCTGGCAGGACTGCTACTTGTGCTACCGAATCCTGACTTTATTGCGGCTTTACCAACGGCTGGTCAAGCGCTGTTTGGATGGAGTATGGCAGGCGGGGGGGTGTTTTACATTCTTCTGGGAGCACTGACCGTTAGTTTCTATGCTTGTAGGACGTTGGGCTGGCGTGCTTGGCTGGTCTTTATGCTACCTGCGATGGGACTGTCATTAAGCAGTGAATTGCTGGGAACCAGTACTGGTTTTCCTTTTGGGCATTACAGCTATCTGAATGGTTTGGGGTATAAGATCGCTGGCTTGGTACCGTTCACAATTCCGCTGTCCTGGTTTTATGTCGGTTTATCAACCTATTTGCTGGCATGGGCGGGGTTAGATGCTGTAGGAGTCAAAGGTTGGACTAGGCAGGTGGGTGCGATCGCTGTTGGGGCGCTGCTCCTCACTGCTTGGGACTTTGTGCTTGACCCAGCAATGAGCCAGACAGCCTATCCCTTTTGGGAATTCTATGACCCCGGTCAGTTTTTTGGGATGCCGTATCGCAATCTGATGGGCTGGGTGGGAACGGGGACGCTGTTTATGTCTGTAGCTGCCTTTTGCTGGCGCAAGCTGACATTCGTTCTGACTCGATCCCAGTTGACGGTGCCACTCGTGATTTATCTGGTGAATTTTGCCTTTGGCGCGATGATAACGCTGTACCAGTTAGATATGCGTTTCTGGATTCCCACCGCGATCGGTGCAGTGTTGGGTGTCATTCCGGCAGTTGTTTTGTGGTGGATTACTGAACCCCATACAGCCTCTAGAGCACGTGAGACTGTTCGCACCCTGTTAGCTGTAGCACCGGAAAGCAAGTTTTTCTAGCCACCTTATCAAGGAGTTACAAGTGGCAGACATTGTTGTTAAGAAAAAGATTTTAGAAAAAAGATCTCATAAAGTATTAAATCAAACGTCTAGTTTTGTACAGGACACATCGCCATGCGAAGCCCTCAATCAGCCTGCTCATGAAAATTACATCTCCCACCAAGGCGATCGCGGTCGAGTGATTATTTTCATCGACGGTTCAAATCTTTTTTACGCCGCTTCATATCTCAACATTGAGATCGATTTTACCAAACTGGTGGAGTATTTAACGGCTAAAGATTGTCTGGCGCATGTGTTTTTCTACACGGGCTATGACCCAACCAATGAGAAGCAGAAAGGGTTTCTCTACTGGATGACTCATAGCGGCTTCCGCGTCATTACTAAAGCCGTGACACAGGCTGCAAATGGTGCTAAAAGCGCCAATCTTGATGTCGAAATTGCGGTGGATATGATGCGCTTGGCGCAGTACTGTGATACAGCCGTTTTGGTCAGCGGCGATGGCGATTTTGTCTACGTAGTGAATACGATTGCTGGGCAAGGCGTTCGGGTTGAAGTCGTTGGGTTGCGATCGATGACTAGCAGTTCTCTAATTGACGTTGCCAATTGTTATATCGATCTCGCGGCGATTCAAAAAACTGTGCAAAAGCTTGATGTTAAAGGTGTCTAGCAAGACTGGTGCTTCGCAGGTGAAAGTGCTTGGTCGATCAATGCGCTTGCACACTCATGCAGCCAGATTTTCTCTGTTTGCACGTTTGCAAGTCGTGATACTCAAAACCAGCATGCGTGCGATAGTGTGGCTGCTGCTGATCAAGGCTGGGCTACTAAAAAAGATGCTGTCCGGTTTAACTGAACAGCATCTTTTAGAGCAGTTTAATTTAGAGAGCGACACACGTTAGATTCTGGCACCAGGACGACTTGTCTCATTAGGGTCGCGATACACCTGGGTTTGTTCAGGCTTACGCTTTAAGCCTGCTAAACCAATCAAGCCGAGCAAACCAAGCCAACCCCAATCAAAGCCGCGATCGTCTCCTTGGGTAGACATAGTACCAGAGTTAGTATCGGCAGGAGCAGTGGTGGTAGTACCAGGAGCTGTATCTGTCTGAGCAGAGGCAGATAGCGCTAGAGGTACAGCAGTTAAACTAAGAGCGCAGGCGCTTGCAACGATAACTTTAGATGGATTGAAAGGCATTGTCTTATTCCTGAGTGTTTTAAGATTTTTGGAGTCTCTAGCTTGTTCAACAGTAGAACGATGGATGCAAGAGTTCCTTCAATTTAACTGCCATCGTTTTGCTATGCGTCTACTAAAAGGAATAACTCCAAACGTATCGCGCTCTACCACAATTTCTATACCGACTCTGGAGGCTCTTCGTGTACTTCAGAAACGGTTCGTTTTGGGGCAAAATGATGTCATGCGCGGGCATAAATTCCTCAAGTGACAGTGCTTTTAGTGCTCAATCTTTTTGCTTGTGGGCATCAGTCTCTTAAGTTGAGTCAAAACATAAATGCCTTGAAATCCTCAAAGCAACTGAGTCAAAGCGCTTAGCGACCAAAATTTTCCTGCTAGAGATTCAGTCTATAGGCAACTTAGCTAACTCAAAGAGAAATTTAGGCAATTTAACGATAAAGCTTGTTCCCTTGCCCGCCGTACTTTCGACCGCGATCGTCCCTTGATGCGCCTCAGTAATACTTTTAGCTAAAAACAAGCCTAAACCCCAGCCCGTTTGCTCCTCAGCACAGGTGGTGCGACGAAATTGTTGAAACAGGATTGATTGCGCTTCAGGAGCAATTGGTTCGCCTTCATTATGAACAGTCAGGTTGATCTGGGTTTCAGTTTGCTGGAGCGTCAGTGTAATTGGTGTGTCAGGAGCACCATATTTCACAGCGTTAGTGGCTAAGTTTTCAATCACCCGCCGTAGTTCTTTACGGCAGCAATGGCTCTTGACCTCCGCATCAGAAACCACCAAAAACCTTTTTCCGTGAGCGAAATTCAAATCTTCCACTGCGTCCTGAATTAGGAGGGCTAAATTGCAGTCTTCAAAGTCCATTTTTAAGCGGTGCCCTGCCCGCAACCGACTTGCATCTAGCAGATTTTGAATCATCGTATTCAGTCGATCAATCGCACTCATCATTCTCGTTGCCACCTCCGCATGGGCATCGCCTTGTTCCAGCGGACGCAGCAGCAGTTGAGTGCCCATTTTCACAACGTTGATGGGATTTCTGAGGTCGTGAGTGAGCGTCACCATAAAAAGCTCTTGGATATCTTGCAGCGTTTGGGAGAATTGCGTGGCGGCGTCATTCACCGCTTTCTCAATGGAGCCGATGATGATGTCACGATCGCGCACGTTCAAAGGCACTTCTGCTTCTAAAACTTGAAAGATGACTTCACGAAGGATATGGTACTCGAAAATGAGTTGATTCATGGAGTAGTCGGCATAGCCTGCGCGTTCATGCCCAAGTCACAGCCAATGCGTGTGCTTTCCACCTCATCGGCTGTGACTTGGGCAGAGGTTTGGTCAATCTCAGTTGAAAGCTCATCGACCAGTTGTTCTAAGTACAGCGGTAGCGAATCTTGCAAGACTAGAGAGTCCTGTTGCATGGAGGCATAAACTTCAGCCCGCGCGCGCTCCTCCCACAGTTGCATGATTTTCGTAGCATTTTGCTTGAGTCGGTCAGACGCTGGATTAGACATCAATTTTGATTCCGGTGGGGGTGAAGGTGAGGACTGTGAGCCATATGTTGAACCGTCAGTTTGAGTAGTGTACGCACGGCGTAAAGTAAATGATGCTGTCCGTTCCCTTGAGGGTATATTGCTCTGGTTTTAGGCTGCTACAAACAAAAGCCCTTTTCCAATAATGGAAAGGGGCTTGCTGTTTTGACGGATTTTGATTGAATACGAGCTTCTCAATGCGCTTCTAGGAGTGAAAATTTCTGGTGCTTACCTAAACTAAGTGCAGCAGATCACGTAGAACGCTAACGCCTGCTAAATCCCAAAGCAGGTAAGCGAGAAAGCCAATCATTGCCAAACGACCGTTCCATAGTTCAGCCTGGGGATTGAAACCGAAGATAAAAGCGTTGCGATCGATGCCGTTATATTCCGTAGCAGTAGGGGGTAAGCCAGTCGTTTTGTTCGCTTCCATGATTTACATTCCTTAACGATTTGCCCCTTTATCGTATTTACAGACCTTACTTTAGTTGTCCGTCTTCAGAGGTATCTATGGACTAGCTGACTGAAGACACACCGATAAAGACTAATCGAACAAAGATAAGCAATTTTGCAAGATGAAGCTATATCCAGCGTTCAGCACTGATTGGCGCTTTCAATCCTTAACATACAGTGCCCACTAGCCGGATATGAAACTCTGGCTATAGGTTGATCGTGATAATTTTTTCTACCTCATTTGGTAGAGCCGCCTTCAGTCTTCCGAGTGAACATAGCTTGCTTGATGGCACTACTTATACAACTTCTACAACTTCTACAGAAGATAAACCCTTACCTATACTCAATTTCAAACACATGGTTGCCATACTGGCATAAAGCACAAATCGTTGCACAACTGGTTCATTCGTAACCAATCGACACGAAGACGATCGTTAAAAGTGCTTATTCGTGTTTAGCAGTTGGTTTGTTGAATTCGTCGATCGCTAATCTTCAATCTTAAGGAAACAACAATGTCTCATTTCAATACTCTCCGCAGTAAGTTGACTGATATTTCCATTTTGCAAGACTCCCTCCGTCAACTGGGCTTTGTTGTACAGACTAATGCGATGGTGCGTGGCTCGGGTTGCCAACACGTTCGGGCTGATCTTGTTGCCGTGCTTGAGGGTGGCTATGACTTGGGCTGGTCTCGTAACGTCGATGGCTCACTTGATTTGGTGGCTGACCTCTGGGGCGTGGCTAGAAAGCACAATATATCTCAATTACTTAGCGTCATCAACCAAAAATATGCCGTGTCTCGGACGCTGGCAGCCGTGCAGCGTCCTGGCTTGCAAAACGCTACGGTCAAGCTGGTGACGCAATCATAGTGTTTGCGTGTTCCCAATCAAGGTCTAAAAATCAGCAAAACGCTGATTTTTAGACCACTTTGTCCCTTGAAACGAATGATACGGTTCCAGCTAAAACTTACTTTCAAACCAATATTAAATACCTATGATTACCAATTCATACCACCATCATGACGGTGAAGTCATGAGTAACGGCGCGTTTTTTAACGCATCCCTGCTTGTGACCAAGCTTCGCGGTGGTCTCTGGAAGGTTGGTAGCTTCGCCTGGATAGTTACCCTTGCAGATCGCAGTGTTGCCTGCTTTGCCGATGGCTCTTTGTCTGCGATCGGTCTTGCCCAGGTGGTTCTGGTTGCTTTGCTCTTGATGGTATGGCTTTATCTCAAGCCAGCAACGCCGACAACTGAACACTTAAGTGCAGAGCAGATCAGTACGCTCAAGCACTACAACCTGAGTTCCAATACGCCTCAGCACGCAGCCTATCGTCACCAAACGGAGGCAAGAATGCTTCAGTTGGAAAAATATCACTTGATTACTCAGGAATATGTTTTACCGATCCTTTACCTGTGTCAGATCTATCATCTGTTGAATTTAAAGCATTTGGAATCGGTGCATGCCTTTAGTTTGAACAACTTGAAAGTGATTGATGTCGGTCAGTTTGAAGCCACTACGATCGGTGGTAGCCTGAAATTTCAAACGGTTCTAGAGGCTTCACCCAATGTACTCAGCCTGGTGAGACAGCCTGTAGTTGAGGTAGAGCTAACGCTACACACTCCTTACACGATTGAACTGAATATTCCTGTGCATCATGGCAAGAAAATTGCTGTGATGTTCAACGTCTTGCCATTGAGCCAGAACGAACACAAGTTATTCATTGATATCTACAGCAATCTGGCTTTACCAAGACCGCTGCTGCGAATCCTTTTACATATTGCTGCGGGCTTAACCGTGCTTGAGGATTTACCCTACCTCCACAAACTGAACAAGACGAAAATTCGCCGTTCAGCCCAGTTTGGTCAGTCTAATCACAAAACGATGCAACTCTTCAAGCGCTTTGTCGATTTGTATGGATCGAGCCTGGAGCAACCTCAAGCGATGGGAGCTGTTGAACTACGACCCGCATTAGCTTCATCTTCTTAAATTCTCTTGGAGTAACCCACCATGTTCATCCCAACGCTACTTCAGATGATTCCATCGCTTGCCGGATTTGCTTTTGAGGTTTGTCTGTCACTGGTTGTGTTCAGTTTCGTCTGGACGCTCTGGGACGCGTTTCAGAAAGGTTTGACCTATCTTCAAAGATTGCATCAAATTCCGTGCCATTGCTGCGTCTTCTTTACAGGCGAATACAATCTCAAATGTCCTGTTCATCCCTGTAAAGCGCTGAATGAAGCAGCAATCGGTTGCCCAGATTACAAACCCGTTGTTCTGTAATTACTTGAAGTGAGTAGGTGAAAGTTTTCCATTGTAGTTGATTAATTTTTATGTAGTAATCAACCAAATAAAGCCAGAAATAAAACAGCACTCTAGCACTCTATGGAATTAGAAATCGTTGAATCATCACCGGGTTAATTTCAAGCTAGAATTATCCGGTTTTTGTCCACTTGTTATTTATATAACCCCAACTGAGGCTACTATGTCTCCAAAGAATAACCTTGCTAAAGAGCTTTCATTCCTCCAAGGGGTAAAAGTACTGGTTATAGACAACGACTTTGGTAGTAGAAAGACGTATACCTCCTTGCTCAAAAGTATTGATGCAACTGTAACCACAGTTGGATCTGTAAAGGAAGCGGTTGAAACTCTTAACTGGCTCAAACCCAACATCCTAGTTTGTGAGACTAGCTTACTCGGTGACGAAGGCTACACGCTGACTGAGAAATTGAGAACGCTGGAAGTAGATACCGGGAAGCATATTCCAGCGATCGCGACCACAGTACTGCCCACAGAGAACCTTGACCTGATTCTGGACATGGGGTTTGCAGGATATTTACTAAAACCATTCGACCCTGACGAATTGGCTTTCATGATTAGCAACCTGTTAATTTCCACGATCTTGCGGCAGCTATTGCGATGAAAGAAAAAACCGCAGCAAGAAACCAGACGTTCATCAAATTTTGGATCGTCAACGAAGTTTAATTTTTTTAGCGATTGCCAATTTGAGTCATTTCACGAGGATGACGATCGTTGCTCAACTAATGGCAGTGCAACTGTGAAGTGCAACTGTCCGTCTGTATTGTCAACCGCGATCGTGCCACTTAAATGTTTGATTAGCTTTTCTACCAGTGCCAGCCCTAAGCCCGTACCACCTTGCTTCCAGGGATCAGCATGGGGGATGCGGTAGAACTTATCAAATAGGTGAGACAGATCCGCATCAGAAACCTCACCACTCGTGTTGCTGATGCGGATCTGCATGAAGTCTAGTTGAGCTTGCACGGTAACGGTGATGTGTCCGTTCTGAGGCGTATATTTGCAGGCATTCGTTAACAACTCGGTCAAAATCCGTTCTAACATTGCCGGATCAGACATTAAAATAGGTAACGCCTGAGAAACATCTAGCTGTAAGGTTTGTTGATGCTCGCGGGCCTGCTCGTGAAAGGGTGCTACGAGTGCAGGCAACCAGGCTTGTAGCTGCATCGGCTCTAACGCTAACGGGTTTTCGCCTGCATCGAGTCGTTGAAAATCGAGTACATCATTGATCAGGCTAATTTCGCGCTCGCACTCGGCGTTCAAAATGCTGAGATAGCGATCGACGGCATCGGCTTTCTCTCGCTTTGTGGACTCATCAGGAGCATGGCGCTCTTGGGTCAAAGTAAGCTGCAACATCCGCATCGCCATCCGCATATTGGCAACCGGGGAACGCAGTTCGTGAGAGGTCGTACTGAGAAAACTGTCCTTGAGCTGATCGAGCTTTTGCATTTCCTGTACTTGCACTTGCGAGGCTTGATACAGTCGGGCTTGCCGAATGGCGATCGCGCATTGGTTTGTCACCTGCTGCACCAGCCGAATCTCCAACTCGTTAAAGGCATCCCGCTGCGGTTTGAACAGCCAGAGATCCCCTAATACGTCCTGTTCATCGATAATCGGACACGCCATAATCGTGAGGTGACGAGGCGAGTGTTCAACCAACTCGCAAAACTGGAAAGATTCACCGTGTAAAAGCTGATGGTAGCCTTCAGGAAACGCTGACATGGCAACCACCTGACCTTGATCGGAGGGTGACGACACTCCGTTTGCAGCATTCGTAAATTCATAACGAATGGTAGAAGTCGCTGCATCGAGGTCATACAGGGCGGTATCGCAGCAAATTAAGCCGAGTACGAAGACTAATTCTCGTACCACCGTTTGCAAAATCTGGCTTTCATCCAGGCTGTCCCGCACGTTGTCGGCGATGCGCTTGAGTCCAGCTTCAAACTCAAGCGCCTGCTGCAACTCAGCCGTGCGCTCCTGCACCTGACGTTCTAGCTCGGCGTTCAGATTTTCTAGCAGTTGTTCGACTTGCTTTTGCCTGGTAACATCGCGCAGTAGCCACCTCAAACTGACGATTTGACCGGCTAAATCCCTGACAATGGATACTGTGAGGGATGCCTGGAAGGGCGATCGCCGCTGCGAACGCAGACGAAGTTCCCAATCTTGCAGCTTGTCTAACTGCTCTAACTGATCGAGCTTGAGATGAAACGCCGAGTGTTCGGGCGGATCGATAAACACCAACAGCGGCTTGCCGACCAGAAACGGCTGCGAAACATTGAGGAGAGCCGCGATCGCGCAGTTGGCTTCCTGGATTCTGCCATTGGCATCGGTAACAAGGTAGCCATCCGGTGCAAACTCAAATAGTTCCCGATAGCGCTGACGTTCTGCCTCGACCGCTTGACGAGTGGTGATCAGCGCTTCATTTTGAGCACGTAGCTCTTCCTCGGATACCTGCAATTCTTCTAAGACAGTTTGAAGCTCCTCCAACGCCTGTGCCAGGAGTGCCTGTTGTAATGCGGGTAGATTGTTCGCCCGCTGTTGCAGTATCCATGCCCGTTGATACACCGCTTCTAGCTGTGGGGATGCCATGTTTGATCACTCTGACTGCTGGTTGGGCGGCTTTGATCATCTAATAGTCTACGCAATCGGAGTCTTTGGTGCATCCATCGATCTACTAATCTTACCCCTCCGCTGACTCATACCTGGCTCGTCCAGCCAGGTATGCCACCACCCAGATCAACTGTGCCAGGTCGATTGGTTTAGCAAGATGCCGTTGGAACCCAGCCTCGATCGCACCTTGCCGTTCGCGTTCGGTAACGTAGGCAGTGATTGCCGCTGCTGGAATTTGTCCCCCCGCTGCTGCATCCAGCGATCGCACCTGCCGGATCAAGGAAAACCCATCTTCACCGGGCATGCCGAGGTCTGCCAGGAGCACATCATACCGATTCGGAGACTCCGTGAGAGCAGCGATCGCGTCTCTGGCTGAGGAAACCGCGTCTACAGTAGCGCCAGCGTCTTCCAACATCCACTGATGCAGATCCAGGCTATCGATCTCATCATCGACCACCAGAATGTGTACGCCTTTCAGCAAAGGCAACGCCTGACGGTCAACGTCTAGAGGCTCCGCCGCTGTAGGTGGTTCTAGCTCACCAGGTGATGTCACGTCTACGGGCAGCGATTGCAGGGGCAAGCGTACAATCATCGTGGTGCCCTGCCCTTCGCCGGGACTCGCGGCTTGCACGGTGCCGCCATGCAGTTCCACAATATGCCGGACGATCGACAACCCCAACCCCAACCCCTGACTACCTTTGCTGGTGCTGGAATCGCCCTGACGAAAGCGATCGAACACGTAGGGTAGCAGCTCTGCCCGAATCCCCTGCCCAGTATCGGTGACTCGAATTTCGGCAACGGATGAGGAAGCGGATGAAACAGATGATCGGTTAGTTTTATCCGTTTCATCCGTTACAAAATCCGTTGCCAACCTCACCTCGACCCGTCCACCTTCTGGTGTGAACTTGATGGCGTTAGACAGCAGATTCCACAACACTTGCTGCAAGCGATCGAAATCCCCCATAACGGTGGCAGAGTTGACCTGCGCTACCACTTGAATCGCTTTAGCATCGGCAGAGAGTTGCACGGACTCGATCGCGGCATCGATAACTGTAGCCAGATCCAGCAGTTGCGTGTCGAGGTACAGCTTGCCACTGGTAATCCGCGAAATATCCAGCATGTCTTCAATCAGTTGAGATTGCGCTCTGGCGCTCCGCTCCATAATTTCGAGCGCTCGACTGAGCGTTGCCTCATCGATCTGGCGATGGCGGAGAATTTGCGCCCAGCCCAGCATGGTGTTCAATGGGTTGCGGAGTTCATGCGAGAGATTTGACAGAAATTCATCTTTCGCCCGGTTTGCCGTTTCCGCCTCCTGCCGTGCCGCCTGTTCCTGGCTCAGAAGCTGCGATCGCTCAGTTTCAAATTGCCTGCGCTCGGTGATGTCTTCGATCGACAGCAAAATTTGTTGAGCGTCCCCGGCTTGCATAATCCTCCAACCATTCAGCAGCATTGTTTTTTGCCCAATCCGCTCAAACTCATGCGCCACCTCAAAGTTTTGCAAGGTTGTATTGTTGGCGAGAATATCTTCTAAACGCGATCGTAGTCCGGGAAGGTTCCACTGCCCGTTGCCTAACTCAAACAGCAGCGTTTGGGAGGCTTCGAGCGGTGCGACTTGAAACGTGTCATAAAACGCTTGATTAGCTGTGTTCACGCGCAAATCCGGTTCCAGCACGAGTAGCGGCACCTGCACCGTTTCGACGATCGCTTCCGCATAGTTTCGCGCCGCTTCGAGGGTGGCGGCACTACGCTTGAGGGCATCAATATCGAGCAGCACCAGCACGACGCCATCAATCTGGTTTTCGATCGTGCGGTAGGGACGCATCCGCAGCGTATACCAATGCCCTCCCTGGGTTTGTACGTCCAGTTCCTTAACGCTCAACGTTTCCAGTACGTCCAACAACAGCAACTCTAAGTCTGGGACGTTGAGATTCGCTCGAATATCGCTTAACGGTCGCCCCGCATCGGTGGGAATAAAGTTGAACAACCGTTGTGCCATCGGCGTAAACCGACGAATCCGCAGGTCGTTGGTCAACATCAGAATCGGAATATTGATGCTGGCAAGTAGATTGGTCAGATCGTTATTCACCTGGTGCAATTCCGCATTGCGGCTGCGGAGTTCTTCGTTAGTGGTGTTGAGTTCTTCGTTGGTTGCCTGAATCTCTTCTTTGGCGGTTTCTAACTCCTCATTCGTGCTTTGCAGTTCCTCATTGCTCGACAAAATTTCTTCATTGGCAACTTTAAGATCCTGGTTGCTGTGTTCCTGCTCTTGAATCACTGCCTGCAAATATTCCTGTGTCGCCGTTCGCTCCTCATGGGCAGCCGCCAGTTCCTGCCGCAGACGTGCGTTCTCCTGCTCCAACTCTCCCTGCGGACGGTCTGGATCAAGGGGCACAGGATGGCTAACGGGTAGCTCGTCTGCAAACAGCACTAAATAGCGACGGTCTTCTGTGGTTGGCACCTTAAACGGAATCACCTGAAGCTTGACGCGCCTGACCTGTTCACGTAGTGTCTCGGAACGAGAATCGCCCTCTTCAAGCTGGAGTCCGTGCTTGATGACGGGCACGTCCTGCCGTTGGGCTTGATAGATTGCGGCGCGTAGCTCGACCAGTAAGCCATCCCGGACTAAGTTGAACAGGTTGAAGTTTGCCACGCCAGAGACCAAGCGCAGGTAGCGATCGATGTCTCCCCGCAATTGCAGCACCTGCATTTTGTCATCAATCACCACCCCGATGGGTGCATAGTGACTGGCAATCAGTTGCTCGACCTTTTTTTGGAGGTCAAACCCTTCGGGCGGAGCCAGTAGCGGCTGTCGATCGCTCACTCTGGCGATCGGGTAGCTACTGGGTGTAAACGAAAAGGTGGGGCGCGTCGCGGTCATTTGCTTGGCATACAGTCTGTACTTTGGCTCGACCAGGGTAAACAGGTCGGCATACTGACCCGTGCTTTCGGAGGTGCCCAGCAGCAAAAAGCCCGACGGATTCAGGCTGTAATGGAAAATGGGCATGATCCGCTTTTGCAGCGCATCGCCCAGATAGATCAGCACGTTGCGGCAGCTAATCAGATCGAGATTGGAAAACGGCGGATCGCTGCCCAGGTTTTGACGGGCAAACACACAGAGTTCGCGCACGCCCTTGTTGATCTGGTAGCGATTGCCCTCCAGCGCATAGAAGAAGCGGCGGCGGCGTTCGGTGGAAACCTCCACCATTTGATTCTCGGCATAAATGCCCGCCCTGGCTTTGTTGATCGCCTGTTCGCTAATGTCCGTCGCAAAAATCTGGATCGGCGGTGCAGCGATTTGAAATGCCAAAAATTCCAGCAAGCAGATGGCGATCGAATACACCTCTTCGCCCGTCGAGCAACCCGCCACCCAGATCCGAATCGGCGCATCGGCAGATTTATTTTGGGTGATGACCGGGAAAACCCGCTCTTTTAGCCGTTCAAACACCTCTGGATCACGGAAAAAGCTCGTGACGTGGATCAGAATTTCTTCATACAGTGCCTTGATTTCCACTGGGTGTGTTTGGAGATACTGAGCATACTCCTCCAACCGTTCCAGCTTGTACAGCAGCATCCGTCGCTGAATCCGGCGATCGATCGTCGTCGGCTTATAGCGGCTAAAGTCAACGCCCATGTTGGCTTTCAGCAGGGCAAAAATGGTGCCCAACGCATCGCCCGTCTCAGGCAGAACACTGGGCACGATGCTCGCCAAAGGGCGAGCCAGCATGGGATTACGGCTGAGGGTTACCAGTTCCTCGGCAATTTTGGCAGGTGGCAGCACAAAATCCACATTCCCCGTTGCCACCGCCGTATTGGGCATACTGTCAAACTGGGCCGAGTCTTCACACTGGGCAAACGTCACGCCGCCAGCCGCTTTGATTGCCTTCAGCCCCAACGAGCCATCGCCATCGCCGCCTGATAAAACGACGGCGATCGCTTTGTGCCCACGATCAATTGCCAGGGACGCAAAAAAGGCATCCCCCGGCATATACTTGCCAAACACTTTCTCCCGGGGCGACAGTTGCAGCGTGCCCTCAGAAAGAATCATCTTGGTGTTGGGCGGAATCACATACACCTGGTTTGGCTCCACCGCCACGCCATTCCGCACTTCGCGCACCGGCAGCGTCGTCACTCTAGAAAGAATTTCGCTCAATAAACTTTCGTGATCAGGGGCTAAATGCTGAATCAGCACAAACGCCATCCCCGTATCGGTGGGCAGATGGCTCAATAACTGCGTAAAGGCTTCTAACCCGCCCGCAGAAGCAGCGACCCCCACAATGGGAAAGGGGGCTTCTACCGAGTTCTGCTGCATTGAGTCGAAGGCATCGTCGGTAGTAGCGATCGGTGGTTGAGCAGATGGATCAGAAGTCATAGGAGCAAATACGGCACCACCGTGAACAGTTATCTCCCTTTACTGTAAGACCATTTGCTCGATCGTTCCGTATTCGTCGAAGACAGAATCTGTGGCATCAACGTTTACAGATGAACCAACGACTTAGGGTTAAAGGGGGCGATCGCTTGGTCTCTTGCCCCCGGGAGCAGAAGTGCCATGTGGGAGTGAGACTTTCAGACTGCGAAGAGAGCCAAAAGGGCCGCTGTACTACCATTTAACCAGCAAAAGTTAGTCCAAGTTTGGTCTAGAGCTACTAACGGGATGCACAACTAATTTGCCCTCATCCCCACCCTTCTCCCCAGTGAGAAGGGCTTTCAGATATTTCCTGTCCCCTCTCCCCTTGGCATAGGCTACTGTGTATACGGCGTTGCTGATTTTGGGTATGAATTGAGAGTGGTATGAATTGAAACTTCGTTCCAATTCATACCGCTGTTCAGCACCACCCCCTGTCAGCTTTTCTCCTTTTACGGTTGACGATAAATTCCAAAGACGGACGTGTAACCGTGCAAGAAGGTGCTGCCACCCACCGGACCAATCTCCCCATTGCAAAAGAACCCACTCAGGGGAACATCTGGCTGGTACTGGTTAAAGAGACGGGAATCAAAATTGGGTTCACCATACAGCCGCTCTCCCCGCCCCAAACAGGAGAACATCAGCGCACCGGCAGAAGAAGAGTGCTGGGATTGTTGTCTGTAGCGGATCAACAGTGCTTCCAGGTCTTCAGCAGAGGCGTGGGCATCCCGCAGGTGAAACTGGATGCGTTGACCCGGACGAATCCGATCGCCAATCGCGATCGCCCCCACCCGTGGATCAACCCCCAATAACTGGCGAATCAAAAAATCTCCCTGCTCCAGATTCTGTTTAAACTCATTCTGTGCCACGCCAACAAACAGGGAGTGCTGTGCCAATGTCCGATCTTCCTCACTCAAATTCTGGATTAAATTTTGCAAAACCTCTAGAGGTGTCCGTTTTTGTGAAACGAGGGCATTGCCACGGTGGAGAACTGGGTTAGGGCTGACTTGTTCCTCCAGCCCTAACAAAATATTTCGTTCGCCTTCAGTCACCCAATAAGGCTGCCCAATTGGACGGCACCCCTGCGCCACAATTGTTTCCACTACTATGTCACCACTCAAGGCAACCCCAACCGTCCCCTCCCGGTAAAGCTGGTAATTACAAAACAAGCCAGTACTCGTGCCATTGCCTCCATTGGCTAAACCTCCCACTTTGACCGCTCCAGGGTAAGCAAAATCGAGTCCTTGCAATAAATCGTTGATCTTGGAAGAAAAGGGATCCGCCAACAAAACAAAATGGGGTTGGGCAGTCGCAGGCACACCGATTCGACTAATCCAGGCATCGGGAGAACTGTCCGGGTCTGGCAAATCTTCCGCAGCCAGGTGAAATGTCTGAACTTTGACATCGGGTAGAGATGCCAGAGTTAGAGCCAGGGCAGGTTCACCCTCAATTTCCTGTGCCAAGCCAAGCAGATCGACCCCCACCACGCCCCCACCCCCACAGCCCACAATCGGCAATCCTGGAAGATACTCTTGTAGCAGAGGCATCAGACGCGCGTATTCACTGGCAAAGGCAGTGGAAATGAAAACCAGCCCCAGGTCGGGTGTTGTCTGTAACATTCCCTTTGCCTGCTGCACGACTTCTGCGATCGCGGCTTCCAGGGAAGGGCGCTGAGACAAAGCGCTCACCCATTTCATTGAGTTGGGCATGGTTTCTACCGTCATGGGACCTCCTGATGGGAAGGTTATTACCAGGGTAACCGGAAATATCGTTCTCTTTTAGATAACTGTAAAACCAGTCTAAAAGTGTATTTAAAAAGCCTCAATGGGTAACCTCCATTTTGGGCTAAATCAAGGTCTGGTCGGTATTTAAATCGAATGAGCAAAGTCAAATATGAGGTGTACGGATCTGCTAAGATGGTGTTCGCGTTAAGATATATGTATGGATTCTGTCTGAAGATTATCCATCCTCTTACAAAGGGTATGGTAAATCTTAAATTTTCAGGCAAGATTGCACATTCACTTCATTGCTCTCTGCATAGTAAGGAAGTGCATTCTTAACACTTGATCCTTCGAGGGAGCAGGCAGAATTCTTTCTGGCAAGCCTCATTTTACCCATGACGTTTGCTCATAACCACAAGAGTGACTGAGATAGTAATCCATGAGTGATATCAAAGAAAAAATTGAACAGGAGTTAGCAGAAGCCCGTGCTGTCTGCGATGTCAGTGGTAGCAACTCCCCTGAGTGCGCCGCCGCCTGGGATGCAGTTGAAGAACTGCAAGCTGAAGCATCGCACCAGCGGCAACAGCAGCCCAAGAATTCCTTAGAACGGTATTGCGATGAGAACCCTGAAGCCGCTGAGTGCCGGATTTACGAAGATTAAACCGAATCCTGGCAGGTTGCCTATTGCGTTCGTCTCCTAGGATGGTGGATTAATCATTCCGCAAATTGTAAGGAAAGGTTTAACGGTTCAACTATCAACCGGGCGACGATTTTGCTGGCTCTGCTCCTGCTCAATCTTCGGATCTACTCGATTATCGCTCCTTAGTAGCGATTCTTAATATTCTTTGACCTGGTGAGTAGCTAGAATGCTTAGTCGCATTCGAGCTACTTGCTTTTTGTGCGATCGCAGAAAGTACTCATTTGTAAAAGTCGATCAATCCCATCTATTTTGAACCTAAGACCATTCTTGCCTCTATTCTCTTCTTTTCCCCATGCCAACCCCTCCCTGGTTACAACCCCTAGTCTGGACAGATTACCGATTAGCCATCTTGTTCACAGTTTTGCTGCCGCTTTTGCTGCTTATTTGGGCATTTGTTAAGAAAGCAGAAGCCATTCAGAAACTGCTCATTATTTACTGGCGGGTGGCAAGTTTGCTGGCAATCACGTTGTATTTATTGATTGCAGCAATTCCCCTGGGGTTTATTTCTGGTTGGCTTACCCGCATTTTGATTCCAATTGCTCTCTGGTTTTGGGTCGATCTTAACGAAGAAATTTCTGAACAACCCCAAAATCCCTTAAAACTCTCCTTTACCTCCTGGCGCTGGGCAGTCTCAATCTACTGCGTATTAGGGATTGTGGCTCAGATTCCTATTTTGTCCTGTGCTTTTATGGGGCATGACGAAATTCTGAAAACCCCCCTCTGCAATGCCTGGTTACAAGCACCTTGGGCATTTAGAGAGTTTTTCCACAGCACTACAAGACCCTGGTTTCTGGGCGGCATTGGGCTTGCCGGGCTAGTGATTTACGTGATTTATCTGGCTTACTTTGTTCTAGTTCGGCTCGGCAAACAGGGGCGATCGGCAACAGGGCAATAATGCGGTGTACAAATTATTTCGGTTAGAGCAATATACGCAGAAACGGCGGCACGAAGTCCTCCTGGTTTCGGTGGAGGTGGATGGTGAACCCGATCAGATTGCTGTTTTTAGAGGTTTCTCCAGTTCCTTGATGCACCCAACGGTGCCTGACCCAGATATTCCAGTGCTGCCTGAGGATGCCAAAATTTTGACGATCGATCGGCTTCAAGGTCCTTATAATCCAGCCCAACCCCAGTATCTTCAACAGGGGTTGACCTGGGAGACTTTGCAGCCATTACTGGCAGAAGTAGGCGTTTAATCAATGAAGCTTTCCTAAAGAGGCGCGATCGCCCCCCAGAAAACTGGCAGGGCTATAGTAGGCTGGCGTTGAACCGGTCAGGTTGCACTGTGTCCCAGGGTTGATTAAGCAGCCTGTTTAAATTAGTAGATTTGTAGTAACGCGGCTGAAGCTCTTCAGCTTGGACAAACCTCTCTGGTGAGCATGGGGTGCTGGGAGATGACAAATAATTAAGTTTCTTTGCTAAAGAAAGTGTTATTCTCCACTGTGAGTGTGTGTTGTGTGGGGTTTACCTATGGTTTTATCTCCTGCTTCGACTGAAAAGCTTGATGTCAGATCTTCAGTGTCAGTCAGTCAGCCTATTTCCGCTAAAACGTCCGGCGTATCTTCTTTCAACGTGGCAAGTGAAAAAGCTTTGGCTACCGGCTCAATAGCTGGATCAGGATGGGGTGGGCTGGATCTTCCTGAGAGTCGTCTGTTTGGTACTGACGGTATTCGGGGGCGAGCTGGCGAATTGTTAACGGCACCTCTGGCATTGCAAGTAGGCTTTTGGGCAGGGCAAGTTCTGCAAGCTAATACAGACTTGTCTGGACCTGTCATCCTGGGGCAAGATTCCAGAAACTCCAGCAGTATGCTGGCAATGGCGCTCTCTGCCGGACTAACTGCGGCAGGGCTGGAGGTGTGGGACTTAGGGCTGTGCCCGACTCCCGGTGTTGCCCATCTCACAAGCACATCCGGAGCCGTTGGCGGAGTGATGATTTCTGCCAGCCACAATCCGCCAGAGGATAACGGCATCAAATTTTTTGGTTCCGAGGGCAGCAAACTTTCTCTGGCATTGCAAGAGCAGATCGAAGCCGCACTGAGGGGCAATGTCAAAGACCTGCCAGAGATTGTGGTTGAACGCTGTGGATGCCATCATTATCGACCTGAATTGACAGATAGCTATCTGGCTTCGCTGCAACAGCCGTTATTGCCTGAAAGAATGGTCACTACGCTGCCACTGCGCGGTATGAAAGTTGTGCTTGATCTTGCCTGGGGAGCCGCCGTAAAATTGGCTCCCTTAGCATTTCAGGCACTTGGGGCAGAAGTGATTTGTCTCCATGCCCAACCGGATGGCGATCGCATCAATGTTAACTGTGGCTCCACCCATCTCGCACCGTTAAAAGCTGCCGTCAAAGCACACCATGCCGATCTAGGATTTGCCTTTGATGGAGATGCTGACCGAGTGCTAGCAGTGGATACGCAGGATCGCACCGTCGATGGCGACTACATCCTCTACCTGTGGGGACAGATGTTGCGACAGGTGCAGCAGTTGCCTGGAAACACCATTGTGGCTACCGTCATGTCCAATCTGGGCTTTGAGCGTGCCTGGGAGAAACAGGGTGGCAAGTTAATTCGGGCTGCTGTGGGCGATCAGTACGTCCATGCAGAGATGATGCGCTCTGGTTCCATGCTGGGCGGTGAGCAATCGGGGCATATTCTGTGTCGCCATTATGGAGTTAGTGGCGATGGTCTGCTAACGGCACTGCACCTGGCAACCTTAGTTCAGCAGTCAGGGATCGCTCTTGCCGATCTGGTGGATCAAAGTTTTCAGACCTATCCTCAACGATTGCAGAATATACGGGTTGAAGATCGCGCCCGCCGCCTAAACTGGATCAACTGCGATCCCCTTCAGACCGCGATCGCCCAGGCAGAAACCGCAATGGGTGAACAGGGAAGAATTCTGGTACGTGCCTCTGGGACAGAACCCGTTATCCGAGTGATGGTCGAAGCGGTCACAACTGATCTGGTCAACTTTTGGACAGAAAAGCTGTCATCCGTAGTTAAGCAACACCTGGCTGAAGCTTAAGGATCGTCCTGTATTTTCATAAGAAGCCAGGAACGGGTTTTCCTTCCTTCTCTCTGGGGAGAAGGGTTGGGATGTTTCCGCTTCAAAGGGGGGTATCGCCCCTAGTGATCAATGGACTCACTTCCTTTTTAATTTCTATAAACGGAGCGATTGTTTCGTTTGTATGAACCTGTTGGGCAACGCGATTTCTCTTACCAATCAGGGAAACCTGATCAAACAGCCTGTTGAGTTTGAGCCGCTAGTGATCTCCGAAGCCCTGTATGGTGATCAGGCATGACTGTAATAATTTTTAGCTATGGGAGTTGGACTAAATTAGTGCTCTAGTAGCTAACCACCACCCACCCCAACTAATTGCTTTCCAGGCTCTAAAATTGAGGCGAGTCTAAGTCAGTGGACGGACAAATTTGTTTAACGGTATCAAGAACGGTCGAATCTCTCAGGTGTTCCTGATACGATTCAGAAAAAATTTGCTGCATCGCACTCAACTCTAAGAGTGGAGAAATCTTATGGAGCTTGAACGGCATCAGGACTTAGCACAGGATCAGGAACGTTGTCTGGCACAGTTGAACCGGGCGATCCAACAACTTGACGGTAAGACTGATCCCGTTCGAGTGGCGCGAACGGCTGAGGTTATCATTCAGACAATGACGGGTCCCTGGCGGTACTTTCACACCCCCGAACATATTTTTGAGGTCGGTGAAACAGGGGATGCCATTGAAGTGCTGGCAGCCCTATTTCATGACTTGGTTTATGTGCAGGTTGACCAGGGAGTCAGCGTCAATATCAGTGCCTATATTTCTCCTTTTGTCAAGGAAATTAATGGGCAACTGATGATACGCGATCGCCTTGAGTTGCCCAGCGATCCTATGTTTGAAATGGTCACCCAAATCTTTGGGTTTACGGTGGGACAGGGTCTAGTGCCTACCGCTGGACAAAATGAATACCTGAGTGCGTTGATTGCGGCTAAATGCCTGGAACACTCACTATCACCTCATATCATTGCTCAAATCGCTGCCTGCATTGAAGCAACTATTCCATTTCGGGGTAAATCGGAAGCTGGACTAAGTGCCAGCGATCGCCTTTATGGACGACTGTTGCAGACCAGCCAGATGTTTGGCTTTAACTGGAGCGAAGATGAGGTAGCCACCATTGTTAAGCGTTCTGTCCGGTTGGCAAATCGGGATGTGGAAAACTTTGCCTATCCCTCTTCCGCCGATTTCCTCAACAACACCTGGAACCTTTTGCCAGAAACCAACCATGATCTGACGAATTCTAACTCATACACTGTGAACGGCTATCGGGATTCGCTCAAGAAAATGGAAGGCTTTATGCACTTTCTCAAGCCCGCCATCGTCTTCCAACGGTTTCAAGATGAACCCGATGATCTGACTTACCAGGGACTCATCGCTCGGACTGGGAAAAATCTGGAAATTGCACGACTTTACCTGGGGAGTAAATTACTCTCAATTGCAGTTGTTGAGGCGTTGTCCTGCCGAATCGGACGAGATATTCCTTTAGCAACCATGATGGGAGAACTTCCCTTCCGAGGGTTGACCGTTGCCCAACTGGAAAATTTTTTACCACATGTTGAAGTCATGCCCCATCCCCCAGAAACAGATCTGGAGTGGGAAGTCTTGGGGCTGCTGGAAAAGGGGCGGAGTGAGTCATCTTCCTATGACATCAAAAATTCACCCGTTGCCACCTTCATGATCAAGTCCATTGGCTTTAAGGAAGCCAGTCACCTTTTGGTGCGGGCAAAAGAGTTCTTTAAGCGGACAGATACCGCCCGTAAGGCAGCCGATGAAGCCTGGAAAGTGTTGGACGAAACGCGGCAAACAGAAGAGTTTTATAACTGTGTCAAAGCAGCAGAAGATTTTCTGGCAAGTTGCGATCGCGCTGTGATTGAAACGATTACCAATGGCGTTCTCCGGGTCTTTGAAAGCCGTAAAGCTGCCATGCGGGGGCTTAACTTCCCAAGTAAAGTGTAATGTTGAAGCAGAATCATCCTTTTGAGGGAGCTAATTCAATCCGTTAGTAGCTCAAGAATCTTTCTTGGAGTTCAAAGCTTACAATGCTTGCATCTGTCTAAAGCGGGATATACCACGCTATTGGCTCCTTTTAATCTTTTGCTGGGAAGCATACGTCAGGCAACTGGTAGTTGGACAAGGTGAGAGGCAGCCAGTGATAGACAGCCAACAGCCTGTTGCCATCTGGTTGCTCATTATTGCAATTTATGTAGAAAAGCTTCCCAGTTTTTTATGAATAAAACACTAGATATAGCGTAAACTCTCAATCGACAGCACAGCATACAAGCAATTTCCGTTAGGATGAAACAGCAGTACGCATTCAAGTCTATGGCACGGACGGGTATTGGAATCCGCACGGCGATGGTGCGATCTGAGCGCATTACAGGTCAGATCCATGTTTATGACGGCGCAGGAAAAGGGAAATCCCAGGCAGCATTGGGGGTTGTGTTGCGCTCGATTGGGTTGGGAATTCACTCTGACTGGCAAACCCGTGTTTTGTTGTTGCGCTTTTTAAAGGGACCGGGGCGTACCTATGATGAGGATGCGGCAATCGAAGCGCTACAGCTTGGGTTTCCTCACCTGATTGACCAGGTCCGTACCGGCAGAGCTGAATTTTTTGGACCGGGAGATATTACCCGGTTTGACAAAATGGAAGCTCAACGGGGTTGGGATGTGGCAAAAGGGGCGATCGCTTCTGGTCTTTACTCAGTGGTCGTGCTGGACGAACTCAATCCGGTGTTGGATCTGGGGCTATTACCCGTGGATGAAGTTGTCAGCGCCCTCAAACGTAAACCCGATCAGATGGAAATTATTGCGACTGGACGTGCCGCGCCTCAAGGGTTGCTCGATATCGCTGATTTGCACTCTGAAATGCGTCCCCATTATCATCCATCTGCCAAGGAACAAGGCATTGAGGGAATTGAGATCTACACGGGAGCTGGGAAGGGAAAATCAACCAGCGCTTTGGGAAAAGCGCTACAAGCCATTGGTAGAGGCATCAGCCAGGACAAGTCCCACCGGGTGCTGATTATGCAATGGCTCAAAGGTGGTTCAGGCTATACGGAAGATGCGGCGATCGCTGCCCTGAGCCAGAGTTATCCCAATCTGGTGGATCATCAGCGTTGTGGGCGGGATGCGATTGTTTGGCGGGGACAGCAGCAAGAACTGGATTACGTTGAGGCTGAGCGAGGTTGGGAAATTGCCAAGGCGGCGATCGCCTCTGGTCTTTACAAAACCATTATCCTGGATGAATTAAACCCCACCGTTGATCTGGAGCTATTGCCAGAAGAACCGATTGTCCAGTCACTTTTACGGAAGCCGCGAGACACTGAGGTAATCATCACCGGACGCTGTAAGAATCCCCCTGCCTATTTTGATCTCGCCAGCATTCATTCTGAAATGATTTGCCATAAACACTATGCAGAAAAAGGCATAGACCTGAAGCGAGGTGTAGATTTTTAAGCTGCTTTCCAGGCATGGGCAAATTTATAAACGTATGCCTCCTGTTCAGCAGTTTCCACACTGCCAGGGCGTACCTGCCGAACAATCGCAAAAGCATCCTCTGGCGCATGCTCAAGGGCAACCAGGCACGCAGCAGCGACCAACCCACTCCGCCCTAACCCGCCTTTACAATGGATCACCACCGTTTTTCCTGCTTGAACAGCACTCAAAATCGACTCAACCAGCTTAATCAAGCCTGTCATGGATGAGGGTGTGCTGAAATCTTGAATTGGGAACCATTCACTTTGAATATTGCAGGCTTTCACCTGATCAAATAAATTCAGAATGCGTAGTTGCTCAAGCTCATGGGCTTCAATTAGCGAAACCAGTCGATCTATTTTGTAATGATTCCGCAAGCGTGTCAAGTCTTGCTCTAAATCCCCAGCAATTCTCATTTTGGCGAAAAGCTGTTCAAGCTCTGGGAATGCGGGTATTGTATTGACATCTGAGTGACCTAAAAGAGAGCCAGAACCGTTGAAAGAACGGGGATTGTTTGACACAATAGTCGGTGCTTTTCGCCAGCGACTGTCCTCGCTACCGGACAAACGCACGGGTAAAAATATCCGCTATGGGATGGAAGATGCAGCCTTAAGCGCGTTTAGCGTGTTCTTCACCCAAACCCCGTCGTTTCTGGCGTACCAGCGCATGATGGAGGGCAGCAAAGGGAAAAGCAATGCTCAAAGCCTGTTTGGTGTCCATCAGATTCCAAGCGACAACCAGATCCGGGGTCTCTTAGACGCGGTGACGCCTGAACAGGTGTTTCCTGTGTTTGAGGAGATCTTGCAGGTGTTGGAACAGCAGGGGCAGTTGCAGGGCTTCCGCTCCTTTGCGGACACCGTGTTAATTGCGTTGGATGGTACTGAATACTTTAGTTCGAGCCAAATTCACGGCTCGGCATGTTCAACGCGCACCCTCAACTCAGGGGAACCCCACTCCTTCCATCGCGTTATCACTCCGGTGATTGTCTGTCCGGGACAACCTCATGTGATTGGGTTGGTGCCTGAGTTTATCGTGCCGCAAGATGGGCATGACAAACAGGACTGTGAGAATGCGGCAGCGAAACGGTGGCTGTCACGGGGCATGGACAACGCTTTAGTTGCCTGAAAGCAACCGTTTTAGGCGATGACCTCTATTGTCACCAACCCTTGTGCCAGCAGCTTTTAGACCAACAATTCAACTTCATCCTGGTGTGTCCCCCGGAGTCTCACCCTACTCTTTATGCCCATCTTGAGGGCATTGATCTACCGACGGTCACGAGGAAACGTTGGACTGGAACGGTTGAGGAAACCGATACCTATCGCTATCTCAACGGAGTGCCTCTGAAGAATAGCGATGATGCCCTGTTGGTTAACTGGTGTGAACTCACGGTAAGCCGTCCTGACGGTAAGGTAACTTACAAAAATTCGTTTGCCACCAATCACTTCATTAACGATGACACT
>NZ_JBXBCF010000006.1:0-3352 GCF_056784235.1 Kovacikia sp. CALU 1929
TTGCCATTCCTCGTCGGTCAAGTCACTGTCATAAAATGGTTGACTCATGCTCTCAAGCGCAGGTAGATGAATGACTTAGGTATCGCTCTTTCCGTCTCCTGATCACCATTTACTTCATATCTATTTACAAACAGTTTCTTAGCTCAAGCTCTATCCTAAACATGGCTGCCAACGAAATAGTTAGCTTATTGCAGAGATGTAGGTATCGGCTAAACGGAATTTCTCTTTGCATCCCTGTACCTCCACTTTTATAGAAAATCTTTTCTCCATCACGCTATATCGAAGCGTGATGTGAACCGTTTCGCAAAGTGCTATCTAAACCTTCTGTAAATACAGCAAATGGTTTAATATTAATAAAAGGATTTGCTTTTTTCTCTTTACTAACATCCTTAATATATTTATTGAGGGTCATACTTTCAAATTGATCATATGCTCTTCCGGCGTGGATATTATTTAAACAAGCAAATATAACAAAACAACTTGTCAATGCTTCATAAACTTGACCATAATAGAGCTTGACATCTTCAAAACACTTTGACCCAACTATTTTATCATCTACTTTCTCATCTCCGATTCTTGCATGGACAACAATTTGGCTTAACTGAGTATAAATTTTGAAGTAGTCAGAAAAAGTTAGGAGGTACTGCGTTAAATGCTGTTGCTTAATATCCTGTAAGTAAAAGCTCAAAAACTTTTGAAATTCATCAGGTTTATTCTTCTTGATAGAAACAATAAAATTAAGTGCAGGCTCAGAAATCGTTCCAAATCTTGGATAAAAGAGATTATCAAAGAAATTTAACGCGGCATCTTTTACAGAAAACACCTGAGTCTCAGGTATATAAACTTTTCGTTGGTCTTCATATTGTTTAATCAGTTTATTGATGATTTTTGTCTTTCCCTTATTGTTTTCTAACAGTAGTAAGTTTTTAACAGTACTCCACACGTTATTTGCATTTGGAATGTTAAACTGGCGTTCAATATCTTGAAATCTGCTATGAGGAAGCCAACGAAGATGCTCCGTTATCTTTGATACGTACAGCATTGATGGAAAAGCAAAACGATTGTGAATTTCATCTTGATCGAATGCAAAAAAAGGATGAAGGTTGATAATAATGCCGTCTTCTTCAGAATGATTAATGGATGTAACAGTTTTGTCCAAAAAGATTACATTCTCTACTCCTTCAAACTGTGCATTGGGAGGATCTAAAACTCTTATAGCAATTGAAACTGGTAAACTGCATGATTTACAGTCAAAGCTATGAACTTGATATTTTTCTAAGCCAACTCCAACTCTCAAAAAATATTTTTCTCCACAAGTTTTACAGCAAATGTAATCAGTTACAATCATTTTTATTTTATGTCCGCATAAAAATTGCCGTCCTGCATCTTTAGCAGAATCTAAATCAGATTCACAAAGACTCTATACAGCCCATGATTTGGCTGTATAACGGTGATACCGCCGAAACATTCTCAGTATAGCTAACAATTACTAAGCTGAATGATTCTGCCTCAGATCCCGTTTTAAGGGAATAGCAGAATCATTCGGCATAACTTCGACCTCAACATCAAACACGTGATCCAAACAGGCAATATTTTGCTGATGCACGCTGAATGGCAGGTGTCTGAGCTGGAGCAAATGGCAGTGTAGACGATCGCAACCTCATATCCCAGAAAACAGGAGAAGCGATCGCCTGACAATCCAACAAAAGAAAGGTATTTACCTAAGTATTGATTGGCGTTATAGTTAGGTATATGCCTAACCAATTGATTCAACTCGATCGCGTCTTTTACGCTCTGGCAGACCCAACCAGGCGTGCCGTCCTGGAACGGCTCAGTATTGGACCTGCTGCGGTTAGCGAACTCGCGCAGCCATTCGATATGGCATTGCCGTCGTTTACTCAGCACCTCAATGTTTTGAGTGACTGTGGATTGGTTCAGTCCCAAAAAATAGGTCGCATCCGCACCTATCAACTCTCGCCACATGCTTTAGTGGCTGCTGAACAGTGGATGATAGAACAACGCCACCTCTGGGAAGCTCGCCTCAATCAATTGGATTCTTACCTCAATCAACTGAAGGATAATACCGATGACTCCATTAACTCATCAACCGGATCCTCAACTTGACCTGGTGTTTGAACGCATCGTTGATGTTTCACCAGAACTGGTTTGGGCAGCCTGGACAACGCCAGAGCACTTGAAGCACTGGTTTACTCCCGCACCCTGGAAAACGATCGACTGCGAGATTGATCTTCGCCCTGGCGGTCTTTTCCGCACGGTCATGTGTTCTCCAGAGGGGCAAGAGTTTCCCAACGTCGGATGTTATTTGGAAGTCATCCCGAACGAAAAGCTGGTTTGGACAAATGCCCTTCAACCGGGCTATCGTCCCATCATCCAGTCATCTGAGAAGAACAGCGGTGACTTCCCGTTCACAGCCGTGCTCACGCTTGAGCCGCACGAGCAGGGAACGAAATATACCGCACTTGTTATTCATGGCAATCAAGAGGATTGCAAGAAACATGAGGACATGGGCTTTTATGATGGATGGGGCAAAGCTCTCGACCAGCTTGTTGCTCACATGAAGCATCCTTAGCAGCAGTGAAGCAGAAACAGGAGAAGTAATTCCAGGTATCAACTTTCTAATCTCGTGCAACAACGGAAAGTGATGGTGACCGTCTACGGAGAGCTGTCCAGCCACCATCTAATATCACAGATTGAGAAATTGAATACTCAAATCTTTCAAGGTGATTGTGAAGTGCCGTTGTTCTTCTGTCGCAATAAAAGAAATGATCGACTCACAAGTTACAGCTACCGTTAGCATTACCAAGTTACGTGCGAGGGGATAATCACAAACATCATCATTGACATCGGATGGAACTCGATAAACACCATTCCAGATTACTTCTGCATAATCCGCAGAGAGTCCAGCATGGAGGCAAGGAATGCCACTGTGATCGCCATAATCCTTCACGGCTTGACGAGAAGTGCTGTTATCGAACACGTCAACAATCAATCCACTCTCTTTGAGTAGTTGAGCAGCATTTGCCGCAGTCAGTTCTTTGGTTTCAGCGTCTACCTTTGTTCCGATCGCCCGGTACAAATTATTCGCCAAAATCTTGGCCTTAAATGCACCCACATCCGAACGGTAGTAAGGCTGCGTGGAAAGATTGTGTTCCTCAATGCGATCGCGATCAATCACCTTGAGCTTACCAAAGCCAGCACGAGCTAAATTCTCATACCAATTTAAACAGTATTCAGGGCAGATAGGGCATCGAGAATAAATGCATACCCTGTGATGGAAGCAATTAGCTCAGGAGTTAACTGAGCAATCAGTTGATCAACTTTAAGTTGGAGT
>NZ_JBXBCF010000007.1:0-24713 GCF_056784235.1 Kovacikia sp. CALU 1929
TTGCCATTCCTCGTCGGTCAAGTCACTGTCATAAAATGGTTGACTCATGCTCTCAAGCGCAGGTAGATGAATGACTTAGGTATCGCTCTTTCCGTCTCCTGATCACCATTTACTTCATATCTATTTACAAACAGTTTCTTAAGAGCATCGCTGGTTGTTTGTTGGGCTATATTTATTGGTTGCAGACCAATCCAGGCATCAATGGTGGCTACATCAAAGCCAACCGATCGGCGATCGCCCACCTGGATCAGCGGACGACGAATCAGCAGCGGATTTTGTACCATCAGCCATAAGGCAGTTTTCGCGTCTACGTTTTCAGGGATCACATCGCCTGCTTTGACGGCTGGTGCCGAGCGATTGAACCAGTCGGCAACGGGGAGTGTGCCAAAAAAAAGACGGAGATGTTCGGCTGTCCAGGTTTCGGTGAGTAGATTATGTGCCTGTACCTCATGTCCTGCGGCTTTGAGCAACGCTTTTTGTTTGGTGTTATTGATGCAGCCTGGTTTTTCGTAAAAGAGAATGGTTGCCATATTATTTCCTGTCGCTATCAGGGGCTTGAGTGGGTAAGAGTCGATGCAGTTCTAACCAGAAACGGGGCGCGGCTTGTTTCAATTTCGACTTTGGATCACGCAGTAGGCGAGTGGCATTCATGCAGATGGGTTCTGCCAGCCCCATATAGCGGGAGATGGTTCTGAACGCTGTTTTTTGGGCAGAAACAGCCTGAAATAGTGCATCAGGACAATAAATGGCAATGTAATCTAAGCGGTGGGGCGGTTGCCCCCAGTGCGCTGTAACCAATTTGAGATGACACTGCTGCAATAACGTTCCAGCTTGAGGATGGCTGCGCTCAGCCAGTCTTGTGAATTCCTGAACTAGATGGGTTTCCGTTAGCATGTTGAATGGGGTGGGTAGGGTGGATAATGCTGAACGTGAGGTCAATGGACTAACTCGTGCCTGTTTACCATCTGTAATGACCAGCATGTGTAGTTCAACAAGGTTGGTAATTGACGTTTGTACGTCTGGAGTTGTCCATAGGCATCGCCGAGTGAAAAGTTCGTATCGGTTACATGGATGCCTTGAATCACCACTAACGGTAAGCCATTGATCAAAACGACCAGATTGGGGCAGTGTAGATGCGCTGCTTGCTTCCGTGTCTTCTGTATCACAAGCCAGTCATTTTTTAGCCGGTGAGAGCGATCGAGTCGTCGGAGTCTATGAAAACAGTCTTTATTGCCAACTTTGGTTGTACCATATCGTGCGAACTGAGTAGAATTCAGTAACACTGATTGATAACTATTGAGGGTGTACTCGGTTCCCAAAAGTCATGCTTGGTAAGAATTTAAGATTCACTATGGGGTAAGGGACAGGTATTTTTAGGTAGGGGTTCAAGTATTTATTTTGAACGATTAGTCTGAATGATTAGTTGGTAGGGTGGTAGCGAAATCGATGATGTGATGTTTATCTTAGTCAAAGATTTGGTAGAACAGGAGTAAGATAGCTTTATCTAGTTAAGCAAGATTGAACAGGGAACCGAATATGCAAATCAGTGCGCGTAATGCCCTTAAAGGAATAGTCAAATCAATTGAAGTTGGTGCTGTAAACACAGAAGTCGTTTTGGAAATCGCCACCGGGGTTGAAATCACCTCAATCATCACGAAAGCTTCAGCCGAAAAGCTAAGTTTAAGCGTTGGTAAAGAAGCCTATGCCGTTGTTAAAGCCAGTGATGTGATTGTAGCGATCGACTAAAAAATAGATGGGGAAAAGACCTCCCATTTCTTGAAAAAATCGGAGGTCTTAATCTGAAGAAGTTGCAGATCGCTTCCGTCAAACTTTTTTACGAGCGACAATGTGAAAAATATGCCAGTGTTTTTCCTCACCGATCGCGGTTACACCTGGATGATCTTCTTCGTCTAGCCACTCGATCTCAAAAGGTTCTAGAAGTACTTCAACTTGTTGGCGCGTGTGATGGGTTCGGTTGGGATAAATGATCCAAGAGTCGCGATCGCCAAACAACTGTCCGCAAAAGCGTCCACCGATCTTTAATGAAGTTACGATCGTTTGCCATAAGTTTGGAAAACTATCGGGTGGACAAAAGGGGAGACAAAAGCTGGCATTGATGAGATCAACACCAGAAGGCAAGGTCAACGCTTCAAAGCGCCTCAGTTGAGTTTGCAGCAAATCCTGGTTCAGATCGGAACGATTGAGCAGGCAATCAAAGGCTTGCTGTTGTCCATCTACCGCTAAAACATGCCAGCCTCGACGCAATAATTCCACCGTATCTCGTCCATCCCCACAACCGAGATCGACAGCTAAATGAGGTAAATCAGGCAAATACTCTGCATCAAAGTTTTCCAATGCTTTCAGTAGTGTTTCACGGGGTGGACGACCTTCCACTGCCTGATAGTACCTTGCCCAATGTTCTCCAGAAAGGTGGGAGTGAGTAGATTGAGTCATACTCAAGCCAGTGCTAATTCAACGTGAGTTTGGCAATTTTTAGGACAGACTCTCGCACAGGCTTCGCAACCAACGCAATTGCTAGCATTGGCGATCGTCATTACCTTACGTTCAAACTCTTCATCTTCATCATCACCGTCTACAAACTCGCCTTCTTCATTTAGCGCGCGTAATGCCATCACCCCACGCCCGCAGGTTTTGAGGCATCTACCGCAGCCGATACATCGATCCAAATTGATCGCTTGTAGAAACCTGGGAGTCCAGGCTTTACCGCCAAAAGTCAGTCCTGTAAGTGTTGACATGGTGTGTGTTCTCCTTAACGTTCAACAATGCGGACATAGATAGCGTTCAGTGCCGCTTCATTCAATACATGGCGCTGGTTGCCAATCCGAACAATGAAACGCGGCGATCGCTGTTCTACAGTGATAGATCGCCCTAGAGTTAGCCCTAATGACCTCAGCTTCTGAGTGGTTGCGTCATGCAAGCTATGGATGCGGGTGATTACACCGTGCTCCTGCGATCGCAATAGTTTCAACGAAGCCCCTTGAACTGTAAACCCAGTTGTCAACATTGAATAAGTCCTCCAAACATCAGCAAGTAGGATGGCAAAGATGTTGTTTCCTCACGAGAGGTCTAAACCAGATAGGCTTCCTGGTGGGTGCGGATTGTGCAATCGGAGCGGGGATAGGCAACACACAGGAGAACAAAGCCTTTTGCCGTTTGCTCGTCATCGAGAAACACTTGTTCCGATTGATCTATCTCACCTTCGACTACCTTGCCTACACAACTGGAGCAAGACCCAGATTGGCAAGAAAACGGTAATTCCAACCCCTGCTCCTCGGCAGCATCCAGAATCGTTGTCGTGTCTTCAACCGGAAGTGTGAGGTCGATCTCCCGTTTTTTGTTGATTAAATGTACTTGATAGGTCGTCATAATCATCTCCTCGAAATTCAAATTAAATTTCCGCTTCAAGTCATGAGCAGATTATTCATTCAAAACTCAAAACTCAAAACTAATCACTCCTTTAACTGCACGGCACAGCCGTAGGGGTGCAGTCACCAGCCTGAAAGGATTTACCGCAGCCGCAGGTATCGGTCGCATTAGGGTTGCTGAACTTGAAACCGCTTTCCATCAAGCCTTCGAGAAAATCAATCACGACACCTTGTAGCAGGGGCGCACTTTTGGGATCGATGTAAACGCGAACTTTGCCTTGCTGCTCGATTAAATCGTCTGGACGGGGAGCACTGGCGATATCAATGGTGTATTCATAGCCATTACAGCCCCCATCATTCACCCCAACCCGAATGCCTTTTTCAGACGAAGGGTCAGCACTGCCCTGCAAGAACGCACGCAGGCGAAATTCTGCTTTTTCAGTGAGAATAACGGTCATTTTGGGTTCTCCTTGATTAGGTTCTAATGTTGATGGAATGGTCAATACGTCAGGAATGCTCTCGCTAAATGTGAGGGTGGGAGCAGGGCGATCGCTAGCGCTATGAGCGAGACCAGCATTGCTCTTCCTCCATTGCTGTACCTTCAAGCCGGCGGCTTTTCTCACCACACACAGGACAATTGGGATCGTGGTAAGGATGACGTTTGGCAAACTCGGCGTGGTTCAAATCCATCGTCAGCAGTTGAGACAGCAATGGAGTGCCCAAGCCTGTAATCAGCTTAATGGCTTCCAATGCCGTGAGACACGCCAGCGTTCCCGAAACCGCTCCCAACACGCCAAAACCACGCTTATCCCAATCGGGCTTCTCAGGGAAAATGCAAGAGAGACAGGGCGTTAAACCGGGAACGATCGTGGTCAGATACGCTTCCATATCACTCATTGCCGCTTCCACCATCGGTTTTCCCCATCGCACACAGGCAGCGTTCAGCAAATCTCGCTCAATGAAATTGTGGGCGCAGTCCAGAACGATATCAGCCTTTTGCACCAGCGTATCTACGTTTTTAGGTGTCACATACTCACAGATGGCATCAACTTGCACGTCTGGGTTGATTGCCTCCAGCGTCTCTTTCGCCTTGAATACTCGCGGTTTGCCGACCCAGTCGTGGGTCATCAAAATCTGACGGTTCATGTCATCCAACCGCAGTTCACCACCGCGCAGGAGAATCAACCGACCGACTCCAGCTACTGCCAGATAAAGTGCTGCCGTTGCCCCTAAGCCACCGACTCCAGTCACCAGCACTGTTGCGTCCTTTAACCGTTGCTGTGACTCTTCACCAAACCCAGGCAACATTATTTGGCGACGATAACGCTCTAGTTCAATCGGGGTCAAAATTTGCACGTTGGGTTCTCCTCAATCAAATTTAGGGTTTTGAGTAAACGGCATTAATCAGAGCCAATCTCTGAGAGCAAAACCACATTTTGAGGTTTGTCGTTGAACACCTTAAACAGCTTTTCGTTGAGTGGCGAAGAGGTGATGAAGGTATCGTATGCCTTCTGGAGAGCGGCTTTATACCGTTCAAGCTTCTCTGGTTCACTCAAGTCTGAAGTTTCTAAATCAATGGTTTTGATGAAAGAAGAGAACTTTTGCAGAATATGCAGCCGATTCACATTGACGAACTGGGGATCGTAGGGAAGCTTGAAGAATTCAAGGTACTCTTCGGTATTTACCAGTTGCTTAAATTCAGCTAAGGTTCCACTCATGCTTTTTGCTCCAATTGTTTTAGCTGGGTCTTAAGGTCATTAATCTGCTGATAGACCTGGTAAGTCTTGGTGGCAGCGTCGATCAAGTGTTCATAGTCGGTGGGTAAGCCTTCTGCCAGATCGTGAAGATCCATTTTCATTTGTCCGGCTTTGCTGTTTAAGCGCTTAATTTGGGTTTTGAGTTCCTCAATGGTTGTGCTTTCGGTTGTTTGAACCATGAAACCTCCTATTCAGACCTCCGAGGTCTTAGAGACCTCGGAGGTCTTAGTGTTAATTACTAAAGCCTGCCGACTTCGGGGAAGCGATTTGCCAATTTGATACCGGATTCGATGATTTTTGAGCCTTCCGCTTCTAGCTTTTCCAGCGAATCAAACCCAAACCGCTGAGCATCACGCAGGGTTTTGGAAACCACCAGCAACCGACCAGAAAAGACCAGTGCCCAGCCAAACCCTTCATGGCTCAAATCAATCACAACCTGGCAGAGCAGCCCGGTTTCTGCTTCAATGCGGTGGGCGATCGCCCGATAAAATGCCAGAATCCGCCCTTTGGTAATTGGGTCTACCTCACCCTCTACCGAGATTGCGCGCTTTTGCGCTTTAGTAACCACATAGGGCTTCAGCAGGAGTTCATCGGACCAGTTGCGGTAGGTGCCGTAGGCATCATTGGCGCGAATTTGTTGGGTGATCGCTTTCAAAAAGGGACTGATCGTTGTTTCAGTAGGAGTGGGTACGTTGGTGGTTGTCATACGGTTACTTCTTCCTTAATGTCATCCAGTTGATCGAGTTCATCGAGAGCGGGGCTACGTTGGAGGAGCGCTTTTCTGAGCCAGGGTGGGGGATTGCCGTTCAAGGTTTGCACCAGTTTGGTCAAAACATCAGTGATTTCTTGTTCTTCGGACTGGGCTTTGATGGGGGTAATTTTTTGTTTAATCAAGCGTGCCGCAGCACTACCGCCAATGGTTGAAACGTAGACGATCGTGCAATCGTGAAGTGCTTTAATTTTGGGTAGTAGCTTATCCTCGTTGCCATCTTCATTGAGGTTTCCATCAAACCGCAGCGTTTCAACAAATTCATACCGGGTTTGATCCACTTCGTAAACATCAATCTTCTTTGCTGAGCCAAAGTGAGCATTGATGTGAATGTTGTCGCCAGTCGTGAAGGCTATTTTCATTGGAATTCCTCCTCATGTTGTCTGTTTGTAGGGGTGGGTTTTGTTTTTGCGTTAGCGTAAGACAAACAATCGACTTGCTAAACCCACCCCTACAGGTAATTGCCACTCAAAACTCAAAACTTCTCAGTGCTTCGCGTGGGTTTCCTCCTGTTCCAAAAACAAATTACCCAGGTCAAACAGCAGTTGCATCATGCCGCGATAGCTGACCGTGCAGCGTTGACCATTGCCCAAGCGATCGAAGATGGGAAAGCCCATCCGGTAAAGGGGAAGGTGGAGACGACGCGCAATTGTGGCGACATTGGAATTTCCAATCAACAGATCAGATCCAGCCGCCAGTTGCTCAAAGTCTTCTAAATCCCCGATCGTCACCGTTTCCATAGGCAGACTCTCCAGTAAGGGAGACTTAGTTGTGGTAACGGCTGCCTGAATCTCAGCACCCATGCTTTGCAAAAAGTGAATCGTTGACCAGAGCAGATCGGGTTCCATTGCCAGGGACACCTGCTTGCGCCCAAAGAAGAAGTGGGTATCCAGCATGGCATCTTGCAGTTGCGCCCGCTGGCGACGGTATTTAGCCGGAACAGGTGATCCACTCAGGTCTGCCAGTCCTTCTAGAAAACTGTCGATCGCATCCAGGTTGCTGAGGCTGGGAAACACTTCGTAGGGAATGTCGAACTGGGACTCTAATGCAACCGCTGCACTTCGCATACTTTCCCCCAGCGCCAGGGTGTAAACGGAACTGCCAACTTCCCGCAGTTCGGCTAAGGTGGTGCCGCCATTGGTCACGGTGCTGTACGAGTCGTCCAGGTGCCCATCCAGTGAGAGTGACAAGTCGGGAACGGCGATCGCGGTCAAGCCAAAGGCTGCGACAATCTCCTTAATTTCCTGTACATCCCCTGGGGCAAAGGCTGAACTGACGAGCAGCGTGATTTGGTTGGGACGGGTTTCACCAGATCGGGGCAACTCTTTGACGATGCTTTCCACTGTTGCCGCAAATCCATCCTGTAATGCACCTCTAAAGTCGGGTGTAGAGACGAAGACTATCGGTAAGTCGTGGAGTTCGGGATGGCGCTGGCGAATATTTTTCAGAATGCCTGCCATATCGTCACCGCGCGTCTCGGTTAAGCCCGTGGTGCAAAGCCCAATAATGGCTGGTTTCGACTTTTCCACCAGCGTGAGGATAGCTTGTTCCACATTCTCTTCACCACCCAAAATCGTACTCACTTCCGTCATGGCTGTGGTCGATAGCGGAATGGCTTCCCGAAAGTGACGCACCAGCATGACCTTGGCAAAGGCAGTACAGCCTTGTGAGCCGTGGAACAGAGGCATGATGCCCTTTAAGCCAAGAAAGGCTAGTGCTGCTCCCAACGGTTGGCTTTGCTTGAGTGGATTGACTGCAACAGACTTTCTTGGTGTTGTGATGGTTGCCATTAGATCACCTCCGGTTCCCAAGGGGCTGGTTTGCGAACTTGTGCCCAGACTGGGCTGTACAAGGCTTCTTCTAGCTCCCGTGCCATTTCCACCATGCCGATATAGCCTGCATAGGGATGATGCCGTTCCTGATTAATATCGAGAAAGGGAATTTTTGCTTTGAGGGCAGTGTATTGATTGCGCCCACCCGCAATCAGCATGTCCGCTTTGGTCTGAGCAATCACCCGCAGGAGTTCCTGGGCATTGCCTTTTTCCATCATGATGCCGTCTTGACCCAACAATTCCTTGATGCGAGCTTTGTCTTCTTCGGTGCTTTTTTTGGTGCTGGTAGCGCATACTTCCATCCCTAGATCTTTTGCCGCAGAGATGATCGACCAACTTTTCACTCCGCCTGTGTAAAGCACGACACGCTTGCCTTTTAGCCGTGCTCGATAGGGTGCTAAAGCCGTGTCTAACTTGCTGGTTTCTTCTGCGATTAATTGTTCAACCCGCTGTTGTAGATTGGCATCCCCAATCTTGGCGGCGATGTTCCGCAAACAGCGGTTCATATCAGCCACACCGTAGAAAGATTCTTCAATGTAGGGAATGCCGTAGCGTTCGTCCATCTTGCGTGCCATGTTGATCAACGCTTTGGAGCAAATCATCACGTTGAGCTTGGCGCGATGGGAGCAGGCAATATCGTTGTAACGTCCATCACCCGTGATTTGTGCCAGGACGCGAATTCCTAATTTCTTGAACAACGGCAATACACCCCACAGTTCACCCGCAATGTTGTATTCACCAATCAAGTTGATGTCGTAAGGTGTGGTGATTTCTGGCTCACGAGTACCCACCACATACTCCAGCAAGCTTTCACCGCCGACTCGATTACCCAGGTTCTTACTGCCAATGAAACCGGGAGAATGGACAGGAATGACCGGGGTTCCTATTTTCTCAGCCGCTTTCTGACAAACCGCATCCAGATCATCACCGATTAAGGCTGTAACGCAGGTGGAGTAAACAAATACTGCTGCCGGACTGTAGCGCTCGTTGACTTCCAGAATTGCCTTGTAGAGCTTTTTCTCGCCGCCAAAGATGATATCGTTTTCGTTCAGGTCAGTGGTGAAGCCCATCTTGTAGAGCGTGGAACCGGAAGAGAGGCTGCCCCGAGCACCCCAGGAATTTCCCGCACAGGCGATCGGTCCATGAACCAAATGAGCCGCATCTGTAATGGGCACCAGGGCAATCATCGCGCCATCAAAGGCACAGCCTCCCTGAGCGGCTCCCGGCTGGGCGACCTGGGTGCAGGACTTGTTTTTACCTTTGCCTTCTTTCTTGTGGTTATGTTCACAGGCGGACTCGCTCAGAAGTTCGTTGATTTTGCCTTGAGTGAGTTTCATGGGAGGAAGGGGAGTGGGGAGTGGGTTTCTCAGACCTCCGATTTCTTAAAGAAATCGGAGGTCTAACGGTTTAGCAGATGTACTTTTCAACGTTCTCGCCGCAAACCTCTGAGAGATAGCTGAGGGCACGAAACCGGAGAAAGACGAATTCGTTGTAGAAGGGATTGAGTTCACACAGTGGGGGCGTGTGGAAACCGTACCCAAACAGGGTGAACTTATGTGCAAAGGGACAGGTACAGGGAACGAGTGTGCAAATTAAGTGGGCGAGGCGTGGGGAACGAACATCAATGCGATCGATCCAGTGACGAATGGGAGTGAGAATATCTGTGCGAGAGAGAGTAGAAGTCGGCTGGTTTGGAGGAGTGAGAGTAGCCATAGCAGGATAGGGGTTGAGGGAAGGGCGGGTTTATTTAGGCGATCGACTCGACGGATGTGTGAATTCATAAACCCGCCCGTAAGAGGGAGGAAGTTGTTCAGCGAATCAGGTCATAGGAGATGTCGGTTTTCGCGGGGATAATGGTGTTGCGATCGAGTTCATCCAGCAGGGTGTTCACGATCCAGTTGAGTAGATTGATGGCACCCTGATAGCCGTAGGTGCTGTAGCGGTGCAGGTGGTGGCGATCGAAGATGGGGTAGCCAATCCGCACTAGAGGAGTCTTGGTATCACGCCACAGGTATTTACCGTAGGAGTTACCGATCAACAGATCCACAGGTTCAGTGAAAAGGAGCGATCGCAGATGCCACAGATCCTTACCACCCCAGATGGTTGCGCCTGCACCAAAGGGACTGGAATCCAACAGTGCCCGCAGTTCAGCTTCAAAATCATTGTTGCTGTTGCTGACGAGGATGTGAACGGGTTCTGCACCAATTTCCAGAAGGAATTGCACCAGTCCGATCACCAGGTCAGGATCGCCATATAGCGCCACTTTCTTACCGTGCAGCCATGCCTGGGAATCCGTTAAGGCATCCACTGCGCGACCCCGCTCATCTTCCAGTTCTTTGGGAATGGGTTTGCCAGTCAATGCCGAGAGCTTGATCAGGAACTCATCGGTGCCACGAATGCCCACAGGACGAACCACCGACGTAGGCTGCTGCCAATCTTTTTCGATGTACTCACGGGTTTTGACTGTGGAGTATGCCTGAAAGGCGATCGTCGCTTTGGCATTAATAGAATCCGCTGCATCTTCCAGGGTAGTGCCCCCTTGATATATGTGGTAGTGCCCATCATTGGGTGAATCCAAATAATCGGAGTTATCTGCCAGCAGGGTGTAATCCACACCGACCAGAGACGCAATTCGCTTGATTTCTCGCAAGTTGCCAATGTAGGTTTCAAAGCCAGGAATGAAGTTGATCTTGCCGTTGCTCGTTTCTGCTTTCTGGTCTTTGGTCAAGTTGGTCAGAATGCCCTTGATCATGTTGTCGTAGCCCGTAATGTGGGAACCGACAAAGCTAGGCGTGTGGGCATAGGGCACCGGGAACTCTTGCGGCACTGACCCAGCAGTCTTGGCGTTGGTGATGAAGGCTTGCAGGTCATCTCCAATCACTTCCGCCATGCAGGTGGTGCAGACGGCAATCATTTTGGGCTTATAGAGGTTGTAGCTATTTGCCAAACCGTCAATCAAGTTGTTTTGTCCACCGAAGACGGCAGCATCTTCGGTCATGGAGGAGGAAACCGCCGAGAAAGGTTCTTTAAAGTGGCGGGTAAAGTGCGATCGAAAGTATGACACGCATCCTTGAGAACCATGCACGAAGGGTAAGGTGCCTTCAAATCCAACGGCTGCAAGGATAGCACCGAGGGGCTGACAGGCTTTTGCAGGGTTAACAGTTAGTGCTTCTCGGGCAAAGTTTTTCTCCCGGTATTCCCAGGTTTTCGTCCACTCAGCCGTTTGAGCCACTAAGTCGGGATCATGTCCGCCTTCAAACTCTTTCTTTGCAGCAAACAGTTGCTGATACTCGTCCTGGTGAAATAATTCAGCGTGGTCTTTGATGTTATCGATATTGTTCTGAGCCATGATGGTTTCTCCTGTTTGTCATTGGTCATTCGTCATTGGTCACTTGTATTGGTGATGAGTGCTTGATCATTTGTCCTTAAAGCGAATGGCAATGCAAAGGACAAATGATCAAGAACAAATGACTAATCTTTTTTCCACGGCGCACCAATCAGGCTCCAGGTGGGGCTGTTGAGGGCAAGATCCATATCGCGGGCGAAGATGGCAAAGCCGTCGTAACCGTGGTAAGGACCGGAGTAGTCCCAGGAGTGCATCTGACGGAAGGGAAGCGCCATTTTTTGGAAGACATACTTCTCTTTGATGCCAGAAGCTACCAGGTCGGGCTTCAGTTCTTTAATGAATTCCTCAAACTCATAGGCAGAAACATCGTCATAGATCAGCGTGCCGTCTTCGATGTATTGCGTGGTGCGTTTGTAGTCGTCATTGTGTCCAAACTCATAGCCTGTGCCGATGAGTTTCATACCTAAATCGTAGAAAGCAGGAACAACGTGGCGAGGACGCAGACCCCCGACCATCAGAGCAACGGTTTTGCCCTCTAAGCGAGGACGGTATTTGGCAATCACTGCCTGGGTTTGAGCTTCGTACTTGGCAATCACTTCTTCCGCTTTAGCCTGGATGGTTTCGTCGAATTTAGCGGCGATCGCTCTCAACGACTCCGCAATCTGTGTTGGACCGAAGAAGTTGTATTCCAGCCAGGGAGTCCCGTAGGTTTCTTCCATATGGCGGCAGATATAGTTCATCGATCGATAGCAGTGCACCAGGTTCAACTTCACGGATGGCGTGTGGATCATTTCGTGCAGAGTGCCATCCCCTGACCATTGAGCCACGACCCGCAAGCCAATTTCTTCTAAGAGGATTCGGCTGGACCAAGCATCACCACCGATGTTGTAGTCACCGATGATGGCAACATCATATTCAGTCCCATCAGGAACGTTACCCGCTTTCTTTGCCTTGTCGTATTGCGGAAATACCCAGTCGCGCACAGCATCGTTGGCGATGTGGTGTCCGAGGGATTGGGAAACACCCCGGAAGCCTTCGCAACGAACCGGCACCACCGTTTTGCCGATCTCTTTGGAAGCTTTTTTGGCAACGGCTTCAATGTCATCTCCAATTAAACCAACCGGACATTCTGATTGAATAGAAACGCCTCGGTTGAGGGGAAATAGTTCATCCAATTCGGTAATCAATTTGGCAAGTTTTTTGTCACCGCCAAAGACAATGTCTCGTTCTTGGAAGTCGGAGGTGAAATCCATCGTGCCAAAGGAATCAATGCCGGTAGTGCCGATATAATAGTTGCGGCGACCTGACCAGGAGTAGTAGCCGCAGCCCACAGGACCATGACTGATGTGGATCATGTCCTTGATGGGTCCCCAGACTACACCTTTTGATCCGGCATAGGCACAGCCACGAGTGGTCATGGACCCGGGAACAGATTTGATGTTGGACTTCACACCGCAATCAGATTTGCCTTCTTCAAACACGCTCAGGTGCTTTTCCCGTTTTTTCTTGGCTTTGTCAGGATAGACTTCCAGAACTTCTTTGATCAGGGCTTTTTTATCAGCGGTTGTGAGTTCTTCATTGGGAGCGATCGCGTCTTCTGTAGGGGCGAGCGCGTCGAGAGTAGCGGATTCGGGAGGGGTCATATCTGCCTCACTAGGTAAAGGATGGAGTGGGGGAGTGGAGCGTGGGGGAGTGGGAGCGTGGGGGAGTGGGAGGGTGAACATCCCATCCACCCACCACGCCATCACCTCACTGCACAATTAGGCAACGCCAGCAGGAGCCTTGGTGCCTTCTTTGATTGCCTTTTCGTACTCTTCTTCGCCGCCCAGGATGCCAAATTCGACCAACAGATCTTCCAGTTCATCCATGGTGATTGGGGTCGGGATGGTGAGATTCTTGTTGTCAACGATCTTTTTAGCGAGAGTGCGATACTCTGCTGCCTGTTGGCTATCAGGTGCATATTCAATCACCGTCATGCGACGCAATTCAGCGTGTTGAACGATGTTATCGCGAGGAACGAAGTGCAACATTTGGGTATTGAGCCGCTTCGCCAGGGTTTCGATCAGTTCGAGTTCTCGATCGCATTTACGGCTGTTGCAAATCAAACCACCTAAACGGACGCCGCCAGAGTGAGCGTATTTGAGAACGCCTCTAGCAATGTTGTTAGCGGCATACATTGCCATCATTTCACCGGAGGTGACGATGTAGATTTCTTGGGCTTTGCCTTCCCGGATGGGCATGGCGAAACCGCCGCAAACCACGTCGCCCAATACGTCGTAGGATACGAAGTCGAGGTTTTCATAGGCACCTTCTTCTTCCAGGAAGTTGATGGCAGTGATGATGCCTCGCCCCGCGCAACCCACACCGGGTTCAGGACCACCGGACTCCACGCAAAGGACATCGCGATAACCGGTCAACAACACTTCTTGCAGTTCTACATCTTCAACTGCACCACGTTCAGCAGCGAGTTGCAAAACGCTGGTTTGGGCTTTGCTGTGCAGCATCAAGCGAGTGGAGTCAGCTTTGGGGTCGCAACCAACGATCATGACGCGCTGACCCAGTTCAGCCATACCTGCGATCGTGTTTTGTGAGGTGGTGGATTTGCCAATTCCACCTTTGCCATAGAAGGCTATCTGTCTAATGCTTTCGTCAGTCATGGAATGATCTCCTTTGGAGTGATAAGGGGTGGGTGCTTAGTAACCAGCCATCATCAGGAATTTGATGGAATAGGGTAGATGACTGGGTTAGGGAGTTGGAATCGATCGCAGTTGGGGGCGATCTCCCAACGGGGGAAACCTTAAAGATTTTTGGGGTCATGTCACTGCTTCAACCACCAGGTTGGGTAAAACACGTTCTCGTAACCGCACTTCGATCGCGTTTTTGAGCGTCGCGGTGCTGCTTTCACAGGAGCCACAGGCACCTTTCAGCAACACTTTGACCACATCACCTTCTACGTCGTAGAGTTCGACATCGCCACCATCAGCAATTAAGATCGGGCGCACATCTTGCAGCACAGCTTGAATCAGGCTGATTTTTTGAACCGTTGTGAGGGGACGCTTCTGGGCTTGAGTCGCTGCAATTTCTGCCGCCACTCTGGCAACCGTCAGTTCTTTCTCCTGCTGGATGGTTGCGATCAGATCCTCAATTTCTACCGCACAGGTGCTACAACCACCACCTGCTTTGACGTAACTGGTAACCTGCTCTACCGTAGTCAAATTATTTTCAATGACAATGCGGCGGATTCTGTTTTCACTCACACCAAAGCAACTACAGAGCAGTGCGCCATCATCATCATCGTGATGGTCAATTTCAATGCCACGGTATTTGTAAATTGCCGCTTCCAATGCTTCCTGCCCCATCACGGAACAGTGCATCTTTTCTTCTGGCAAGCCGCCTAAGTAATTGGCAATGTCCCGATTACTCACATTCAATGCTTCATCCAGGGTGATGCCTTTGATGATTTCGGTCAGGGCTGAGGAAGAGGCGATCGCGCTGGTGCAGCCAAAGGTTTGAAACCGAGCATCCAAAATTTTGTCTGTTGGAACATCAATCTTGAGGTGCAGTCTTAGCGCATCACCACACGCAATACTGCCCACTTCACCAAAGACCACAGCAATATCAGATTCCTTTAGATCGTCGATCGCGCCTTGATTCTTGGGGTTATAGAACAGGTCTAGTACTTTCTCGGTGTAGTCCCACATGGCGGTTACCAGTTATGAGTAAGGAGTGAGGAGTGTTGAGTTAAGAGTGTTGAGTGCTGAGTTAATTTCCAAGCTCAAAACTCAAAACTTAGGCTTTGCCTACCAATGCTTCTTCACGGTCTTGCAGCCATTCAGCTTGGTCATTGTTAAATGGTGAAAGCGCACGGAGGCGTTCGACAATCCCAGGCATGACTTCCAGGACACGATCGACATCCGCGTCGGTTGTGTAGCGAGAAAGGCTAAATCGGATAGAGCCATGCAGAATGGTATAAGGCAAGCCCATCGCTCGTAGAACATGCGACGGTTCTAAAGAGCCGGAGGTACAGGCGGAACCGGAGGAGGCACAGATGCCGTATTGATCTAAAGAGAGTAGGATTGCCTCGCCTTCGATGTATTTGAAGCCGATGTTGGTGGTGTTGGGCAAGCGATGTTTGCGATCGCCATTGATTTCCGTATGAGAAATCGCTAACAATCCTTTCTCTAATCGGTCACGGAGTTTTTTCTCAGTTGCCCCATCAGCAAGATGGAGTTGCGCCAGTTCTGCGGCTTTGCCCAAACCAACAATGCCAGCCACATTCTCCGTTCCGGCTCTGCGTCCTCGTTCCTGATGTCCACCAATCAGCAGGGGACGGAAGCGGAAGCCCCTTCTGACAAACAGGGCACCGACCCCTTTAGGAGCGTGCAGTTTGTGCCCGGAGATGGTCATCAAATCGATGGTGCTGCTTTTCATGTCCAGGGGCAACTTTCCAGCAACCTGCACCGCATCCACATGAAAAGTCGCTCCGTATTCTTTTGCGATCGCGCCTGCTTGCTCGACTGGGAACACCGTACCCGTTTCATTGTTGGCATACATCATGGAAACCAGTGCTGTATTGCCCGTAATCGCCGCTTCTAGCTCCATCAGGTCTAATTGACCCTGACGGTCTACCGAAAGGTATGTGACGGTGTAGCCCTGTTTTTCGAGCTGTTTGAACAGGTTTAAGACACAGGCGTGTTCAACTTGGGTGGTGATCAGGTGTTTGCGATCGGGTTGAGCCGCGATCGCGGCACGGATGGCAGTGTTGTTGCCTTCTGTCCCACAACTAGTGAAGATGATTTCAGACTCTTCAGCCCCTAGCAGGGAGGCAACCTGAACTCGTGCCTGCTTCAAAGCCTTTCCCACCTTGCCACCAAAGGTGTGCATAGAAGATGGATTGCCGTAATGCTCTGTGAGATAGGGCAGAATGGTTTCCACCACGGCTGGATCAACTTGGGTCGTCGCGTTGTTATCGAGATAAATGACTGCGCTCATGGGTTGACTCCCACAGAGGTAGAGGTTTGTAGTTGAACGTGCTGGTCGTAGAACTCTCTTGCTACCTTCTCAATCACGTCGTAGGCTTCCACCACTTGCAGTCCCGCTTCTCGTAGTTCTGCTTTGGGACATTCACCCACTTTGGAAACGAGAACCGCTTTGCAATCTGCGATCGCTTTGATCACATACTCCAGCGTGGCATCTTCGCCATAACCGCCATGGCAGTATTGGTCAATCTTGCGATGCCCCACAAATTTCGCTTCGTTGGCATCCACTTCAAAAATTTGGAATTCCTTGGCGTGTCCAAAGTGCTGGTTGACAATCCCGCCGCCTTTGGTTGCCACTGCCACCAGGATTTTGGGACTGTTCTTGATGCGCTCACTGGGCTTAACTTTGGCTTTTGCCAGCTTGATTTCTTCTTTGAATTGCTCAATGCCCGCATGAACTTCCTGACGCAGTTCCAAATCGTACTGTTCTGGCATCTCCATAAACTTGTCTTTGGTAAATTCCTGGCTGCGGTCTTCACCCAGTAAGCCGACCGCATCTGCACGGCATTGGCGGCAGTGACGCATCATTTTCATGTTGCTGTCGGCGCACTCATCTTGCAGCTTCTTCAGCTCTTTAGGCGTGGGTCCGCGCTGTCCGGTTAGACCAAAGTGGGTACCGTGTTCTGGAGCCGAAATCAACGGCATGATGTTGTGCAGAAAAGCACCTCGTTTGCGGATTTCGTGATCGACTTCGACCAAGTGCTCATCATTAATGCCGGGAATCATCACTGAGTTCACTTTGCAGAGAATGTCGGCTTCTTTGAGTGCTTGCAAGCCTTCCATCTGCCGTTCATGGAGAATCCGTGCGGCTTCCAGCCCTTTATAGCGCTTGCGGCGGTAGTGTACCCAGGGATAGATTTTGGTGCCAATTTCGGGGTCTACCATGTTAATGGTGATGGTGACGTGATCCACATTCAGGGCTTTGATGCGATCGACGTAATCCGGCAGCATCAGCCCATTGGTAGAGAGGCAAAGCTTGATATCGGGTGCTTTATCCGCAATTAACTCAAAGGTGCGAAACGTCTTTTCAGGATTTGCCAGCGGATCACCAGGACCCGCAATTCCTAATACTGTCATTTGAGGAATTTTGCCTGCAATCACCAGCACCTTGTGCGCCGCTTCTTCGGGAGTCAACAACTCACTCACCACACCAGGGCGGCTTTCATTCGCACAGTCATACTTCCGATTGCAGAAGTTGCATTGAATGTTGCAAGCAGGTGCGACCGCAACGTGCATCCGGGCATAGTGATGATGCGCTTCTTCGCTGTAGCAGGGATGCTTTGAAATGCGATCGAGCATTTTTTGATCAAAGCTGGGGGCTGCACTGGTATTGCTGCTACAACCACAGCTATCACTCGCTTTCTGAGTCACCGTATTTTTGGTGATGAAGATATCAGTAGCAGGCTGTGATGTCGGAGGGGAAAGCAGTTCTGAAGGTGGTGGTGTCATTGAATTTCGGCAGGGGTAAGTGGACAGCGCCACCAAGAAAGACGGTTGCTCCATGCTTCTAAAAAGGCGGTTGAAGTCACTGGTGCTAGACAACCTACCAATGCAGGTTAAAAGTTCTGTTTCGTCCACTGGGGAGCGACTTGTTAATGCTGTAGCAAAGCGACTTCATTTCGACTTTATGGACAGAGAGTGGTGCAGTTTCGTCGTCTTCTCTTCGTATCTCTGACCAAGAAACCGAAATCTCTATGTTTGGGTGAAAGAGTTTGGTTGGAAGAGCTTGTGTTTCTGGTTTAGAGAGTTGAGTGATTGGCGTTGTGAGAGTTATAACAGCCACTCAAAACCAGCCCGGTTCAGCCAGCCCCGGTAAGAGTTATTGAATTCATTAGCCTGTACTCAAGCCCTCAAACTTAAACTGAGTCGGCACTCAATTTTTTTGTAGGGTTGGGGTGCGAGTATTTTTCGTAGGGGGTATGAGTATTTTTTGAGTAGGGGAGTAGTATTCCTTGTACTCAACTCAAATGCTTATATAATCAGTGTTTCAAAGTATTCTCAACCAGATCCTAAGTCATCAGAGCTGTACTCAAAAGTTGCCTCACAATGACTTCAAAACTGATTTGAAGGGGAACACTCAATCGTTTGTTTGATTGTTTTTTTATGGAAGCTGGGAGCATCTGATTAGGGATAGCTCCCAGCAGAATCCGAAATTCAATTCTGTATTTAAATTAGCACTTTTTTGCCAATAATCAATTCTGTATCTAAATTAGCATTTTATAACAATAGACGCAGCGATCGTAATTATTTTTCAACTTTGTTCAGAGCAAACAGAATTATACTCTATATTATAGACAGATGCGTTTGATACAGAATTGCTGAATTGAGTACAAAGCCAGCAGCAAGTGATTTGAGTCGTTAGTTTTCTGCAACGCCTATAAATACTGGGTTCTGCGGTGAGTACTCAAATACTTGTTCAGCCTTTGGGGCACAATCTGAGAATATAGGCATGGTTCTTTGTCAACTTTTTTTATCTACTCAAGGGGACGACTCCAACAAAAGCAACAGTCGCTTTACATCACCAATCCCGGACATTATGGTTTGTTAAAAAGCGACTGCACACAAGGACTAAAATAGCTGCCTCAGCAGCGCCAAAGAGAATAGCAGGGAAATTTGCTTCGACGCTACCCAGCAACCCACCAGCCCATAAACTTATTTTTTGGCGTAACCCTATGAAACCGGAGACTTTTTTTCCACTATGTGGAAGCATTTCTACCTTCCCGATTCTTTAACCGGGATAGTGAGCGACTTCTACAAAAAGCAGGGTAACCAGCCACCCATGGTTCCAGGTGTTTTTTGAAGCATCGGATCAGATTTTAGGCTTCAGGTTGAAAATACTGCGATCGCCCCACGCATCGTCGTCGAGAATATACGGAATTCGTCCTGATATAGCCGTAGCTCGTTTCAGTCAGGTGCATCCCATTGAGACGGGCTATGGTGGGTAGGATGGGGAATGCCCTTATACAAACGAAAGCAGTGATTACAGCGTTAACAGAGTGTTATACGGAAAGAATCCTGATAATGCTCGATTTTTGAAGATATATGGAAAACGTCCTGATAATCCTCTCATCAAGGGTATTATCAGGAAAGAATCCAATGATTTAATAGTTAGACAGCAGCACCAGAGAATAGAAAATTACGTCAAGTTTATTTCAAAATCGTTTACATTTCCTGAGCCATAATGGTGTAAAAGATAAAAGCAAAAAGGAAACAAAAGGAATGTACGCTTTTTTTGATGGAGACAATATTGGCTCAACTATAGAAATACTACTAACAGAAGGACAAATCGAGGAAGCATCTAAATTGTCTAAAAACATACAAATTGCCTTGACTGAAATAGGAGAGTTTCTAAGAGCAAAAGGTGTTGAAATTATTATTTTGGGTGGTGATGACATCTTAATAAGTTATTCTTCCTTGGAAGAAGAAATACTTTTAGAAGGTGTTAGAAGTAGATTTTTTACAAGAACAGGTAATACTATGAGTTGTGGTGTTTCAGAGAATCTTCCCAAAGCAATTTGGAATCTTCACCTGGCAAAGCTTTATGGTAAGAATATGATTGAAGGGATAAAGTAAAAATGAATTCACAAACTGGAGAGTTGTATATTTTTGTTACCTCTGATCGACCTGATTTATACATCAACATTATTGGTTATTGTATAAAGCATTTTAGTATTTCCAAAGTAGTCCTTTTAGGCATTGTTAAAGATAGGGGACAAAAGTCAAAAAATGAGAAAGACCTTGTAGCTGTGAAAGACAAGATCAAAGAACAGCTTGAGTGTTTACAAATATCTGAATATCTATATGTTGATCCAAAAAGCAAAAAATGGGATAGAAGGCCAATCAGTCTTGAAAAATATGATCAACTACGCTATCTAGAAATTTCTGGACAAAGGATTGATGTTCAGTGCATTATCTACGACGAATTAGATGATGTGCTAGGCGAGCTTATTAAGGAGAATTGCATATTTGATGTATCTGGTGTTTTGAAGGAATATTTAATAGATGTATATATTATTTTTCTAAAGAAAAGAGTGAAGAATATTTACGTTTTTGAGCTTCGTCTACCGCAACGTTTGTATGACGAAAGAGAGCTAATTCACAATTTATCTCTTGATAGGGGAGATTACTTTTATGTCTCCATAGCTGAGAGTCAATATACAATAGGAACTATCGTTAAAACAGAACATCAAGAAAGAGCCGATCAATTAAAAATTACTGAAACCAAGAAATTGATCAATACATTAGCCAGCGAATTTGCACGTTTTGTACTCATTGTTTATGCAATTTTAGTTCTATTTGTAGTTGGTTGGTCAACAAAATTTATCATCCAAGATGGATGGGGACAATTAGAACCTTGGACTTTTCTGCTGTTAGTGTTGTTTCCTTATCTTATCAATCTTAATGTCATGATCTTTTTTAAGAAAGAGTATTCGCTCAGACCTAGTTATTTATATGAGGTGATGAGAAATTATAGATTGAAAATGTTAGATAAGCATGGCTTAATTAACAATTAAGGCGGAAAACAATTAAGGCAAAAATGTTTTATCTGAAGTCTATAAGTTTGCTGGAGCATGTTGAAAGTGTCTAACCATTCAAATGCAGCAGACGGTTGACAATCTATGGTGTTGATGTTTAAAGTTACTTGCCGCCGCTGATTTGAACCGTTAGGCTGCTTAGACTAATTATCTGTTAGCTCTCAATACTGAGTTGCCGCAAAACGTTCAATGTGGTCACATTTCAGCTTGAAGAGGTCTCATTTATACTTGGGCTAAAATTGTGATAAAAAATAAATTTCCATGCAACTTCACAAGCTTTCAACTGAGCAAAGGATTCTAACTCCTCGGCATCTGGAAGGAGCAGAAAACAGGCATAGCCATTCTCGATAACGAGAGTGGTGAATCGAGGTATTCCCCATTCGATAATTGGGATAAGGCTATAGAAGCTGAAAACGCGGCTAGAAAGGAAGATAAAGTCAGCAGTTTTTTTCGATAGAGCAACTTTGCCTGAAATGCCTATAGAATCAGAAGAGTAGTTAAAGCCATAGTCAATGGCTTGACTATGAGAATCAAGCAATGAGGATGCTCAATCCATCAAATGCCTGATTTTACATACCTGGAGAGGTGGCAGAGTGGTCGAATGCACTCGACTTGAAATCGAGCGTGCCGAAAGGCACCGGGGGTTCGAATCCCCCCCTCTCCGTTGGGAAGGATGAAGGATGAAGGATGGAAGTTGAAGGTTGAGAGTTTGGAGTTGACAATGACCAATGACCAATAGCTACCGACGACTGACTTTCCACCCTCTAACAACCAACAACTAACAACTCCCCACCCCTCACCTCAAACGTGCCCCTGCATCGCTTTTAGCATGTGAAACGCCACCAGAAGCTGGGTGAGTGCCAGCGGATAGCTTTGGAGGGTTTCCCCAGTGGTGCCAGTGACCTTACCCAGCTCTGGGTTCATCTCCCGATTACAGACATTTAACAGGTGGGGAATGTCACCACAGATGAAGTGCTCTAGCTCAGAAACCTGATCGCTGGTCGCATGACCATCAATTTCTAGAACATCCACAGGCTTGCCCATATCCCGATCCAGCCCTAACCGAATGGCGGCATTGGAGTATTGAGAATTTGGACAAACCACCTGAGTTAAATCGGGGTGGGGAATGTTGGGTCTGAGAATGAGGCGCACATTCAGATGGCTGTTGTTCTCATCAGAAATCTCTTCAGGTGGGTAAAAGGACACTACCAGGTCTGCCCACTGCCGTTGAGGCCGGATAAATTGATCAGAATCGGGTTCACGCTTTGCCATTTCTGCTAATACCTGTTCCTCGGTATAGCCACGCTTTTGCGTATCGCGCTTGACCTTCCACTTCGCTCTCAACGATTCAGGGGGAGCCAGGTACACTTTCACGTCATAGCAATCACGGGCGGCACGGGTCGAGTACCCTAATAACCCCTCAACGATCACAAACTGGCTGGGCTTGATATATTCTGGAGCGTCAAACGTCCCGCTCTTGTGGCTATAAATTGGTTTCAGAATAGGCTGCCCGGTTCGGAGCAATGATAAATGCTGCTGCATGATATCCAGATGGTTGCAGTCTGGATGGAGCGCAGTAATCCCCAACTCGGCACGTTGCTTGCGATCGTAGCGATGGTAATCATCAGTACAGATAACCGTGACATTTTCTGGACCCAAAAATTGGGCAATTCCTTTCGTCAACGTAGTTTTACCGGCAGCGCTGTCGCCAACGATACCAAGGATGATGGGGCGATGGGTCATGGGTCCTCCGGGGCGAACAGGTCAGGCGGATCAATGATGATCAATATTTGGTCTATGAATCGATTCCCAATTGCAGTATTTTAAGGAGGAATCGGAAGGGAAAGCAATCTTAGATTTCAACTCGTTACCTGCGGTGGGCAGGTGAAGTGGTGGAATCAACGATAACTCGGCTTAGATTCTGCTTTGTTAAGAAAATGGTCAAAGCTCTCAAGTATGATTCAGTAATGTTAAGCGTTTGCAGAATATTAGCATCGCCCGGTTGCAGCCTACGGTTCAAAATTGATTCTTTGCACCCTTCCTACCTATGAAATTGTCCGTTTTTTATACGCCTGAACTGACTCCAGAAACCACAGTGGCAAATTGCGCGATCGCCATTGATGTACTCCGCGCTACCAGTACGATTGTGACTGCCCTGTCCGCTGGGGCTGAAGCGGTTCAAGTTTTTAGCGACCTCGATCAACTGTTGCAAATTAGCGAAGGGTGGTCACAGGATAAACGGATTCGAGCAGGCGAACGGGGTGGTTCCAAAGTCGATGGGTTTGATTTTGGCAACTCTCCCCTCGACTGCACACCCGAAAAGGTTGGCGGCAAACGCCTATTTATCAGCACCACGAATGGTACCCGGGCATTGCAGTGTGTGCAGACCGCGCCCACAGTATTGGCAGGTGCCCTGATTAACCGGCAAGCCGTTGTTCAACATTTGCTTCACCACAAGCCAGAAACCGTGTGGATTGTTGGGTCGGGTTGGGAAGGTAGCTTTTCCCTGGAAGATACAGTCTGTGCCGGGGCGATCGCCCACCAGCTACAGAAAGAACTGGGTTGTTCCCTGGAAGATTTAACAGAAAATGACGAAGTGATAGGGGCGATCGCCCTCTACCAAGAGTGGCAGGATAATTTGCTCGACCTGATGCGCCATGCCAGTCATGGCAAACGTCTCCTGCGGCTGGGCTGCGATGAAGACCTGAAATATTGCTCCCAAATGGATGTGATGGATGTTTTACCCATACAACGAGAGCCGGGAGTGTTGATCAATAGCAAGTCGCTCGTGTCGGTAGGATAGGGATAGCCAAGCGGATGCTAGGAGAAGTAGTTCCTGGCTGTTAGAGGGGCTGAGGAGAAGGAGGGCAGAGGAGCAGAGCGATCGTTAGTTACGCAAATCCACGATATCTGAAAGATCCAAAATGCAATTCTTTCCCAAAGAGGGTTCCTACCCTACTCCAAACCTTAGCGCAAGAGCCGCGATTCTGGAGGTTGTTGAAAACCAACTGCGAGACTTAACGCCCCCAGAAACCAAGCAGACCTACGATCGCCTGCTTGCAGAAGGGCACTCATCCGATGAAGCAAAGCGCCTGATTGCCTGTGCTTTGCTAAACGAAATGAACACCATGATTAAAGAGAACAAAGTTTTTAACGAGGAACGTTACGTCGCTACTTTAGATCGCTTACCTAGAATGCCGTGGGATTAAGTCCAGGAACTTTGTCTGATAAGCTAAATCCAGAAACCAATTTGTGGGGTTTTGGAAGGTTTGCAAACCCTTCAAAATCTGCTTGGCAGATTACTAGCCAAACATTGCCTTAAACTTCAAGTTGATCGGCAGATTATTTCTGGATGCAAACGCTAACGCACTCAGCCTGGTTTGAGGGGAGGACTTTGGTTGAATACGAGGTGCAGTCCAGCGAGTTCCACCCCCCACCCGGCGTCCCGGTACTCCCTTTCTGGTTGCGATCGCAGGTTCTGCCGCAGCGATCATCAACATGATGATGGATAGAAAAATTGTGATTTGACGCATAACCACTGGATAGATGCCCGATAGCTCCAGGATGTCAAAAAGGAAGCCACTCAGACCAGCGTTAAATCACCTAAGTCACGCCCAGCAAAAACTGAGGTTATGTAAGGGAGAGAGGATCCACCCGTATATATACGGGACAGATACCATAGAGGACAGATTAACGGAGCAGATGTAGCTGTAGCGATATCTGTCAGGACGAGGAGCTTACAGCGATTTTCAGATGAGTAAACCACAGTTGCCGGTGGATGGGTAGATGAGTGGGTGGGTATGAGTGTGGATGAATGTGAGTATGGCTCACACAAGTGAAAATGGCTGTAAATCCTTGTTGCGATGGGACTAGCGAAAGTGTCCTAAGCCGTTCTGTAGCTATATGTTGGAGTTTGTAAAGTAGTTTGTGTCAAGAGAGGAATATCACATCGGAAACCTCCCTTCAAATTCAATGGCAAAACGATTTAAAGCTGCTTTCCAATCTCGAATCGGCATCGTCCATTTTTTCGAGATGTTATGAATTGCCAG
>NZ_JBXBCF010000008.1:0-1366 GCF_056784235.1 Kovacikia sp. CALU 1929
GTGGTTGTCCTTTTTCAAATATTTCAGAGCCGAAATGCTCTTGGGTGTAGGCATATTGCCCAGTGCCTCTGCCAGCCGTTGGCGCACTAACCAATCCCCTGACTGAGCAAACCGCAGAATGTGATCAACCGCTTCTACCGACCATCACTCGCCTGGAGAACCCCATCAGTAAACGGGAAGTCCGCGGATGCGAAGCCGTATGGTTGATGGCTTTATCAGGCAATATCCGCAGGCACCGACAGACATTGTGTTGGACATTGATGGTTGGGATGACCCGACACACGGGCAACAGCAGTTGAGTTGTTTTCACGGCTAATATCCCTCTTGAATCACTTTCGAGAAAGCAAATCTAGTCAAAAATGCTGAAGCTCCTATACGGCTTGAGTCCTAGCATATACAGCTTATTTCCGATATTTCAAAACCTTTGACAATGAAGCGTATATGCCAGACAGCAGAAGGTGAAAGACTTTCAGCGTTTTGCCTGGATTTTACTTTAACTAGAGTGACACATGAGGGATATCCCTCTTCCATCCTTCTAGCGAGGAATAGTTAGAATAGAGATTATGTTCCTGTTGCTAATTTGAAGGGTATGGTTACGCCGCGTGAAGCTCGTCCAACGCTCCGATTCGTCGATGAGTATTGTGAGCTGTATGCTGACTTATTCCCAGAGGTGCGGAGCTTTGAAGGGTTCAAATATCTGCATATCGGGATGATTTCAGATCTCAAACGCAAGACTTTGCCAGCCATTGCCAAAGCAGTTGGATTAGACAATGAACAAGGCTTACACAACTTGTTAACGGAGTCTCCCTGGTCAGTGAGGCGGCTGCGGCAGCGTCGCTTAAATCTAATCTTGGAATTGACTCAGAAACAAGCGATGGTCCTGCTAATTGATGAGACCGGAGATTGCAAAAAAGGAGACAGTACGGATTATGTGAAACGACAATACATCGGCAATGTCGGCAAACGAGAGAATGGCATTGTGGTGGTCACCGCTTACGGGTTATTTAAGGGCATGATTTTACCGTTGTGCTTTGAGGTGTACAAGCCGAGAGAACGGCTCAAGCCCGGAGAGGTCTACCAGACGAAACCGCAAATCGCTGCCACGATGATGCGTGAGTTGATGGCAATGGGATTCCAGTTTGAGCTGGTGTTAGCCGATAGTTTGGATGGTGAGAGTGAGTGTAACTTTATTTCAACGCTGGTTTCGCTCAAGTTGCCTTACATTGTTGCGATTCGCTCGAATCACGGGGTCTGGTTACCGCAAGACCAAGAGGTAACGGCAGAACCTTGGGAGAAGTTCACCCGCACCTTCAGCCATGGTGAAACTGAAGTCCGCTATCGGCGCGAGATTATCTATGGCACTCGT
>NZ_JBXBCF010000009.1:0-7002 GCF_056784235.1 Kovacikia sp. CALU 1929
GTAACTGCAAAGCTAAATCATCCAAACTTTCCTTCACTTCGATTGAGGTAACACCCACCATTGGCTGAGTCTGAAACACTACTTCTCAGTCTAAATCATTTGCCTTCTACTCAATTTAAATTGGTATAAGATAATTGAAAATAGATTTCAGTTGACTATCTTTGTGGGGAAAGATCATGAATAGTGGGGATAATCTAGTCAATCATTGGATGGCTGACCTGCAACCCAACCGTTGGCAGGGGTTTCTGTATGTCAGCGATGCGGTCGTCGAGCCATCTGTTCAGGCAGACTTGCCACTAGATGTGCCAGAGAATTCCCTCAACGCCAGAGTTGTTCCACTGTCCACGATGCAGGTGGGCGATCGCGTCCGTATTGTCTCTCTCAACTGTGGTGAATCGAATAACCGCTTGATGGCAATGGGATTGCTACCGGGTACAGTGCTGGAGGTGATTAGTAGCACGGCAACAGGTTCGGTGATCGTGTCACTGCAAGATCATCGCTTGGGCTTGGGTACAGAGATGGCACAACGAATTCAAGTCATTAATACAGACCAACCCATAGAGGTTCCTCAACCGATTCCGACGACAACCATAAAAACCATGCAAACCACCCCTGATATTTCCCCTGTCAAACTGCGAGATGTGGCGATCGGCTCAGCGTTACGAATCATCGGCTATGAACCGACCACGCGAGACTATAAGCGCAAGCTACTGGCAATGGGGTTAACGCCCGGTACGGAGTTGCGCGTCACGCGCCATGCACCCCTGGGCGATCCGACTGAAATTGAAGTGCGTGACTTTCACCTGAGTCTGCGAAAAGATGAAGCCGATGCCCTGATTGTCGTACCTATCGCTGGAGGACAGTCATGACACAAGCAACAATCGGATTGGTGGGCAATCCCAATTGTGGCAAAACCACCCTGTTTAATGCCCTGACTGGAGCCAATCAGCGGGTGGGAAACTGGCCGGGTGTGACAGTCGAGCGCAAAGAAGGTAGCTATCGCGCTCACGGTCAGCTAGTGACGGTCGTTGATTTGCCCGGTGTTTATTCAGTGGATGCGGAAGAAACCACGACTGGACTGGATGAACTGGTAGCACGAGATTACCTGCTGTCTGGTACGGCGGCTGTGGTTGTCAACATCGTGGATGCTTCTAACCTGGAGCGAAACCTCTATCTCACCACGCAGATCCTGGAAATGGGTGTGCCGATGATCATTGCCCTCAATATGATGGATCTGGCGGAAAAACGGGAAATTCGCATTGATTCCCAGCTATTATCCAAACGATTGGGATGTCCGGTGATTCCCCTCTGTGCCCATACCGGAAAAGGAATGCCGCAGTTAAAAGAGGTGGTGCATCAGGCTTTGACCCATCTCACAATTCCCCACACTTATGTTGCCTATCCCCCGGTGATTGAAGAGGCACTGACGGATTTAATGCCATCGCTGGAAGCTCAGGCGATCGCCAATCCTGCCCATGTCCGCTGGTTTGCGTTGAATCTGTTGCAGTACGACGATCGCCACCTCCCAGATCTGGGACAGACTATCCTCCACCGCATCGCCGAGCATCGTCACCGCATTCATCAAACGCTGGGAGAAGATACGGATTTATTGATTGCAGACAGTCGCTACACCTGGATTCGGCACCTTATTCAGGGTGTTACCGAACGAACTAATTTGGTGAGACAAACGCTATCCGATCGCATCGATCGGGTAGTGCTAAACCGCTGGCTGGGGATTCCCATCTTTTTAGTAGTGATGTATTTGATGTTTCTCGTTGCCATCAATTTGGGTGGTGCTTTTATTGATTTCTTTGATATTGGCGTGGGCACCATTTTTGTTGGCGGAACGGCTCATCTATTGGGGCAAGTTAATGCTCCCGGATGGTTGATCGGATTGTTAGCAGATGGGGTCGGTGGCGGGATTCAAACCACCGCTACGTTCATCCCGCAAATTGGTTTTCTATTTATCTTCCTAGCAATTCTGGAAGACTCTGGCTACCTGGCACGGGCAGCGTTTGTCATGGATCGGCTGATGCGGTTTATTGGGCTTCCGGGTAAATCCTTTGTCCCAATGATGGTGGGTTTTGGTTGCAATATTCCTGGCATTATGGCGACCCGGACGCTCGAAAATCGGCGCGATCGCCTCATGACCATCCTGATGAACCCGTTTATGTCCTGTGGTGCCCGTCTGCCCGTCTATGCCCTGTTTGTGGCGGCATTTTTCCCTATCAACGGTCAGAACATCGTTTTCCTACTCTACATCCTGGGTCTTTTGGCAGCGGTCTTTACTGGACTGGTAATGAAGCGGACTCTATTCCGGGGTGATGCGGCTCCCTTTATCATGGAGTTGCCACCCTATCATATTCCCACGGTTAAAGGTGTCCTGATTCGCGCCTGGGATCGGTTGAAGGCATTTATTACCAAAGCCGGACGGATGATTGTGTTCATGGTGCTGATCTTGGGATTAATCAACGCGGTTGGAGTCGATGGTTCCTTTGGCAAACAGGATAGTCAGGATTCGATCCTGAGTGCCTTCAGCCGTACCATTACCCCCGTTTTCACGCCAATGGGGATTCAGCAGGAAAATTGGCCCGCTACGGTGGGATTAATGACCGGGGTGTTCGCCAAGGAAGTGATGGTTGGCACAATGGATTCCCTCTATACTCAACTGGCAGAGCAGTCCTCTGGAGCCAGCGATGAAGCAGAACCGTTTGATTTTTGGGGCGGGATTGGAGCAGCCTTTGCTAGCATTCCCGCGAACCTGGCAGACCTGACGAATCAGGTACTTGATCCGATCGGACTTAGCGTTCTGAATGATACTGGCGATCAACAAGCCGCCGCTGAAGCCCAGGAGATTCACTACACCACCTTTGGGCAAATGGCAACTCGATTTGGGAGCAAGACTGCGGCGATCTCCTTCCTGCTCTTTGTGCTGCTCTACTTCCCCTGTGTCTCCGCCACGGCAGCGGTCTACCGTGAAACCAACCTGGGCTGGACTGCCTTCGTCGGAGCCTGGACCACTGGACTGGCGTACTGGGTGTCCGTGTTTTACTACCAATTCATGACGTTTAACCAACATCCCGGCAGTGCGATCGCCTGGTTGGTGGGTCTATCCTTATTCATGTCCGCAACTCTGGTGGGATTGAAATGGTTCAGCGATCGTCGTCGCCTTCCACCAAAGAGTTCCAGCCGTCCGAGAATATTGACTAATCAATAATCAGACGGATGGGGTGACAGGGGATGCAATATCCTCTCATTCCCTTATCCATTCCCACACCCTATTCCCCACTCCCCATGATTCTGCAACAACTGCAATCCTATCTCCGTACCCATCCCCAAACGTCTCTGGAGGAACTTGCCCGTCAGTTTCAAACCGATGCGGATGCTCTGCGAGACATGCTCAATTTGCTGATTCGCAAGGGGCGAGTTCGTAAACTGGCACTCAAACAATGTGGTGGCTGCCATAGCTGTGCGCCGGAGAGTTTGGAACTGTATGAGTGGGTGAATTCCGGTTCTAGATCAAGAATCTAAATTCTCTGCCCTGGGGTTCTCGTCATATAGTTTAATAGTAATTAAGTCATAAAAAGGACGTTACCATGCTATCCCAAGCGATGATTGATCGGTTGAATGAACAAATCAACCTGGAAATGGTTTCGTCTCACCTTTATTTGCAAATGAGTTCTTGGTGCGCCTACAAAGCGCTAGATGGCTGTGCCACCTTTCTGAGCCAACATGCCGATGAAGAAATGATGCACATGCGTCGTTTGATCAGCTATCTGCAAGAGACGGGGGCATTCGCTATTGTGGGTGGCATGGACGCACCGCCGAGGGAATTTAACTCATTACAGGAGATGTTTGAAAAGATTTACATCCATGAACAGTGCATCACTACCAAAATCAACGAGCTAGTTCATCTGGCAAATACAGAACCCGATTATTCCACCCTACAATTTCTCCAATGGTATGTCGCAGAACAACACCAGGAAGAGTTTTTGTTTAAGAGTATTCTCGACAAAATCAAACTGATTGGCACAGACGGACAGGGGTTGTTTTTTATTGACCGCGAAGTCGCTGCACTAGCTGTCAACAAAGGGAAGGAAGCCACATCCATCTCACCTGCAAGTGCTTAATCCTTGATCCTAGTACAGTAAACAAAAAGTTTTGAAGGGGTGAAGGGGTGGAACCCCTTCTTGGGAGGCGAAGCCCCCAAACCCCCATGTTGCAAAATTTAGTGTTTGCAACACTAGTACAATTCATACGACACAAACACCAAAAACAACATCCCCTACACCCTTGCAAAACAATGTCTGAGCCAAGAATCTTTTAGCTTCTTCTGTGCCACAAATGACCATCGGATGCCGAGAATAAAATTCGATCGCACCCGGTAGCTTACCAATACCCAAGCCAAAAGTAGTCAAATCAAAATAGTGAACATCCTCCTCGATAAATTGGGCGATCGCTTCGTCTGAAAGGATACTCCTCGCCGCAATTTTGATCGCTGATTCTTGTCAGCCTTTATGTAGAGATTAAAAAAGTCGCATTCCCCGTGCTAAAAATGCGGCGAACAAGGGAATGAGGGCAAACCCGATGATCTCCGCTCTAATGAACCAGGAAAGCCGTTGCACTTGCGGTAACTCTAAACTGGGTGGTTCGCTATCTCGCAAGCCCTTCACCCATGAGACAAACGAAACGGTGGGATAGAGCGACAGCAAACTCACCAGGATAAAAATCCCGACTTTGGTGTAAAAAACTGGGCTACTGAGGTAGTAAGCAGTTCCTTTACCAAAGTAGATGACTCTTAGAATCCCTGTAATCAGAATTGTGGTTGCCGATAAGCCGTAAATGGCATCTGCTGTGACTACTCTCCAGGCATCTGCCAAACTGAGATCTTTTTTCAGCAGCGTTTGACTCTCAACCACCAACGCCCCAAACGCTAGCATGAAGCTCAAATAGTGCAAGTATGCTGTAATCGCACTTCCCCACATGGATTTCCCTGTAATAGTATAGGTGCAGTATTTTTGACAGGAACTTATTCCTGATTGCACCCGCACTCACCCTCATGGATATGTCCATCTTCGTGGTGATGGTGATGTTCAACTTCTTCTGGAGACAGAATGGCGAGAGAACCTGCAAGATAGGTGGTAATGGCTGTATCTGGGTCAGTTTCAGGGGTGATAATGGGCTGAATCCCCTTAGATTCCAAACGACGTGCTAATCCACGCCCCATGCTACCGCTAATCAAAATTTGTACAAAATCCAGGGGATGCGGATCTTTAGGGGAACTCTCATGAAAGCTCTGGTCTTTAGAGAGTTGTAGCAGTTCTTTGTTTTGAATAGTGGCATTGTCTGCATCATAAATCCAGAATTTTTGACAATGTCCGAGATGTCCAGTTACAGTGGTCTGATTTTGGCTGGATACGGCAATTTTCATGAGCTTTCTGATTGGTTGAGTTTGAGAGGGTTGATGGATGATGCGGCATTGTTAGACCCACCAAGGCTTTTCCCCAGTCCGTGGATCGGTTTCTGTCCACGGTGAGATCAAAATGCTATTGTCAATGACGGCAACATGGAAGATTTTAAGCGGGAGGGGAGCAGGACCCCTTATTACCGACCCATCTGGTGCATAGAGAGAACCGTGACAGGGGCATTGGAACTGTTGATCGTTTGGATTCCAGGGAAAGGTGCAGCCCAGGTGGGTGCAGTTATCCAGTATCCCAATGCTGTCTAGGGTGTGATCTGCCTTAACGATTAAATAAGTGGGTTCGCCGCCTAGACCTGCAACCAGCGCGCGGCTTCCTGGCTCCTCTGCCAAGATTTGTGCGGCTGGGATTGGATTACCCAGGATATCTTTGGCTATCATGGCACCCCCTACCCCTGTTTTTTCTACTGGAGGAATGAAGAATTTGCCAGCCATGTAGAGCGCAGAACCTGCGGTGGCAGCAACGGTGGCTCCAGTGATGAAGTTGAGAAGTTGCCGCCGGGATAGGGATGGACTTTCGATCGGAAGACTAGTGTCCATGAAGAACCTCTTTAACAATTGACGAGTGAATCTCTTTAAAGTTGCTCATTGGGCTGGCTGGTATGAATGCCCAGGAGGCGATAAAGACCGCAAAAGCCGACCAGGGCTGTAACCATCAATACGCCACCCGCAACCACTAGTCCAATCCCCAAGCCTGTACCGTTGTAAGGAAACAGTCCCAGATAGAATAATGCCGAAGCCAACAGTAAGCGGATCAGGCGATCGATGGAACCTACATTCGTTTTCATAGCTGAGATCTCCATTATTGAGCGGATTGCAAAAACCTTGGTGCAATGATGCAAGTATTGACTCTCAAGGCGATCGCAATTTTTGTAGCTTTACCTTGATAGTATAACCAATTAGTTATAAAATGATAAAGTGTCTTTAGGCGGATGTTTTAACAGTGATCACCTGTGCTTTTAGACATTTAGTGATCTTCTCTGCCTGCTGCCCGAAGATTCAAGATAGGGGGAAATCGGCACCGTTTTTATCTCAGCTACAAGACTGCTAAACCCAGAAGTGTTGAATCCAGATATAAAACTTCATATTTCAGTGGACACTTCAATGGACAAGTGCCTCTGGGAGGAAATCATAGCTCCAGTGGACGATGGAGCAACGACGACTGAATTCTAATTGTAAATAGCGAAACTTATACAACAAACGATGACCATAAAAGGCAGGACTTTCCATCAACTCTAGAATCAAATAGGCAATCAGTACCAAGTAGATGTGAATCATCACTCCGTTAATGCTTTTACAAATCATGCGGTCGATTTTGAGATGCATTTTCAAGAACTTCCACCTCAGTTCAATGTACCAGCGGTTACGATAGATTTCACCAATCTCCTCATTGATCATCTGATCTAAATTTGTCGCCAAGCGAAACTCACTTCGACTCTCCAGGTCACAAAACCAAACAACGCGATACCGTTGATGGTCAAGTTCGGTTTTCATGTTGTTTTTGAGCCGCACGACGAAGCGCG
>NZ_JBXBCF010000010.1:0-4369 GCF_056784235.1 Kovacikia sp. CALU 1929
CGATAAATTGCCGCCGACAGGTTTTGCAGAGGTAATTTTGTTTACCTCTTTGCTTGCCGTTCTTACTGATGTCAGTTGAGCCACATTCGGGACATTGCATCGGTTTCACCCTGATTTCATATTCCCATTATGCAACGCCGAAATGCTTCCCCTGCCAGCCGCAACTGCTCCGACTCGGGCACCTGGGAGATCGCCTCCTCCACCTCTGCCAGCAGCCCCTCAAAATCCACCTGCTCCGGCACCATTTGAGCCGTTCTCAGCGTCTCCCACAGCGGCAACTCCAACTGTTCCGTCATCCCTGTGCCCCCACTCGCAAATGACCTGCATGGTAAGAGCAGGGGCACACGGGACACTGCGACACTGAATGCTGCTCCTCGCGGGCGAACCGCTCAAACCCACTCCGTCGCCCATTGCCGTACCGCTGGTATAGCGTCTTCAGCAATTGACAGGCATACTCCTTCACGGTTCGCGGCGGTAGACCAAAGGTGTGTTGCGGCTGCGTCATCGCCACCGGCTGACTGCCCATCCATAGCTCTGCACACATTGCGTGGATCACCACCTCATCGTTCGCTTGCCGAGGTCTGTCCACATAGGTGTGCAGAACCACGAAGGGAATCTCAGGGAGCGGCACCACAATCTCTTCGACCGGGGGCGATCTCCGTGCTCCCCTGCTCCGACCCTTTCGGTAATAGGACCGCCGACTGTGGCAAATCCCCTCCTGCCAACAGCCATCGCCTCCAAGCCCATCATCATGAAGTTTGCGAGCTTCGGCTGCCGTCAACAAACTGCACGCCCAGCACTTTTCATTGAGCGATCGCCCCATCCGCCCTTGCCCCCAAAAGCACTCTTATTATGCCTGAACCGTTTGTATTTCCGGAGCGTGACGATAATAATCTTAGAATTGTCTGACAGAGATAAGTGCAATTTCCGTAAGCGCGCTACCCTGGCGGCGGCTTCAGTTCTACCGATGGTCCATCCAACGCTGATTGACGCTTTGCGTTGCTCATTCCTCCATCAGGAGATGCCTGGGTGGAGGGAGGCGATCGCCTCTTTTACCAGAAGTGGCGGGTATGCGGATTTAAGCGATCGAATTGCTCAAGTCACCCATCCCACGCTGATTCTGTGGGGCAAAGCGGATGATGTGTTAGGAACCGCTGATGCTACTCGGTGGCAGCGAGCGATCGCAGACAGTCAACTCATTTGGATTGAGGAATCGGGACATGTGCCCCACTTCGATCAACCCCAAGTTGTTGCAAATCACCTGCTATCCTTCATGCAACACGTTGAACATTAATTGCTGAAAGGAACGTTGCAAATCTGGCTTTCAGCAGTTGTTCAAGAACAAAGCTGCTCGTATTGAACAGTTGCTTGTCACGCAGCTATTCAAGATGAACAGCTATAGTGCGACACGCCACCCGTGCTAAAAAACGCCTCAGGTCTTAGACGGTAGTATTTATCTTCTACGTCTTGTGATTGCTCATCATATGGATAGCTAAGGACTTCTTGCAACTCTTTAACTAAAGAGTAGTCACCCTGCATGGCTTGTTGGTAAGCAGGGACAATCAACCACTCTCGCCATGTATATTTTGGGTTCGTCTGTTTCATCTTTGTTGATATTTCAGCCAAATTGCCGTCGTTAATGACGAGGTCGCGCCAGCTTTTCAGCCAAGCTTGCCATTGTTCATCGAGTTGTGGTGAAGTTTTAACGTAGAAGCTTTTTTTCAATGCTGAGATATCATCTGGTATATGGGATAACTCGCGGAAGAAAATGGTGTAATCGACCTCTGAGTCAGTCATTAACTGCATTAATTTTTCAAATAGCTGTGGGTGATATTCAGTCAAGCCAAGTTTGTCCGCCCACATTTTTTGGATTTGTTTTTGCATAGCTTCTGAAAAGCCACGGCCTACCTGGTCGAACTGTTCTAACGCTTCAGCACCTTCTGTAAGTAGCAGTCTCACTGCTTTCCAAAACATGAAATAATTTGCTTCTGCTGCGATGGGCTGATTGAAGAATGAAAAGTGCTCGCCGCCACCCGTCCAAGGTTGAAACCAAGGGTCAAATTTTTCACAAAATCCAAAGGGTCCATAGTCTAGGGTAAAGCCTCCAGCAGCGCAGTTGTCACTGTTAAAATTACCCTGGCAATAACCAACCCGTAGCCAATTAGCCACCAGTGAAGTGAGACGCTGGCGAAATAACTTAGCCAACTCAACTAATTGATCGGCAAAACCAAGGCTTTGATTAATGTCGCTTTTGTACTCTCGCTCAATTAAGTGCGACACTATCATGCTCAACTCTTCTAATGCTTTTGGATGAGCATTGCTGCGAGTGCGGCGGGCAAATAACTCTAGCTGACCAACGCGCAAAAAGGAGGGTGCAACGCGAGTTGAAATGGCCACAGGATTGTTCACCAAAACATCAGGGTCAATCGAGTCGGAGTCTTGAGAATACCAAGGCCGGGTAACGGTCTCAGATTTAGAAACATACAGTGTCAAAGAGCGCGATGTTGGCACACCTAACGCCTGCATATAGTCTTGCGCTAGAAACTCACGCACACTTGACCGGAGGACAGCGCGCCCGTCGGCACCCCGGCAATAAGGTGTTGGGCCACCCCCTTTCAATTGCATTTCCCAGCGCTGTCCATTGATGATTCCTTCAAACACAGATATCGCTCGACCATCGCCATAACCATTACCCGTACCAAATGGACATTGTTGGGTATATTCGGTGCCATAAATCGACAAGGCATAACCCGTCGCCCAGCCCACCTGACGCATTGGCTCATGGGCAGCAGAGAGGTCACCAGAAAATACACGGCGAAATTTTTCATTCAGCGCCAGCTCATCGCTCAACCCAAGTTCCTTAAAAAAAGTGCGGCTATGAGCTACATATTCTGGGTCTGCAAGCGGCGTGGGTGTCACAGGTACGAAATGACCAGAAAAAACCTGGCGGGGTCGGTGATCATCACCATCGACCGTGGCATCAGGATCGGCATTTAAGGTATCCATCAGAGAATAATCCGCCAATTGCGCAAACTCATCAAAGGTCGTTACGCAAGGCTCAGCAGAGGGTTTAGATGGATATGACATTGTTGCTAGCGCCGATATTGTGGGGAAAGATGCATGTTTAATTGAGGACTTTGCAGAGGCTAACACGTATCTCGGCTCAATGCCTATTACCAAAAGCACGATTTAGCGATCGCCATACTGAGAGCAATAATTTCCCCGTTTGTTGTTAACCCTAAAAGCATCTCTTGCTGCGGTTGAATACGCTGCCCTGTAATGGCACATTGCTCTTCTTGTTGAGAGACTGCCCTAAACGTCGCTCGAATATCCGACATGGATAACAGTGGGGGCTGAGAGGGCGATCGCCTATCTTCGGCTGAATACGGTCGCACCTCATCCACCCCCAGCTGTTGCTCCACAAACTGCCAAAGGACTTCCCGTATCAGGGTTTGATAGCCCTGTTCACCGGAAATCTCCCGCAATCGCTTCTTCAGTTCAGGTTCCAGTCGGATACTCGTGACCTGCATTTCCGAAGTGCTACCCCGTTTGCGTGTATCCATAACCGAACATCCTAAATTTCAATCAAGGGTGGACAATCTAATACTACAAGTGTAGTATGTAGACATCCAGAATTGTAATACAAATACTACAGCCTTCCATGATACGCATCCTCGCCACCTTAACCAGCGTCCATGTTCGACCCCAACATTGTTCGGGTAGAGCAGCGGCGCTGTTTGCGTTTGAGGGGACGTATTGGTTTAGCGGCGGTAAATCCGTCAGCGAAGGTATTGATAGCAACATCGCCGGACGACTCAATCCGGATCAACTCACTAGCAGCGGGAGGTGCAGGGCAATCCTGACACCGACATAGGGAAACCCATATCAACTTCCCCAACCCCCGCTCCTGGTACTCAGAGGCGGGGGTTATTTTTTGAGGAGAAAACTCATGCAGACTGAGCAGCGACAGAAAATTCCCATACTCCAGAACCAGGTGGTGGTGTTCTCTAAGAACTACCTACCCCTAGCGAGAATCAACCTTAAACGGGCGATCGTTTTGCTCGTGACCGGACAGGCAGAGGCCCTGGAGTTCAGCAGCACCCAGCAATGGGAAGTACGCTCTCCCAATGTCGTACTACAAATTCCAAATCATATCCGGTTGACCAGTGGCAATCCAGAGCGGCACTGGAAGGTTCCTCCGGTCAATCGTCGGGAAGTCTTCCGCCGCGACAACCACACCTGTCAATACTGCGGCAGCACCAAGCGTCTGACGCTAGATCACGTCATTCCCCGCTCAAAAGGCGGAACCCATACCTGGGACAACGTGGTGACCGCCTGCGAGAAGTGCAATTCATGCAAAGCCGATCGC
>NZ_JBXBCF010000011.1:0-4598 GCF_056784235.1 Kovacikia sp. CALU 1929
ATAGCTCATCAAAGGCTTGCCGATTTAGACCTGTCAGAGCACGCAGCAGACGGTCGTTACTCAACGCACGATGGAGGTTGATCATGCTGGCTCATACTCGATGAAGTCCTTTCGATTATCCCTTATTCCGCAACAAGTCTAATTTTTCCTTTAGCCACGGAAACCAGTGGTCACGGGGTGAGGCATTGTAACCATGAATGATATAAACGTGTTTAGATGCCATTTGGATTAGCACGTCTGAGGATTCACCATTTCAGCTTAGAGAAACGCTTTATCCTCAACTGTCAGATTCCTGGACAACTATCAAAATCCTGCAATCAGTTTTTGAACTACCGAGTGCAAGTCCCTAAAAGTAATTACAATTGAAACTAGATGAATTGGGTTTGCAGAATGAAGTCACGCTACTTCGCAGATACCGCAAGGGTCCCCACCCATTCAGATGAAACAGCTTACTTACCCATCCTGTCGAGTCAAGCTCAAGGTTGGGATAATATTTTGGTTGAGCAATTTCAGCACCCACCCGGAGAGGAGCGCAACCATTTTTCAGACGACCATGCTATTTGTCTGTCTCTGGCTCCCCGTCCTGTTCGTTTGCTGCAAATCAAAGGAGGCAAAACCTATGTGGGATTGCACTCAAAAGGCGACGTTTCGATCACGCCTGTCAAAACTCCACACTTTGCACGTTGGGAGAGTGAAGACAGTTGTTTGCAAATTCGGATTGCCTCACAGTTCATTCAAAGCGTTGCCAGAGAGACAATCGCCACACCCGACCCGTTAGAATTACGCCTGGAATTTCAGACCCGTGATCCTCAACTGGAGGCGATCGGGATGATGCTACTGGCTGAGCTTCAACAAGACAACTTAGGCGGAAAACTGTATATTGAATCTCTGGTTAATCTTTTGGCAGTGCATTTGCTCAGACAATACGCTGCATCCAAATCTCATTTCGTCTTTTATGAGCGTGGTGTATCTGAACGTCAAATTCTGCAAGTCGTGGAATATATCAACGAACATCTCGATCAAGATATCAGGCTGACTGATCTGGCTGCATTGCTGACGATTAGCGAATCTCATTTCAGCCACCGATTCAAACAATCAATCGGTATTACACCCTATCAATATCTACTCCAGCAGCGGATAGAACGAGCAAAGCAGTTATTAAAACAGGGCGATCGCTCTATCGCAGATATTGCATTAATATGTGGATTCAACAGCCATAGCCATCTCAGCAAACAGTTTCGTCAGCTAACTGGGATGACACCCAAAACCTACAGAGCAAGTTAAATCAGTACTTTGCTAGGATTCCTCATCTAATGCTGTCAGCATTGAGTTCAAGGCTTTTGTAAAAGCAACCGTATCTTTCTGGATCAAGTGACGACCAAAGTATTGACTGATGCTTTGGGAATAGACCGTCCACATTTTCTGCTGCATTTCCAGTCCTGCTTTCGTCAAAACGGCAAATGCACCTCGGCGATCGTCTTTGCATACTTTTCGTTGAATCAATCCCGCATTTTCCAGGCGATCCGCTAGGCGAGTCACATTGGTACGATTCACCAATAGTTGCTCTGCCAATTCACTTAGTCGTAGTTGTTGGTCAGGAGCTTGTTTTAATGCGATCAGCACGTCATACCATTCAAATGGTGGCAGATTCGCGTGCTTAAAGTCTTGCTCTACTCGGTCAACCAGACGAGTATGTGCCGTCAGAAATAGCTTCCAGAGGGAATTCTGAGCCGAATCAAGCTGAGCCATCGAATCTACACAATTATTATCTACTGTAATTATTGCAATTGTAACTAATTGGTGTTACATCTGGCAATAATTACATATGTAATTACTTCAACTGTAATTATTTTGTTCAGTATTAGCCAAATTCTCCTTGATTCGCTATGCGGCATGTTGAGCGTTTAAAGCAGAATTTCCGCTCTCTCACTCATTCTGGAGGCATCACCATGCTAGACATTCCTCCTGTTAAGCCCACTCGCTTTTCCCAAAATTTGTCAGGACTCGCTGCCATTCTCCTGACTGTTTTGTGTTGGGCGATCGCCGCTAACGTTGCCTTTGATTTGTTTAGGGCGGGTATCTATCCGTTAGAGCTAGCAGGAGCCAGTGCAATGATTGCAACCTTGGGTTTGGCAATCCTCTACAGCTTTTGCGGACGTGGACAGGTTCAACCTATGAGTCTCAAACAGTTTTGTTTAGGGCTGATCCTGGTCTTTCTGGTCGCCGCAGATTACGTTGCGATTCAACAATTACCCGTTGCGATCGCGATCGTGTTGCTCTTTACGTCACCCATTTTGGTGATTCTGTGGACAGCCTTGGTCACTCGTCGCGCTCTACCCCAGTCAGTTCTGCGGGCATTGGGATTGTCAATGCTAGGAGTAGTTCTGGTTTCCAACCTGCTAGAAAGTCGTTGGGATCAGGTCAATTGGTTTGGCATTGGTATTGGTTTAACCACGGCGATCTGTTTTGCGGCTTACATTCTCATCAGCGAACAAATCTTAAGCAAACAACCATCCGACACCAGTAGTTCCATTGAAATTTTGCTGAAAACCTATGCGATCGCCAGTTTGTTCTGGTTGGCGTACCAGTCTACGCAAGGATTGCCACTTAACCTGCTTGAACCTGACCATCTTCTGAAAGTGTTGGTCGTGGGCATCGTCGGCAATCTATTACCTTACCTGTTGTTTTTGTGGAGCATTCAACGGGTGCAAGCCGAACGAGCCGTGATCGTTGCCACTTTAGAGCCTGTTGTGGCAGCAATCCTAGCGTGGCTTTGGTTTGGGCAAACCTTAACGGTGTTGCAAATCCTCGGCGGTATTCTCATCGTTGGTGCAGTTACCTCTCTGCAACTGCAAGGAACTCGGCTTTTTCAAACTTAATTCGTTGAACCCAATTCAATTCTGTGAAGGTTTCCTATGACTCACGTATTACATATTGACACCAGTCCTCGACTTGAACGCTCACACTCTCGATCATTAGCACGAGAATTTTTGGAACAATGGAAATTGCATCATCCTGACGCAACGATAACGCATCGGGATCTAGCACTCAACCCTGTTCCTTACATTGATGAAACCTGGGTGACAGCAAAATTTACCACTGCCGATGAATACACACCTGAGTTAGCAGCAGCGATCGCTCTTTCTGATCAATTAGTAGATGAGTTTCTGGCAGCCGATCGCTATGTATTGTCTACACCCATGTATAACTTCAGTATTCCGGCTGTTCTCAAATCCTACATTGACTACATCGTGCGTCCCAGACGAACGTTTATTTCTACTCCGAATGGATTTCAGGGTTTAGTGAGCGATCGAAAAATGCTCCTCGTTCAGGCACGCGGCAGCGATTTTCGCCCTGGCTCAGCCTATGATCAGGTGAACTTTCAGGAACCTTATCTCAAAACCATTTTTGGCTTCATTGGTATCACTGACATTGAGGCAATTAGTGCCAACGGACTCAATACGACTCTACGAGATCAAGAACTTGCAGATGCCAAAGCTACGATTCAATCACTTGCCCCAACCTGGTAATTCTATCGTCACACATACTCAATAACTCGCAAATGGGAGTGGTGTGCGAAATGTTTTACACACCACTCCACAAACTGTATTTTGCGATTTACGTCATACGCTATTACCCGCCGATCGCATTGACTGCTGCCCCATCAAAAGCAGTGTTGATTGAAATATCTCTCCAGTTCTTTAAATCTAGCTCCACAGCCTGCAACTTGGCATAAATCGCTTCCAGGGTATCTGCTCCCAGTACTAGCCGGAGTGGGGGACTGGGATGGTTTACAGCCCGAATCATAGCGATCGCTGCCTTATAAGGATCACCGGGCTGTTGTCCGTTCATTTGTTGGAGCCACTGCAACATCTGTCCACTGGTAGAAGCATAATCGTCGATCGATTGATTGGGAGAAACGAGCGTACCATTAAAGGCTGTCCGAAAGGCACCCAGTTCAACGATCGTGACGTGAATCCCTAACGATGCAACTTCCTTCGCCAATGCCTCTGACCAGCCCTCTAAAGCGAATTTTGAAGCACAGTAAATACCTGCTCCAGCAAAACCAATAAAACCACCGCTAGAGGAGATATTAAGAATATGCCCTGAGCGTTGGCGACGTAGATGAGGTAAAACAGCGCGAGTGACATTTAATGCACCATATACATTTGTTCCAAACTGTTGTCGTACATCGGCATCGCTCACTTCTTCTACTGCTCCAAATACGCCGTATCCAGCCAGCACATCGATTTGTCCAAAAGTAGCAATCGCCTGACTTACAGCCGTTTGAATATCGGAGGATTTAGTCACATCAAGAGGCAACGCTAGAATGCGATCACCGTATTGCAGAACTAAATCATTTAGCTTGCCAGGTTGCCGAGCCGTTGCAACCACAATTTCATCCCGCTCTAAAACTGCTTCAGTTAAAGCACGTCCAAATCCTGTTGAACAACCTGTACTGAACCACTATGCACTGAAAGTGCATAGGTTCCTAAAGGGCTGAAAGCCCAAGTTAATCTACTCAAGTAGGAAGTTATCGCGCTCCTGATTCGATGGACTCCGATGATGCTCTAAATACTCCTCCACTAACTGCTCAG
>NZ_JBXBCF010000012.1:0-5822 GCF_056784235.1 Kovacikia sp. CALU 1929
CTTCAAAACACTCGACCAACTCCAACTTAAAGTTGATCAACTGATTGCTCAGTTAACTCCTGAGCTAATTGCTTCCATCACAGGGTATGCATTTATTCTCGATGCCCTATCTGCCCTGAATACTGTTTAAATTGGTATCACCAGCGCGTTCGTCAGGATGGCACCACGGTACGGTTTGACAAGAATGGTGCTGGTGAACTGATCTGTCGCTTCTTTAAGGACTAACCTCAATGGACAGCACGCTTGTACTTCCGGCTAATTGGCAAGACTGGCTGGTAGTTTTCGGCTATATGAGTTTTACAGCATTCATCATCTGGCAAGTTTTAACCAGAAGTCAGAGAGAGCGTTGAACGTCTCCAAAACCCAACCAGATCGGAAAATGGTTCTTAGAATGGGAGTGTGGCTCTGGCATAGAGGCTGGCTCAGAAGTTGACTGTGTTTTAGATAACAGTTCCATTTCATTGTGGGGAAAGAAACTCCTATGACCGCTACACTCACGGCTCCTCAATCGATCGCATCCTGGCTGGGGGACGAAGCAGATTATCTGCTGAACTACAAAGCAAAGGTGTCGAAAGACTTGATCCACTTGCCGGGACCTGATTTTATCGATCGCGTGTTTGTTCAAACTGATCGCAATCCCCAAGTTTTGCGAAATCTTCAGCAGCTATACTCCCACGGACGACTGGCAAATACTGGTTATCTTTCAATTCTGCCGGTTGATCAGGGTATTGAACATTCAGCCGCTGCATCCTTTGCCCCCAATCCCATTTATTTTGATGGGGAAAACATTATTAAACTGGCGATCGAAGGGGGCTGTAATGCCGTTGCTACTACGTTAGGCGTATTGGGGAGTGTTTCCCGCAAGTATGCCCATAAAATCCCCTTCATCGTTAAACTTAACCACAACGAACTGCTCACGTTTCCAAATCAGTTTGACCAGGTTTTGTTTGCTTCCGTTGAACAAGCCTGGAACCTGGGCGCGGTTGCTGTGGGTGCCACGATTTATTTTGGTTCACCGGAATCCACCCGGCAAATTCAAGAGATCAGCCATGCCTTTGAACGCGCCCATGAATTGGGCATGGTGACGATTCTCTGGTGCTACTTGCGGAACAATGCGTTTAAGCAAGACAAAGATTATCATCTGGCTGCCGACCTGACTGGGCAGGCAAACCACCTGGGGGTCACGATTGAAGCTGACATTATTAAGCAAAAGCTGCCGGAATTAAATAATGGTTATGGGGCGATCACCCAGGCAACCGGGGAAAGCTACGGCAAAACGGATAAGCGTGTCTATAGCGATTTGACCAGCGACCATCCGATTGATTTAACCCGCTATCAGGTGTTGAACTGCTACGCCGGACGGGCAGGCTTGATTAACTCTGGCGGTGCTTCCAGCAAAAATGATTTTGCTGAAGCTGTGCGAACGGCTGTAATTAACAAACGTGCCGGGGGGTGTGGCTTAATTTCGGGACGCAAAACCTTCCAGCGTCCGTTTGAAGAAGGGGTTAAGCTATTCCATACTATTCAGGATGTTTATTTATCGCCCGATGTGACGATCGCATAATTTAGATCGATCGAAATGCGATTCGCCACAGTTTTTTTGGAACTGTGATGTTTGCTGGTTTGCATTAATGCAGTGACAAGCGCACCACTATCCAAGCTAGATTGACCGAGCAAGTCCAGGATTCGTCTTGCTCTTTCATAGGCACTGCTTGCCATCTGATCATCCCGGAAGCGGGGCAACAAATCCGCGGCTCCCTGGCAACGTGCCCATCCCTGCTCAGAGGGTGTCACTTTTTCCTGTGCGCCATTGACCAGAACCACTTTCACCTCCGGACAGTGTTTATGGCACCAACGGCAGATAGCATAGGGATTAATCGGCTGTACACGGGTATCGATCAGCAATAGATCGGGTAGCACCGCTCCGGATGACTGAAGGTAGGTAATGCTATTGGGAATATTGACATCTGCCGATTCCCAAATGACAGAAATGCCCTGCGATCGCAGAATCGTTTGCCAGATAAGACCCTGACGCCCCACAGGTTGTACCATTAAAACTAATTTTGTGTTGTCAACCATCCGCTTATAAAGTGGTAACAGCCATCGCAATTCAATTGCAGATTCTGAATCGAATAGTCTTAAGATACCCAGGCAGGAATTGTTTGTGATCAGGAAATTTCTCTAATGTAGAAATGTTGGTTTTGCACATAAAATTTGACCTGAACAACCTGCAAGCATGGCTGGAAAAAGTGGGTTTCTAAGTTGGTGAGATTTAACAGGTAGAGAACGGATGAAGCGGATCATATGAGTTCAAATACTACAAGTCCGATTCGTAAGCTAGGTAAATTACTGGAAACGGATGCAGAGGGTTATCTCATCAATGAGTGCAATTGGGAAAAAATTCAGTCACCCTGGTTAGAGTTAGTCAGTGATCTAAAGCATGGCTGTCTGGAAGGATTGGGCGATCGCCTCCACAGTTTGTATCTGCGGGGTTCAGTTCCCCGTGGTAGTGCCATGATAGGAATCTCTGATTTGGATAGTCTGGCGATTGTTCACAATGATGCTGAAGCAATGGGTGAAGAATGGAGTGATACACTGGCGAGATCGCTAACAGAACGTCATCCATTTTGTAAAAAGATTGAAATTGCGATTCTTTCCAATACAGAAATCCAGAAACCCGAATCCTTTTGGCCAGCCGTCCTTCAGACCCAGAGCCTTTGTATCTATGGACATAACTTACAGCCAGAATTACCCCGATTTAAACCGGGAACTGCCCTGGTGATTCATGCCTTTGATCTGGCAGAAGATCTGGCAGAAACCCAGTCAGCCTTGCGGCAACTGCCACTCGATCATCCCAGGTTTGACGAGGAGGTCAAAGGCTGGTGTGGATGGGTGACGCGACGGATGGTGCGGACTGGATTTGAACTGGTGATGGAAGCCGAAGGAACCTTTACCCGCGACCTTTACCCCTGCTATGAATGTTTCTCGCGCCATTTCCCGGCACAGGCAACCCAGATGCGAAAGGCACTGGAACTGGCAGTTCAACCGTCTGCTAATCGGGATGGACTGCTAATGTTTTTGAGCGACTTTGGGCATTGGCTGGTTGAGCAGAGTGAGCAAACTTTTGGGAATAGGTGCTAGGTGTCAGGTGCCAGGTGTCAGGTGTTTTCGAGATCGCTTTCTACAAAGAGTACGCCAGCCGTGACCAGTTGGGTTAGCAACGGCACTACATCTCCTTCTACATCTAGATCTGGTGCCCAGTCTGCCATTTCCAAAATGCTAAAGCGATCGCGATTGAACAGGTTCTCAATCAGTTCTAGAGAAACGCCTTTGAGTATCACCTGCTTAGAACCCATCGTGATCTGATAGTGGTCATCGTCTAATACTTCAATTTGCACAGGCTGGGCAGCAGGACGGCTAAACCGGGACTCCAACCCGTACTCAAACAGGTCAAATCCTAATTGAAAGGGTAAGGAGAAGGGCGCGATCGATTGCTCTCTGCCCGTTAATTCCTGAACATACTTTTGGGTCACTTCTGGCTGTGACAGGTATTGGCTCAACCGATCACCCAACCCGCCCAACCGTTGTTGCAATGCCTGGGAATCCCCTTCTACCACGAGCGGCAGGCTTTCTCGCCATTCCGGTTGGTGATGTAGTTCACCCACAACCCAATCGAGCCAGTCGAGTCCAGTTTGACAATCAATACCCAGGGTTAGATGGAGCGAGGGGCGATCGCGTGAAATCGCATAATGCCAGTGCCCACGGGGAATATAAAGCACATCACCTGGTTTTAGAACCCCTTTTACGTAAGGCGGTTCATCCGGTGGTAACTGGTCGGGCGATCGAATGTCAGCCACCGGGTAGGGATCCGTTTCGCCAAAGACAAACCACTCTTTCTCTCCATCAATCTGCAAAATCAGCACATCATGGGTGTCATAGTGACAGTCAAATCCCTGTTGTTCTGCTGGTGAACAATACAGATTAACCTGAGTTCGATGTCCGGTTTCATACCGCAAGCCAGTCGCCAGAGAAGCCACTTCTGGGACCAGTTCATGGATGCTGTCAATGATCATCGTGGCACCCTGTTGCAGGCGATCGCGCCAATCCTGCCGATCTGCTCCCGGCAACGATTTCCCATCTTGGGAAAAACGAAGGGCGGGATAGGAAATTCGATGAAAATTTAGTAAATAATTCAGCGTTTCCCAGGAAAACAGCGATCGAAACTTTTGCCGATCATCCGCTGGAATATGAACTGCTTGTTGCGTCCAGTTCTGTGACAAAAACTGATCCGTTGGGTAAGGTGCCAGGAGGTGTTTAAGCGTGTTCATTGTCTCAAAAAAAAGTTTGGCAGAAAACTCCCCCGGCTGAAAGTGAACTGGGGGAGGCTATGTTGTTGTTGTTGTTTCAAATGTGTGGTCGGTGCCTGGTAGGGGCAGTGCAATGCACTGCCCCTACGGAAGGCAAACAACAGATCTGGAACGCTACCATCTTGTTAACCAGTGAACTTTAGAAACGGATCAAACCACCCCTTCCGCGTCCAGAATCGGCATCAACCTCGCGCCGGGGTTGATCGAAATCATTGTTATTGCTTCGATTAGAAATGCCGTTATCAAAGTTGCTTCTTCGATTAAAGATACTGTTATCGAATCGTGCTCCTGGCTTAATCCGCCGATTGAAATTTGAGTCATTTCCCCTTGCCCGTGGGTTAAAAACAGGTCTGCGGCTCCGATCAATCACCTGAACCTGCACAGGGCGGCGAAAATCTAGTTTGGTCGGTCTGGCAACGGCTGGTGCTGACATAAATGGAATTAACAAGCTGGCATGGGTGCCCAAGAATAGGCTCATTAGAAGCTTGTGTTTCATGACATTACCTCCAGGTAAATGATTGTTAGGGAACTGTGAACCAAATCAAGCAATGAAATTTATCTCAGGAATACACTTAAAGACGGTGATCCTTGTTTAATGTTGCGGAAACTCCCACAAAATCTTTTTGCTTGCGATCGCTCGAACGATTACTGGCAGAGGCTTTCACCACTACCAGTTGCCGCTATTTTGGAGTAGAATTCCACCAAAGCGAACACTTGATGAGGTTAGACTGGACTGGTTGTGAATTGGTTCAAAATTAGAGAAAAATTTTTAGAGATAGAGCAGAAGGCTTACCACTTATTCAGTTTTTAAACCTCATCCAAATTGAGAACTGGCGATTTTTCTCACGAAAAACTATGGGTTTCTAAGCCAGCATAAAATGGGCAAAGCGTGCTTGCCCATCGCCAAGAGCTGAAGCTAATGGGCACGAGCAAAGCCCTTTGCCCATCCTAAATTTATTGGGTAATTTCTTCCCTGAGAATTGCCCTAGTAGAGTTTGGCGTAAATCTGTCTACCATCCCTAACACCTAACACCTAACACCCAACACCTCTAGACTGGTCTTTAAACTTACGCCGCAGACAACTAGTAGTCTGTCAGCGTTGTTGTTAGGGGTAATTCGATGATAATTAAAGCCATCGCGTTTACTTGAGATTCATGGCCAAAAAGAAATACATCTTCTCTCTGAGTGATGAATAACGAGAAGAGTTGTAGGGGCTGACAACAACAGGCAAAGTTCATGCTTACAAAATGAACCAGGCCCGGATACTGCTTAAACCCGATACGAACAAGGAGGGTCGTCGATGGACGGATCCGGCAATTAGCCAACACTTACACAATAGTGTGGCGAACATTGAACGGCTACGGCAACTCTTTGACGAAAAGATCTTCGACGCAGACCTCAGCCGACACTTGCAGACTCAACTCAAAAAACTACGCTTAGATGGCGGGCAATAAG
>NZ_JBXBCF010000013.1:0-12358 GCF_056784235.1 Kovacikia sp. CALU 1929
ATAGATCTGCCCAAAATCGGGTATTGAGTCAGGTTAGACGCTCTATGCGCCGCAGATTTTGCTGGCCGAAGCCCAGCAATTGACCATGAGACTGTTATGAGACTGAAAATTGCTAGAAAACCAATTAATCGAGGTGCCCTTTCAATATTAAATATTCAAAACTGAGATTTTTTGACGAGATGACGGTTTAAGTTATTGGTTTGAGTTTCGGAAGGAGGTCAACTTTAGCTTATTGCTAGATTCGTATCTAGACTGTAGTAAAGCATGTACACAAGGTATTGAAATGATCGGAAACGGTAGTAATATTCGCTCGAGGATCGATGAGGCGCGTTCTACTGTAAGAGAGTTGCTGAGCGAAATGGAAAGCCAAGACTTGCCAGTCGAACGCTATCTGATGAAGGCTAAAAAGCTTGCACGTCTTTTAAGAGATTCAGACGCACAGAAATGGTTGGATTTTGAACTCAAAGGTTATCCTGACAAGTTTTTATTTTCAGAACTTGGTACGTGCAGGAGATACGCAGAATCAGGAGGACGTTTAACTGATGGCAGGTATTGGAAAATGAGTTTGCCCTCACTAGAAGCCCGTTGTAAAGCAGATGAAGCAACCTTGTCCAGTTTCAATGCAAATCACCCCCCGGCTATAGCGGAAAACTTTGTAGTTGCAAGTGCTACAGCACAATTAATGAAACAACAAGCTAATTTGCTCAATAGCACGAAGGCTGCCTATCAGCAGAATGCCTCGCTACTCTCTGCTCTTAAAAGTTCTATTCATAGCTATGCTACAGAATGCTTCCTAGCTATTGAGTTTGGTGATGTTGCACAAGATATCTTTGAACAAGCTCGTAGGGATGTTGATACTTTTATCCGAGCAAAATGTCCTGAAGCTGCTGAGAAATTAGTTGCGATAAATGAACGTATGAGAGAAGAGGATGCTGAATCAAGGTCGGCTGCCTTAACTTCTTGTCGTCGCCTTTTAATGTCTTTGGCAGATGTAATTTTTCCTGCATCTGAGCATAATTATGTAGATGGAAAAGGTAAAGCCAGAAAAGTCGGTCAAGAGCAATATAAAAATAGAATAGTTGCATTTTTGGAACAAAGGCTTCAAAGTGGAAGCACAGAAGCAATTTTAAGTGCAGAAATTGAACATCTAGCAGCAAGATTAGATGCTGTGTATGAAAAAGCCTGTAAAGGTGTTCATGATGATGTGACCCTTGAGGAGGCACGTCTAGCTGTGATTCACACCTATCTAATGATTGCGGAGATTGCTAGACTGAATGCTGAAGCGACGGCATAACATAGCCTGTAGGTTGGGTTGACGAAGAAAACCCAACAACTCTTTGCCAACTTACTTCACCCACTTTAAGTCCAGCTAAGATCTTGTCGCTCGGGTAGAGCATCGCGAAACCCAACGCAAGCGCTGAGCCGCATGATCAACTCTTCAATCTAAAATGAGAGAGTCAAATCGCATCGAGGTCAAACCGATGACAGTTTCTCCAGAGGAGAGGTTTCACCAACGGCAACCCCGCTACAGCAAAGAAGAGTTTGCTCGGCGTGGCGATGAGATTTACGAATCTCAGGTGCGTTCCCAAGTCGAGGGAGGCAATCAGGGCAAGATAGTGGCGATCGATCTCGAAACCGGAGACTTTGAAGTTGATGCAAGTGAAATTGCTGCCTGCGGTCGCCTCGAAGCCCGTCATCCTGATGCTCAAATCTGGATTGTCCGCATTGGCTCTCGTCATGTCCGTCGATTTGGTGGACGTACTCGGAGATATGCATGATTACTGGAGTAATCAATGCAGAATTTGAACCTATCATTCCGCTCTCAATCCGTCGCTCAGATAGCAAAGTCTTCACACAAGATGCGATCGTAGATACAGGCTTTAACGGCTGGCTTTCTCTGCCTCCCGACCTAATCACTCAACTGCATTTGACATAGAAAAGGCGAGGACGAGCAATTCTTGGAGATGGTAGTGAATGTGTTTTCGACGTTTACGAAGCAGTTGTCGTTTGGGATGGGGCACTGGTCACAATTTCAGTAGATGAAGCTGATTCAGAACCACTTGTTGGAATGTCGCTGATGGAGGGTTATCAGCTAACGATGCAGATTTTTGAAGGCGGACAGATCGAACTCCGCAAAGTTGGCACAGTCTAACGTCCCCGTTCACCCGCCGCAGATAACCGCTCGAACTCAACGAAGAGACTCTATACGGTCGGTGTGCAACGGGATTGTTAGCACGCTTAGGCTGTCGGTGGGGACAGGTCAAGGCTTACAAACCCTGGATACCACTTGGTTAAGCCAAAATGCTCAAGGACGTTTACGCCTATTCCAGCCCAGGGAAAACATGACCGATGCCCAACGCTTGGGTTCCCATGCCAAATTTTGTGTGGCGGATGGGCTGTCTGCTTATGTGGGTAGCGCCAACTTAACGGCTCCTGGATTGGGCAGACATCTAGAAATGGGGTTATTGGTTCAAGGCGAAGTCGCCAGATAAATTGAAGGCTTTTGGATCTATGCTCTTGAAATTGAGTTGTTCATTCCAGTTGCGTGATAAAACTTTACTATCGAGGCATGGCAGAAGCAAACGGTAAACCTAAAGTGGGGCGTAGTGCTCGACTCTTGGGAGTGAGACTTGGCATTGACATTGATATTGAAGAAATACCAAAAGATTGGCTGGATGACCAGGGATACTTGCGACCCGAAGCAGAACGCAAAGCCACAGGGGAGGTAGTGATTGTAGCCGTTAGAAGCACGAAAGGAATGTCCACATCACTCTCGATCGAGAGCTTACCTGCCTTTCGCAGACCTACAGCTTTTGGCGGGATGGGGAGAGATCCCCTGTGGCAAATTGAAGATGGCAAAATCGATGGTGATCTTGAGGCTGTCCAAGACAGCGCCACACACGTTAGCATTATGCCAAGAGTAACGATGCTTTTGGAAAAGTACGAGACCGCACTGGCAAATACCCAAAATGACTGGGAGAGGGTTAGTTAAAATGGTGTGGGCATTTAGTTTATCGGCTGAATGTGGTGCAGATCGGGTTGCCGCTGAGCAATTCGCACAGCATTTTGACGGTCTTTCCTTGGTTCTTTCCAACGGTCATCAGTCCCAATGCCATACAGCAGCTTTTCAGGATATTGAAGAAAATTGGTGGTGTCAGGTTTGTCCCAGTGGCATCAGTGACATGGGAATTGATAGATCCGACATTGCTTACCAGATGACGGAGTTGGGCATCTTACTCTATCAACGGTTGCAATCTGCTCCGTCCTTTCGGTATGCCTTGGTTGGTGTAGAAGTTGATGAATTTAGAACCTATAGTGAGTTAATATCAGAGGCGACCGTTCCCAGTTTTCCAGGTTTAGTCTTGGCTGAGACGGTTTGGCGATCGCTCGGAGCCTCGACCTTATTTCGACCTTTCAGTTCTGGCTACGTTTGGCAGCCCTACGAAGGCGAAGTTTACAAACCACTGATGGTGTCGCCAGATTTGAAAAACAAGCTCAAGGAGCTACTTGTTCTCACATGAGACTTAGCAGATAGGAGATCTCGCAACGCAAGTCCAGGGTTGCGGCACGTGCTAACAATGCGTTGGTGCGGACCGGACAGAGGTTATCGGTGAGCGTTCAAGGTTATCTGCCGCTGCACAAATTCACCGATATGCCGCTTAGTTCTTGGTAAGGGTGTAACCGAAAGCTAATAAAATATTATATCTACAATCAATATCCACAAACTTGAGATTTGCTATCTAAGCAAATCTGTAACTCAAATGGAAAACGTGACAGCACAAAGGATAACAAATGATTCTGCGCCATTTCCTGAGTTAGGAATTTATAAATCAGACGTTATTGGAAATAAATGGCTTTGCACCCAGATGGACGATAAGCTTTGAGATCGTTCGATTCTGACTCAAAAATTGATTTTTTCTTATTTCCGAAGAAGTTTATTGACTGCTCTCTTTCAATCAAGCTGTGGAGGCGATCAAACGGGTAAGCATATCCATCATCCAAAGTGTATTCAAGCTGCTGAACCTGTTCTAATAAGCTAGAGGCAGATTGAATAGAAGTCATGTTGGGGTTTGGCAACTCCAAATCATCCATAATAAAAGTGAATGGATCCATGTTTCAAACGACACGGCGGCGGCTTGCCCTCTGGTATACCACGGTTACAGCGGTGTTGTTGCTGATATTTGCCAGTGGCTTTTATCTCTATGTGCGTGGGACGCTGATTGAGCGGATTGATGACACGCTGAACCATGTGGTGGAAGTCGTTGGGCGATCGCTGGTGATTGAACCAGTTAACCCTCACTTTGAAGGGGGACCGCTGCGGGTGAATGTCGAAGCCAGTTTTCGGGATAGTACAGCCACCGACGAAGACGACCACATTGACCTGGAGTGGTTTAACTCTAGAGGAGAAATTCTCTGGTCTACTTTCTCTGAGACCTTAGACGTTCCACTCCATCCCGATAGTGATGGGGAAACGGTTTATGTGATTAAGGAGCCAGCAGATTTGCCCACGCCCTACGCCCCGCCCCCCGCTCCCCTTATTCTGCGGCAGGTGACTCACCGAGTCGAAGTGGGTCGGCAGGTGCTTGGATATTTGCGGGTTAGCCATCCCTGGTTTGAGGTGACCAAGCCAGTGCGCCAGTTATTTTTTGACCTGATTCTGTGGACAGCCATAACGATTGGAGCCGTGGGGGCGATCGGTTGGTTTCTGTCAGGCTTAGCCATGGAGCCAGTGCGGGAGTCCTATCAACGGCTGAAGCAATTTACCGCTGATGCCTCCCACGAACTTAGAAACCCGATCGCCATCATTCAAACCAATGTCCAAGTCGCACTGGCGGACCCCGATCCTCAGCCCCACACCCAGCAGCAACATTTGCAGGTGGTTGAACGGCTTACGCGACGACTGGGGCGACTGGTCGATAATCTTCTATTTCTGGCGAGACAGGACAGCGGCATGGTGCAACTTCAGCGTTCAACAGTAGCTGTAGATGGATTGCTGAAGGATGTAGTGGAAGAACAACAGACGCTTGCCGGGGAAAAAGAAGTTCAACTTGCCTTTATTCTAGAAAAACCCTCACTGAAACCAGCTTCCAGTTCTGGCAATCAAGTTTTGTCCTCCCCCAGGTTGACACCAGTTGCGATCGCCCCAGGATCAATTTCAGAAAGCTGGGCAGTCCTTCAGGCAGACCGAGACCAACTGGCTCGTCTATTCACCAATCTGATCGGTAATGCCGTGCAATACACCCCACCGGCAGGGCAGATCACGGTTCAATTGAAGCAAACCGGCAAACCGGGAAGCCACTCCTTACAAATCACCATCTGTGATACCGGCATTGGCATTCCCCCAGAAGAATTACCCAGACTGTTCGATCGCTTCTACCGGGTTGACCCCTCCCGTAGCCAGAAATCCGGTGCCGGATCTGGATTGGGATTAGCGATTGCCCAGGCGATCGTTGAAAACCATCAGGGACAAATCCAGCTTGATAGCACGGTTGATCAGGGAACAACGGTGACAGTGACACTGCCGCAGAAAGAGTAACGACCGACCTGGAGTAATTTCCAATCAATTTTGCCTACTGCTGGCTACAGCTATGTATCGGCAGGTTGACCGCGAAGGGATAGAAAATTGACGATCAAGAAGCTATAGACGCTGGTGTCCATAGCTTCTTGACCAAACGCTTGCATCCTAAAAGAAGTGATTGAGAAATCAAGGCAGGTGTTAGGAATTTAGCTTGCCAGATATTCGCCGATCGCCGCTTTCCGTTTGCGTAGTTTGCTCAATGCTTCCCGCTCAATCTGGCGAACCCGTTCACGACTAATGTTAAGCCGATCGCCAATTTTTGCCAGGGTTAACGACTGACCATCCTCTAGCCCAAACCGAAGTTCCAGCACTTCCCGCTGTTGAGGTGTTAAGTCTGCCATCAGTTTTTCCAGGTCAGCTTTAAGAGAAGACTGGGTCGCAAACTCTTCTGGTGAAGCGCCCGTGTCTTCGAGCAATTCACCCAGTTCAGTGTCCTGGTTATCCCCCACCCGCAGGTCAAGAGACAATGGTTGCCGTGCCCGCTCCAAATATTCCCGTACCTGGCGGGGAGTCATTTCTAGCTCTTCCGCCAATTCAGCCGCCGTCGCTGCCCGCCCTAGCTGTTGAGCCAGATGACGCTGCGCTTTCTTAAGCTTATTCAGCTTTTCAGTAATGTGGATCGGCAGGCGAATCGTGCGCCCCTTCTCCGCGATCGCTCGCGTAATTGCCTGACGGATCCACCAGTAAGCATAGGTCGAAAAGCGATATCCCTTCGTCGGATCGAACTTTTCTACTCCCCGCTGCATTCCAATAGTCCCTTCCTGAATCAAGTCCAGCAGGTCAACATTTCGTTTCGTATACTTTTTGGCAACCGAAACGACCAAACGCAAATTTGCTTCAACCATTTTGCGCTTGGCATGTTCACCTTCTGCGATCGCCTGTTGCAGAGCATCCTCAGAAAGAGAAACTCGCTGTGCCCACTCCTGCAATGTGGGAGCATGACCCAGTTGAGGAGCCAGAGTATCTCGCGCTTCATACAGAGCCGATAGGCGCTGCACCTGTTTGCCAAAAAGAATTTCCTGCTCGTGGGTTAGCAGCGGAACACGTCCAATTTCTCTCAGATAGGAGCGCACTAAATCGGTTGAGGTCTGAGCAGTCTTCATAGTGCTTTACACTTACATGTGGGAACCGGAAATTTCGGTTAAAGAAAACAGTAGCCGTCAAGAATACCAAAGATAGCCTAAAAACCTTATAACTAAGGCAATGACTTAAATAACCCTCTATAGGCTCAGATTCTCGGAACGAAATAAAACGAAGCAAAAGGATTAAGGGCCAAAAATCAAGGAAGAACGGCAACCGGGAATCTACCGATAATCAAGTATCAATGGAGTTCGAGGACGGCTATCAATCCATCGAGAATTTCCCGGTGCCTTGATGCCGTTACCCTATTCACTTCTAACTTATTAAGAAGTGTAACATTTCTGAGGGAAGACGTATACCCCCAGAGAGCGATTTATTCAAGTCGAATCTGGAGCAACCGTCTACCACCCTTGATAGAAGCCTGTATTTACTTATATCCAAGAGTACCCAGTCTTCACTCGGGCGAATGCATCCAGCACAACAAAATCTACAAACCTGAATGAGAGAAATTGGAATCATTTCCAAACTGTTAGAAAAGTGTGCAAGAAAGTTTAATCAAATTTAACGATTAGGTAGAGAGGTCGGTGAATAGGTAGAGAAAGTTATGACCAGCCACTAACTACTGACTACCTACTCTACTATCTAGCTCAGATAATCTTGCAAGGCTTTCACAGACAACTCTTGGGACTGTAAAGAACGAATGGCTGAGGCAGTGGCTTTCGCTCCGGCGATGGTGGTGATGATAGGAATTTTGTAGCTAAGGGCGGTACGCCTGATCAGGCGACCGTCTGCCTGTGCTTCTTCTCCGGATGGAGTGTTAATAATTAATTGCACTTTCTCATTTTTGATCGAGTCCAAAATATGGGGTCGTCCTTCGTGCAGTTTGAGCACTAGTTCTACCTCTAGCCCATGCTCCAGCAGCGTCTTGCGGGTACCTTCGGTGGCAATGATGGAAAACCCTAACTCCATCAGATCTTTGACCACTGGCACGACTGCCGCTTTATCCCGGTTATTCATCGATACAAAAACGGTGCCGCTCAGAGGCAGGCGTTGATTGGCGGCTAGTTCTGCTTTCGCGAAGGCAACCCCGAAACTGGCATCGATCCCCATGACTTCGCCGGTAGAACGCATTTCAGGACCGAGAATCGTGTCTGTGCCCGCAAATTTTTCAAACGGTAGCACGGCTTCTTTAACAGAGATGTGGTTGGGAATGACTTCCTTCGTGTAGTCGAGATCGACGAGCGTTTTGCCAGACATAATCCGGGCTGCCATTTTTGCCAGGGGCACCCCGATCGCCTTGGAGACAAACGGCACTGTCCGGGAAGCACGGGGATTTGCCTCCAAAATGTAGACTTGTTCGCCCTGCACCGCAAACTGAATATTCATCAGACCCACAACCTTTAAGGCTTTCGCCAGTTCCACTGTCCAGAGGCGAATTTGATCCAGGACGGTCTGGCTCAGGAAGACTGACGGAAGCGAGCAGGCAGAGTCGCCAGAGTGAATCCCGGCTTGCTCGATGTGCTCCATAATCCCACCGATAACCACCTGCCCGGTCTGATCGGCGATCGCGTCCACATCCACCTCCACTGCGTTTTCCAGAAACTTGTCAATCAGGATTGGGTGGTCTGGCTCAATCTGAACGGCATAGATCATGTAGCGTTCCAGTTCAGCATCGGAATAGACGATCTCCATTGCCCGCCCACCCAGCACGTAACTGGGACGCACGACGACTGGGTAGTTAATCCGGCGGGCAACTTCCACCGCTTCCTGGTAACTGCGGGCAATCCCATTCGGGGGTTGTTTAATGTCCAGTTGCCGCAGAATCTTCTCAAACCGCTCCCGATCTTCAGCCGTATCAATCGAGTCGGGAGAAGTCCCCCAGATTTTAGTCTGAACCGGGCACTGGTCACTGGCAAGATAGTTTTGTAAGGGCACGGCTAACTTCAGCGGTGTCTGCCCACCAAATTGGATAATCACCCCCTCTGGATTCTCCGCCTCAATAATATTGAGCACATCTTCTTTAGTGAGCGGCTCGAAGTAAAGGCGATCGCTGGTGTCATAGTCGGTTGAAACGGTTTCTGGGTTGGAGTTGACCATGATGGTTTCAAACCCATCCGCCTGAAGGGCAAAGGAGGTATGACAGCAGCAGTAGTCAAACTCGATCCCCTGTCCAATCCGGTTGGGACCACCCCCCAGGATCATCACCTTGCGCCGGTCAGATGGCAAAACCTCGCTCTCCTCTTCGTAGGTAGAGTAGTAGTAGGGTGTCAAGGCTTCAAACTCGGCGGCACAGGTGTCTACCGTCTTATACACCGGAATCACCCCCAGGGATTTGCGGTAGGAGCGAACTTCGTCTTCGGTGGTTTTAGTTGCAAAGGCAATCTGGCGATCGCTGAACCCCTGCCGTTTGACAGCAAACATCTGTTCCTTAACCAGGCTTTTGAGCGGGGTCCGCTTGAGAAACTTTTCCGTTTCCAGCAGTTCCTGCATCTTATCCAGGAACCAGGGATCGATGCTAGTCAGTTCAAAGATCTCATCTACCGTCATGCCCATCTGTAAGGCATGGCGAAGCATAAAAATCCGCTCTGGGTTGGGAGTCCGCAGTCCAGCCCGAATTTGCTCTAAGCTGGGCAATTTTTCTGGCTTGTCACATCCCCAGCCTGCCCGTCCCGTTTCCAGAGAACGGAGTGCCTTCTGAAAAGATTCCTGGAACGTGCGCCCGATCGCCATTGCTTCTCCCACCGACTTCATCTGAGTCGTCAACACCGGCTGAGAACCGGGAAACTTCTCAAACGCAAAGCGGGGAATCTTTGTTACTACATAGTCAATCGTAGGCTCAAAGCTGGCAGGAGTCTTTTTCGTGATGTCGTTAGGGATCTCGTCCAGGGTATAGCCCACGGCGAGTTTGGCTGCTATTTTGGCGATCGGAAACCCCGTTGCTTTTGATGCCAAGGCAGAACTGCGAGACACACGCGGGTTCATCTCAATCACAACGATATCCCCCGTAACGGGATTCACTGCGAACTGAATATTAGAGCCGCCTGTTTCCACTCCAATTTCTCGGATGATTTTAATTGAAGCATCCCGTAACCGCTGATATTCTTTGTCGGTCAGGGTTTGGGCTGGGGCGACGGTAATCGAATCACCCGTGTGAACCCCCATGGGATCCAGGTTTTCAATCGAGCAGATAATTACAACGTTATCTGCCAGATCTCGCATTACCTCTAGCTCATACTCTTTCCAGCCCAGCAGCGACTTTTCAATCAAGATCTGGGACACCGGGCTGGCATCGATCCCCGATTGGGCAATTTCCTCAAATTCCTCCTGGTTGTAGGCAATGCCACCGCCCGTACCACCCATGGTAAATGCCGGACGAATAATAATAGGATAGCTGGCGATTTGATGGGCGATCGTCCGTGCTTCCTCCAGCGTGGTTGCCAGTCCAGAGGGGCAAACCGGCACACCAATCTTTTCCATTGCCTCTTTAAATAACTTGCGATCCTCTGCCTTCTCGATCGCGGGTAATTTTGCACCAATCAGCTCCACCCCATATTTATCCAGGGTGCCATTCTTTGCTAGCGCCACTGCCAGGTTGAGCGCGGTTTGCCCGCCCATGGTTGGTAACAGGGCATCTGGGCGTTCCTTCTCAATGATCTTTTCAACAATTTCTGGAGTCAGCGGTTCAATGTAAGTCCGGTCTGCCGTCTCCGGATCGGTCATGATGGTTGCTGGGTTTGAGTTGACCAGGATCACTTCATAACCTTCTTCACGTAAGGCTTTACAGGCTTGGGTACCGGAGTAGTCAAATTCACAGGCTTGCCCAATCACAATTGGACCAGAGCCAATAAGTAGAATCTTGTGGAGATCATTGCGACGAGGCATAGGGCTTGCAGCAGGGATGAAAAATCTCACCTATTGTAGAAGTTTTCGCCCCTTCAGTTGGTAGCGCTTTATCTAATCCCAAGGTTTCTCATTTTCACCAATGTTAATAGGACTGCCTATATAGCGTTTCCTTTCTGGGTAAGGTACATCTCATCTGTTTGACTCAAGGGTTCTATGACTATCCATGTACCTCACTGGATTCAAAAACGCTATATATCTGATTTAAGATCCTGATTGAAGCAGAGGGGACAGGGGCTTCCAGAGGAACCAGATTGGTAACTTCGCACGGTAAACTATTTATATAGATACATCTAGGAAGCGAGATCGCATCTATGGGCGAGTCAAAGCGGCGCAAGGAAGCTCTTGGAGAAAAGTACGGTCAGGAGCCAAACGTTCTCCCGTGGTTGCCAATCACTAAAACTCAGGCAAGTCAGTTTGTTCAATGGACGACTCGGGGTGCTTGGGCAGGCATTGGGATTCTAGTATTCGTTTGGATTACCATTCGATTTATCGGTCCCGCCTTTGGTTGGTGGCAGTTAGAGCAGTTGCCATAAGGGATCAGGCGAAATTCCCTTGCCAAAATTGTAAAGAATAGTGATAAATTCCTCAAATACTGATGTCCCTCTTGCCTTAAAAAGGCAGACTCAACCTAAGATCGATCTCTAGTTTGGGTTCAATAACTTGAGATTTGGCAAATCTGTCTAAAGACAGTTGGCTGGAGGGGGCATAAAGTACTAAGCTCGAAATTGTTTGTTTTGTTTACTTGAATCAGTTTTAGTGACTTAAGCTGGTTGATTGTTTCTACGGATACTGACGATAAAGGAAGTCAGTTAACTAAGGCTAGAGTACAGTTTCGCTTCATTCGATTTTCCCAACTTTTATATCTGCTGCTGGTGCCTTCATTTTTTCCAGTGAAATTCTTAAGAAAGTATTAAAAACGTTTAGAATTTTAGGTGTGGTGATAGGAGGACGGTTGTGTTCCTTAGACTTGCAGATCAACACCGGCAATTTGTTCAGGATCTTGTGATGAATCTTCAGGCACTTGCTATTGTGCTGGAGCGTCAGGGATATCTGGCATCTTGCTATACCTGTGGCGGACAGATGAACAGCGCTTCTTTCATGGTCAGCTTGGGAGATAACCACTTGATTCGCTTCCTGGTATCCGATTATGGAATTACCTGGACTGAGATGCGAGATGACCGTGAATTGATGAAGTTGGAGGGGGCAGAGGCAATCAGCCAACTTCAGGAACTTGCCAATTTGGTGAAGCATCAGATCAAGCCTTCCCAATATCGGCCCGCGATCGCTGCTGAAACTTTCATTTAAGGACAGGCGGACTAAGCAGGTAGAACTTATTAAAAATATCGGTTCTGTGTAGGTTGATTTTGTGCTTACGATCTTTGGGTTCCGCGATCGCTCTAGCCCAGCCTGGCGTTCAGCCATGCCGCAGGCTTTACCTTTGATTCGATCCACCTAGCTTACTTGTGTTGTTGGAAATTATTTCAATATCTGCCCCCTGATCAATCTCGGTCAGGGGGCGACGTTTTTGGAGCCAACTTTAGATTTTGAAACAAATTTTGCAACACTACTTTACAAATCGGAAAATCCCCCTTACTATCATTATTAAGACTTGTAACAAGTCGATTATCTATACCAATTTCGTTTATCGCACTTATAAACCATGACGACAACTTTACAGCGCGCTGAGCGCCAAAGCTTTTGGAGTCAGTTCTGCGAGTGGGTGACCAGCACCGAAAACCGCCTGTATGTAGGCTGGTTTGGCGTGTTGATGATCCCCACTCTGCTGACCGCTACCAT
>NZ_JBXBCF010000014.1:0-1535 GCF_056784235.1 Kovacikia sp. CALU 1929
GCCCGGTTGCATCGCAAGACCTTGTGCTATTCCAAGTCCGTAGAAATGCTGAAGCACTCGATTCGCTTGCTACTACACTACCTCAAATTTGGTGATGTGCCCGTCCCGCAGTAAATCATATTTCTATTCAGCAACGCCGATGGTGAAACTCCACAAGCGATAAGCAAACCGCAGCTCCTTGACCCGTTGCGTGTCTTGTTCAGCCGCAATCAGTATTTTTTTTGACACTGAACTTGAGCTTGCACACGGCTTGTTGCATGGTCGATAGGCTGACCTCTATCCCAGTTCGCCCGGCAAAGCGTTCACATAACTCTTTGAGGAGGGCATCCGGCTGCGCCGTGACTAAGGCTGCGACGATGGGCAACTGCTCTTTCCCTAACTTAGCAACAGCTCCTCCCCCGTGTGGTTTGGGTTGCACAGTTCCCGTTTCCCGATAGTGTCGCATCAAATCTCTGATGAATGACAGACTCACCTTGAATCGCTTTGCCAGTTGTCGTTGCGATCCTTCTTTCGCCTCATACGCAGCGATAATCCTTTGCCGTAGATCCAGCGATAAAAGGGCAGGCATATGCAGCGATTTCCTAATCTTGCAAGACTCGCTTAGGCTATCAAATTGTGGCTTACTCAAGCAATAACCGCTGTAAGTTTCAGCTTCAAAGCCAACGAAATGACATGAAATTCTTCGGCGATCGCAGAAGAATAATGAAACCATTTCAGGACAAGGGTTTCAAGCAATGACTTACGAAATGACATTTATTGCTTCGGTAGCCCTACGAAATGACATTTATTTCTTCTGTTGGTCTTTCTTTAAAGATTGAGCGCTAAAAAAACCTCAAAGCCTTATTCTGCTGGACTTTGAGGCGAAGGGCAGTTGTGACATTCATTCCTTCGGTTGTGACACTTATTTCTTCGCTCTACACTTTTAGCCTTCGGAAGGCACTGAAATTTCTTCAAGTTCGTGGTGCAGATTTTCTTCAAAGATTGTGCTTTCAAATTCGTGGCGCGAATTTTTCTTGGTTTCAAATTCGTGGCGCGAGTCTAGATGGACATGTTGAACCAATGGGCTTTTGACTGTGCCGCGCACCTCAGTATTGCTGATGCTGTATCCGTCACACTATTTTTCACGTCGTACCAGCAGAAAAAGCCGAGATAGAAATCGCAATTTTTCCAAGCTGCTACTAACGCGAAGTTCCCGATGCCTGTGTGTGGCTTTCAACGGGCACCCCAAGCCCGAGTTTTCCAAGGTCTCGCTAGATTTGGTCGTTCGGCACCAAGCTCGGCACCTTCTTGATTAATCGCGATCGCGACTGCTTTCTGAATTGGTTTGTTCATCCGGATTCCGGCCTCCGAAATGGACTCCAAGAGTGTACCAATTTCTTCTCGGCAGAAAGGTAATACCAATTTAAATTGAGTAGAAGGCAAATGATTTAGACTGAGAAGTAGTGTTTCAGACTCAGCCAATGGTGGGTGTTACGTCAATCGAAGTGAAGGAAAGTTTGGATGATTTAGCTTTGCAGTTACGTCAAGCGGAAACA
>NZ_JBXBCF010000015.1:0-28306 GCF_056784235.1 Kovacikia sp. CALU 1929
CATTGCCATTCCTCGTCGGTCAAGTCACTGTCATAAAATGGTTGACTCATGCTCTCAAGCGCAGGTAGATGAATGACTTAGGTATCGCTCTTTCCGTCTCCTGATCACCATTTACTTCATATCTATTTACAAACAGTTTCTAAGGGGGGCACCCGGATGCACGGAACCAAATGAGCCTTCATAGTATCGTTCGTTGAACAGATTTTTCAGGTTGATTTGCACCGTCAGATCGGGATTATTCAGTCGGTAAGCCGTGAACAAATCAACGGTAACGTAACCGGGTAACTGATAATTATTGTTCAACGTGTCCCAACGTTCACCCACATAAAAGATACCACCGCCCAGACTTAATCCTTTCAAACCACCGTCAAATTCGTACTTTGTCCACAGGCTAAAACGATGGGGAGCCGCTGTTGGTAGCCGATTGCCTACTGGAAAGCTATTATCTTTTGTAATTTTGGCATCCAGATAACTGTAGGAGGCGATGATGCTCCAATTTGGCGTAATTCTGCCAACAACATCCAATTCAATGCCCTGACTTTCCTGTTCCCCCGTTTGCACACTAAAAAGGGGATTGCTTGGATCGGTCGTGAGGACATTACTGCGTTTGATTTTGAAGAAGGCTAGGGTTGCTCCCAATGCTCCATCCAAAAACTCGGTTTTAGCGCCAATTTCGTACTGGGTGCCAGAGGTAGGATCAAAGGGATTCCCGGCTGCATCTATACCAGAATTAATCTCAAAGGAACGGCTGTAGCTGGCATAGAGCGATAGCCAATCGGCAGGTTGATAAACAATTCCCAATCGAGGACTGAAATCTTCAATCGTTTCATCGCGCACCAATCGATTGGTCAAGCGGTTGGTTTGTTGCAATAAAGCGTTGTTATAACGCCCACCCAACAACAGCTTGAAATTATCGGTTAAGGAGATCATATCCTGGACAAAGATTCCCAGGCGGCGTTCTGGATTGTTAAAGGAACCCCCAACGGTGAAGACATCGGTGTTATTGCCATAAACTGGATTGAAGATATCGAGCGGTGCTTCATCCTGTCCATTTAAATTGATAAATGGAGATTTGCGGTAGAAATAATCGGCCCCAACGACCAATTCATGACGAATCGAACCAGTTGCAAACTTGCCAATCAGATCGATCTCACCAAAGTAGTAAGTGATATCCTGTTCCTGTCCACTTTGCGATCGATCCAGGGTGCGCCCATCGGCTCTTAAGCGACCTGGAAAGGTGAACTGGACAAATTCTCGTCTGGCATCAATGAAGTTGAAAACCTTGCGGATTTTCCAGGCATCACTCAGTTCATGTTCCAGGGTAGACAAGATAGAAAGATAACGGGACTTAAACTCATCCCCAGGTTCATTCAGCAGGCGTTTAATCGGCAGTTGACGAATTCGATCAAACGATAAGCCCTGAATATTCAGCCCTGTATCCGTGATGCGATCGTCGTTGCGGTATTCGAGTTCTACTGTCCAACGGGTGCGATCGGAGATGTGCCAGCTAATCACTGGTGCAATGAAAAAGGTGCGGTTGTTAATAAAGTCACGAAAACTACCAGCATCTTCATAGGAAAAGTTGAAGCGATAGAGAACGGTCTTCTGAGGATTTAAAGGACCCGATAGATCGATCGCCCCACGATAGAAATCATAGCTCCCAATATTTGCTTCAATCTGAGCAAACGGTTCAGAGAGGGGGTGCTTGGTCACTAAATTAATAATGCCACCCGGAGCCAAATCACCAAATAAAACTGAAGCCGGACCTTTCAGAACTTCGATGCGATCGGTATTGGGATTCAGCGCAAATCCGATGAAGTTAGGAAATTCCACCCCATTGCGGCGATAGTTGCCTGTATTGCTCCCCAAAAAACCCCGTATAGCTAACTGATCATAGGTGCCAAACGCAGGACCACCGGAAGTAACATTGCTAACATTCCGCAGTGCTTCTGTCAGCGTCGTCACTTTCTGATCTCGCAATACCTCTTGAGGCACGACCTGAATCGATTGGGGAATATCCCGCAGCGGCGTGTTCGTCCGAGTTGCTGTGGAAGTGTTGGGTACCCGATAACCATCTTGCTGCCCCGTTACCACAATTTCCTCATCCAGATCTTCTCCTGCCGGATTGAGGCTGTAAGCAAACTCTCCTGCTTTCAACGTAACCTCTGTTTGCGGCAACGCATCCGTTCCAATCACACTCACTCGAATGGTGTTCACATCCTGCTGCACCACCTGCACGGTCGCAATATCCACTGTTGGATTTTCGACTATAAAAGGCTGCCCGTCTGGTAATGCCAGCACTGCATTGGGAATATCAGCCAGCAGGCTATTGGCTTCCCTACGAAACTTCGATGCATCAACGGACAAAGGTTTGCCCTCCGCAGTTCGCAACACAATTTCTAACCCAAAATCAGTGCGATCGAGGTTAACTTCAGTGACTTGAACCGTCGTAGATTCAATTTGGGCAATCCACTCTTTAACCGTGGTAGCAGGTTGCTTCAGGTCACGCAGGCGGGAAGTGATTGGATGGGTAGACGCGAGGATGGGGAGATGGGGGTATGAAGTCTGACTGGCTCTCCCACTGGCATCATCTACTCGCTGACGCTCTTGCGCCTTTCCCGGTAATGCCCATCCAATGCTTGAACTTCCCAAGCAGATTGCGATTAGAGCCAGTTGTACCGAAGTCGAAAACCCCTTATTCATTACCACTCCCCAGACCAAATTTGCGTCATGTTTTCTCCAGAATTCCATTCTCGATCGTTACTAATTGAGAATAGTTCTTAAGAATATACTGGGAAATGGAACCCGCTAAAGTATGGCTTTGATGGCTAGGTGGAGTTTTTCGATGGCTAGACGGAGTTCTTCCGTTAAACGGCTCTGAGGGTTTCTCGCTGGCGGCGCATATACTCTCTGGGATTCACACCAAACTTTTTCCGAAAGGAAGCGGCAAAGTGGCTACGATCGCTAAATCCAACCTGCTGCGCCACCTCAGCAATGCTCAATTCGCTGGTTTCTAGCAGTTGGCGTGCCTTTTCCATGCGGTAGTCGTGCAAATAGCCAAAGACCGTCGTGCCAAAGACCTGATGAAACCCTTGCTTCAACTTATGATCATTGACTGCGACTTGACGGGCTAACTCTAGCAATGATGGTGGATTGGTCAGGTTTGTAATCAAAATGTCCTTTGCTTGATGGATGCGATCGATGTCATCCGATTTGAGTGAAAGACTGGCAAATGAACCCTGTTGCTGATCTTGAAATTGGCAAAACTGAAGCGTCATCAGTTCCAGCGCTTTGCCCTCCAGATAGAGACGCTTCATGCCGCCTTGATAGGGACACTGTAAAATTTGATGAATAACAGTTTGCATCGCAGGTATCATACTGCCCTGGTAGTAGTACGGCTGCATATTTTTTGCGATCGCACCGCGAACGATCGCAGGCAATGTTTCCAGTTGTTCGGGTGGAAAATGGTTGAGAAAGTAGCTGGGATGAAAACTAATGTGTAATCGTAGCAAATGTTGTCCTGCCGTCCAATCTTCTGTCTCAAACGTATCAGGGCAACTGCTCAGGTATGTACGTCCTGCCAATTCATCGACCCCATCGGTCAGCCCTTTGATCGTGGTTCGCACATCCCCAGTCACGAAAAAGCTCAAGGTTGACCAGTTGCCCTCACCGTAGTGTTCAGTCAACCGCAAACTATTCACCAGATGATAGTCATACATCCGCATCATCAGGCCATCGTTCAAAGAGATTGACCACTCCTGCACCGCGCCAATCAGAGGAACCGTTCCTTGCCAGGTTGTTATCATCCCATCAAAGGACTCCAGTACTTTACCTGTTTGTGTACTCTCCTCCCACAGGTCGTTACAGTCTTGTGCTGAAAGAATGATGGTCATGGCGATCGCCTTCTCAACACTGAAATAATGCTCTAAAACTGGAGCAATGATTGAGAAATATTCTCACTTAATAGAGAATCCTGTCAATGCTAACGGACTTTTTTTCAGGTTGGAAGGATAGGCACCACTATGAAGAGGAAGTTACGGCTGCCAGTCCACTGGTGCCTCAAAGATTTCTACCTCAGAGAATGGGCAGGTTTGCGGCAGTTGGTTAGGGTCAAGGGGAGTTTCCCGGTTCACTAAATCCAGCCCATCCTCATAACCAATATCGATCGCTTCCAGCAGATAAGGTTTTAAGCTGGGATTCTCCTTGAGATGGCGTTGAATCCTCCGACGTTGCTCTTGAATGGTTGCAGCCCAACTCTTCGATCGCGCCTCTGGTTGATACTGCCACTTGAGCAAGTGCCCCAGCAACACCCCCAATCGATTGCGAAGCTCCTGTCGTTCCTGCTTACCCAACGATTCAATCTCTTCGATCAAGTTTTCAATATCGAGTTCCCCCAACTGACCGGAGCGGAGCAGTTCAACTTGACGCTGAGTCCAGGCGTAAAAGTCCTGATCGTAGAGAGTAGTTGTTTGCATGGAAAACACCGCAGTGGTCGTACTTCATTTTATCCAACAATCAGGTTAAATCTCTTTTCACGATCTCAGTTGATCCGTCTTCGGATTCACCCCAAACTGTTTCCGAAACGCCGCAACTCGACTGCGATCGCGATACCCCAACGTTTTTACTAACTGGGTCGATAGGCAGCAGGTAAATCGGCAAAGGTACCTTCCAGTTCGACTTTGCCGTGGTTGAGCAAAATAACGCGATCGGCGCGTTGCAGGACGGCAGGACGGTGGGAAACAACGAGGCAGGTGGGAGTCCAGGGAGTGGGGGGATGGGGTGAGAGGGTAGAGGGGTGGAGGGGTAGAGGGGGGAAGGAACTGAGGGAGAAGAGGCTAGACCAAAGGGTTTGTTCGGTGACGGTATCGAGGGCACTGGAGAGATCGTCGAAAACCAGGAGCTCGGGTTGGCGAATGAACATGCGGGCGGCGGCAACCCGTTGCAGTTGCCCACCGGAGAGGCGCATGCCTTTTGAACCGATCAATGTATCTAAGCCATCGGGCATGGCAGCCAGGTCTGGCTCAAAGGTTGCCAGGGCGATCGCCCATTGCAACTCTGCCTCACTCCGTTCCATTCCAAGCAGAATGTTTTCCCGTAAGGTGCCACTGAAAAGTTGCGGTACTTGGGGAGTATAGGCACTGCGGGGTGGCACAAAAAATGATGCCGAATGATGAATCCGTTGCCCATTCCAGTAAATGTCTCCAGATTGCAGCGGGAGGAGTCCCATTAGCCCTTGCAACAACGTGGTTTTACCCGATCCGATCGCCCCTGTAATCACGGTAAAACTGCCACGAGTGAGATGCAGCGATATATCGGTGATGCCTTGAGTTGTGCCAGGGTAGTGGTAGGTCAAATTGAGAGCAACCAGTTCTTGTAGAGGGGAGTTGCTAATCTCCGTCAAGGAATGCTCAGATTGATGTAGTTCATTCTCTGGGTCTTGATCCCCCCTAGCCCCCCTTGGTAAGGGGGGAACCTTTGAAACCCCCTTAATAAGGGGGTCGGGGGATCTCTTGTCTGCCCCCAGGTTGTTCTCAATCGATTGAGGCGTTTGAACACCAGGTAATTGAGGGATGCGTCCGGTAATCGTTGGTAAATATAAGGGATGGTGAGCGACGATCGCCGCCGCCTCACAGTGCAGTAATCCTTCCATTCGTTCAAACGAGACTTCACTTTGTTTGGTTAGCGCTAGAAAACCACCCAGGAAACTGAGAAAGTAGGTGACAAAAGACAAGTAGTAGACAAACAAGGCAAAATCACCTACGGTGAGGGTGTTCGTGTGGGATTGCAGCGATCGCGCAGCAAAGAAGAGAATCGCTCCAGTACCCAGACTGACTAAGTTTTCAAAGCTTGATTCCAGCAGGGCTGTAAAAAGTTGATCTTGTACAACAGTTTGGCGACGGCGATCGCACAGATGACGAAAATGCTCCAGCACCGTGGACTCAGCTCCAGCGACTTGAATCGCTTGCACGGCCGTAAACATCTCCCCAATCATCCCCGTCACTTGTTGAGTGGCTTGACGACTGGCGCGACGATAGCGTTTGATGCGATTGGTAATGCGGTGAATAATGGCTGCAATGATTGCCAGGGGCAAAAATACAAACAGGGTAATCGTTGCATTCACACTCAATAACAACCCTAAAGAGGCAACGGCGAAAACTCCTTCACCCAGAATCTCATTTGTGCCCACAACATTATCTTCAATCTGGGTTGCATCCTCACGAAAAAAGCTAATGACTTCACCAGGAGCAAGGGTGCGCTCTTGTCCAGTGATGGTTAATGATTCGGCACCGGGGCGTTGAAATAAGTTCGCCAAGAGGTTACGTCGCACCAATGCACTCATAGTGAAGCGATGTTGAGTTTTGGTAATGCGTCCGGTGATGATGGCAACAATTCGAGCGACGCCGATCGCAAGAAACACAGCAACCCATACCCAGGGAGAGCGGGTAAAAGCGGATTGATTGGTTAGTGTATTGAAGAATTCACGAATCACCAATCCTGGTAGGGCGGGCAATCCGGTAATGAACAACCAGAGGAGGGTATCCGTCCAGTAGAGGGGTTGGGCATAGCGGATCATCTGCCAGAGGAGATGCCAGATGGAAAATGAAGGATTAGTCATAGGACGATGCTCAATTGCTTGACAATTCTCCCAAACCAGATGAGGGGCACTGACATTAGGCGGTTTCCACAAAAGAAACTCCCTGCAAGGGCAGGTTTTCCCAAACCATCAGCGGGTGCAAGAGGGGATTCACTGAACCTGCCCCTACAATCCGTGCATCTTTTTCTTGGAAATCTCCTTAATTCAACACACTTCTGCAAAAGCCATTCCTAAACTATCATGGCGATCGCCATTTCCGGCGCAGACTATGACGAGTTGCGAGTTAAACTTGTATTAACACCTTAGTCTGGCAGCTATTGCTCCTCGGTTGTTTCGTAGTCGGGCATCAGAGTTTCAGCGTCTCGCAGTTGCCGGATAGTGAAGCTGACAATTCCCGTGAGCACCATACAAAGCGAAAGAATGATATACAAGAACGCAATACCGCTGCCAATCCCAGTGCCCACGATTGAACTCAATATTGAACTAAGCCAAATGGTTGATTGCATCCACGGTTCAAATACTTGATCTGCAAGAAATCCAGCAGATAGACTGGCTGTAGACTCAATGACTAACCCAATCAGAGAATCAGCCGCAAACACTCTTCCCTGGATGCTGGGAGACACTTTGGCGTACCATACCGCTGTATAGGAACTAAAGATGAGCGGACTATGCAAAGATGCACCAAACTGAGCCACTACCCACACCCCTGAAAGTTGGCTAATGCCCAATATAAGTCGGCTTAATCCCGTACCAATAAAGCCCCACAGCATTCCTACCACACGTTGACGGAAGCCATTCCACACACTTAAGCCAATCGCCCCGACCACACCGCCGAGTCCTCCCGCCGCAACTACCATGCCTAAGACCTGAGCATTTCCTCCAGTCCGTGCCAAAATCAGTGGAGAATAGAGGGCTTCACTCATCTGATTCAGGAAGGCAAAGACTGACAATGCAATAACCATTGCCCGCAAACTGGGCTGAGACGCAATGTAGCGAAAGCCAAAGGTCACATCCTGCCAAATCGCTTTACCTTGTGTTGGTTCCTCCACTTCCCCATTCCCCATTCCCCACTCTCCCTCTGATTGAGGAATGGGCACAATCAATAGGGTCAGAATTGCGATCGCAAAAGTAGTCAAATCAATTAAGGTGATTCCTAATAGCCCCATTTGGGGATAGAGCAAACCAGCGAAGGCAGGAGCAACAATTCCAGATCCATAGCCTACCATTGCCCCCATGCTCAGAGCGCGAGTATGGTGTTGCTTGGGCACAATCAACGGGACTGTTGTGGCATAGGTGAGGGATTGAATATTGCCAAAACAACCAATGACGGCGGCAATCCAGTAAATTTGCCAAAGTTGGAGAGCTTGAGTCACCGATAGGATACCTAGCAATAGTGTGCAGCAGGCGGCTCCTGTATCGCTGAAAACTAGCAGATACTTGCGCGGAACTCGATCGACTAGAATGCCAGAAAAAAGCGCGATCGCAATTTGTGGCAATTGATAGAAGAAAAGAATCAGGGCGATCGCGGTGGCAGACTGCGTTTGTTCCCAAACCCAGAGGGTGAGGGCAAAGTAGGTCATGCTGCTGCCGACTGAGGACACAAGCTGTCCCAGCCAGAGAATGATGAAAGTACGCACAACGATTAATTAGTGGGAGATTCGGGTTTGGACAAAAGTTGCTGCTTCAGTTCATCTAAATAGAGTTCTGTGCCGATCGGACCGGGTAAACCCAAACAAAGATACGCCGGGATGAAGTAGACCTGACCCTTTTGGCTGGCATTCAAAGTTTGGGCGATCGCATTTTTTTCCCAGGCTTGTTTGAGATGCGTTAATTGGTGTGCCTCAAAGGTATTGTTGCCCTGAAACTGATTCACGCCACTAAAGTTATTGCCCAGTAAAAGGATCTGATCAGCATGATTAAGTTGGGACAGGGTCTCTAGAGAAATCGGGACGAGGTTTGTTTGTTGAGAGGGTTGAAAACCAGGAGGGAGGACGAGTTGAAAGCCTAACTCCTTGAGCAAAGAACTACATAGCCCGTGGGTATTAGCCCCTACATAAATCTCCCGCAATTCAGCCGAACTCAGTAACAACAGTTTGGGAGAAGTTTCCACCAGGGACGCAAAAGTTTGACGGGCTGTGGTAATTTGCTGTTTGGTTTGAGTTAATAGTTGCTCGGCTTGCTCCGACCGATTCACCGCTTGAGCAATCACCCGGAGATTTTCTTCTGGCTCAGTCCACTTCAGCATCAAGGTCGGTGCAATGCTAGCTAACGTTTGATATTGGCTGGCATTGTTGCCATCAATGCCCAAAATTAAATCTGGTTGAGCTTTCAAAATGGCTTCGATGGAGGGAATGTAAGCGATACCTACATTCACCAATGTCTGGGAAATGCGCTGTCCCAGGTAGGGGATCTGTTCACTGGGTTTCGTGTAGTCTCCCTGGTGAAAGGCAATATGATCTGCAAACCCGATGGGCTGAATATCCAAAGCCAGCAGGGGTTCTAGTAGATAGGGACCCAGCACAACAATCCGCTGTGGTTGTCCACACACTTGAGTGTCTCCCATAGCATGGGAAATCGTGCGGCAGTTCGTGTGATCAACTGATGGAGCCGAAATGGCAGTGTTCCGGACAAGGGTGGGTTGCCCCTGGCAGGCAACGATCGCTCCCATCAATGCGATCGCCAGCACAACCCACCGAAGCCAATTCGCCCATCTCACATTACTTTGAGCTGTTGCAACGGGATGGATACGCCGGATGAAAACCATGATCTAATCCAGAATGATGGGTTGGGATTTACGCGGAAATAACATCCGTGCGATGCGTTACGGCTAACGCCTAACACATCCTACAACTGGTACATTATTTGATGGCAAGTCCCTTAGAACTCTACAGAAATGTTGCCGATGACCGTTAGGGGTGCTCCTGGTGCATTGCCAAAGTTACGAGAATTGTTTGTGCTACTGATGTAGGAAACATTAAACAAATTATTAATGTTCAATCCCAATCGCCACTGATTGCGCTTGTAGAACAATGCCAGATTTGTTAGAAAATAATCGCCCACTTCAAAGCTATTTGCTAAATCTCCATAACGATTGCCGACGTAGTTGATGCCAATGCCAAAACCGAGTCCCTGCAAGTCGCCCTGCTGAATTTCGTAGGTTGTCCACAGTCCAGCCGTGTGATAAGGCGCATTAAACAGCCGATTTCCTACCGGAATCGTGTTGTCTTCGGTGACTCTGGCATCGGTATAAGCGTAGTTGGCAATGACGTTCCAACCGGGCAAAATTTCTCCGGCAATATCCAGTTCTACCCCCTGACTCCGTTGTTTACCTGCCACTACAGAGAAGAATGGATTATTCGGATCGGTCGTGGCGACATTCCGCTTGGTGATATCAAAGTAAGCCAGAGTAACAAACAGTTTTCGGTTCAGAAGCTCTGCTTTTGCGCCCACCTCAAACCCTCCACCCTTTTCTGGATCGAGCGGGTTGCCATCTGCATCTGGACCGAAGTTGGGTTTGAAGGATTGGGAATAGTTGGCATAGAGCGAGACTGTTTCAATCGGTTTATAAATCAAACCAATTCTCGGACTCCACGCCTGATCAGAGCGGTTTGCATTTTCTGCATACTCCTCATTCACCCGGAAATTAACGCTGTCATAGCGCAAACTACCGACCAGGATGAAACGATCACTGAAGTTGATTTGATCCTGCAAGAAAACACCGACGCGATCGTACTCCGTATCAAAGGGAGCAAACGGCTCGAAACCACTCAAGTCTGGTCTGGGAACCGTGCCATACACGGGGTTAAAGACGTTAATCACCAGTAGATTATTAAAATCAGCCCGTGTAAACCGTTCATCAAAGCGGTTGAAGTTTAAATCCACACCAGCCAGCAGGGTATGCTGCACCGATCCAGTGTTAAACTTACCCACCACATTCGTTTGAATCGTGTAATCATCCGAACGATACTCCCGATCGACAAAAAAGAGATTCACATCTCCCGTTGTTTCATCGACAAACGCTGGCAGGGTGGCAAGCACACTGTAGTCCTGAGACACATAGCGAAAGCCATGATTTAAAGTCCAGTTATCGTTGAAGCGATGCTTCAGGTCATACCCCAGCGTCAGGGCACGGTTTTCTAAAGAATTATCCAGAGCACCCACGCCCCGATCGCGGGGCACATCCGCAACCCGATCGCCAATCGCAGGTAGACCCAGATCAAACGGATTTTTTTCATTGGTATATTCCATGACGATCGTCAGGTTGGTGCGATCGCTAATCTCCCAACTCAGCACCGGCGCGATGAAAAATCGATTCGTATCAATGTCAAAGCCCCGGAACCCCTCTTCACGCTGATAGGCAACATTGAGTCGATAGCGGAGGGAGCGATCGACCGTTAAGGGACCCGAAAAATCAAGGCTGGGACGAATTAAGCCATAACTACCCGCTTGAAATTGCAGTTCGTAGAAGGGATCGAATAAAGGGCGCTTCGTCACCAGATTAATGATGCCGCCGGGATCACTTTGTCCATACAGCACCGATGCTGGACCCTTGATCACCTCAATCCGTTCAATATTGGCAGTTTCCTGAGTGCCGAGATTATCATTCAAGCGATAGCCATCGCGCAAAAAGGCACCCGCCGTGAAGTTATCCGTCGTGAAGCCTCGGATCGTAATGTTCGTGTTGGAACCAAAGGCATTGAGTCGCCCGACCACACCGCTGGCATTGCGTAAGGCATCATCCATACGAATAATTTGTTGGTCTTGCAACACCTGCTGCGGAATCACCTGAATCGATTGGGGCGTATCAAGAATCGGTGTATCGGTGCGTGTGCCAGTCGTCGCTCTAGGAGCAAAGTAGGGGCTGCCAGAGCGTTCCCCTGTCACGACCACTTCCTCATCGGGTTCATCCCCTTCCGGATTGAGGCTGTAAGCAAACTCGCCTGTTTGCAGCGTCACCTCTTGCTTGGGCAACGCATTATTGCCCGTTACGATCACCCGAATCGTATTGGCATCCGTCTGACCCACCTGCACCCGACTAACATCTGCTGTCGGAGCCTCGGCATGAAAAGCTTGCGTATCAGCCAACGTTAATACTGCATTGGGAATGTCGGCAATCAGGCTATTGCCCTCTGTGCGGAATTTCGTGGCATCCACTGGTAGGGGGTTCCCGTCCGCCGTTTGCAGCACAATCTCCAGCCCTGTATCAGTTGGGTTCAGTTGCACCCCTGTCACTTGCACCGTTGCCGCTTCGATCTGCGCCATCCAATCTTTAACCGTAGTGGCAGGGCGTTGCAGATCCCGCACTTTGGAAATTGAAAGGGTTGACGGTTGAGTGGAATGTGTTAACTGAGCATTCAAACCTGAGAACTCAACCCTTTTTTCCTCTGCTTTCACAGGCGAAGCTAGCAACCCAACCGCTATCCCAGCAATCCAGAAATAAAGACTAACCTGACTATTCACGTCCTATCCTCACACAAACCCATCTAGAAACAAAAGCTATTGAGAATTAGTCTCAATCACTATGGGTTAGATGGTAGGACGATCGCGCTTGAGTTGTCTTATCCCAAACGGACTTTCTGTTATCCCAAACGGACTTTTTTCACGTTCTGGCGAGTGGCGCAGGCAATGGGGCTGTGACCAAACTTTTTCCGAAAGGCTTTGCTAAAGGATGGCAGGCTGGTATACCCAACGGCATGAGCCACTTCGGTCACGCTCATTTCATCGGATGCTAAGAGTTGCTGCGATCGCTCCAAGCGATAGTTATGCAAGTAGCCAAACACCGTCGTGCCAAAGACTTGGAGAAAGCCTTGTTTGAGTTTGCGATCGTTTAATCCGACTTGTCGCGCCAGTTCCATCAGAGACGGAGGATTGGCTGCCCGCTGGATGAGGATCTGGCTAGCAAAGTGCAGGCGATCAACATCATCAGCTTTCAAGCTAACAGGCTGATTTGGGGATTGCTCCCACTCCGTCCAGTGAGCAAACTGAAGCGCTAACAACTCCAGGGCTTTTCCTTCTAAAAACAGTTTTTGCACCAGACCTCGATAGGGACAATCCAGCATTTGTCGCAGCACCTGCACCATGTCTGGGGTGGTTCGGCCCAAGCTGTGATGAAAGGGCTGAATTGAGTCTAATTCGATCACCCGTTGCAAGGGCTTTGGCAGCATTGAACACTCCTGTCCCAACTGCTTGAAATAGTCGAGATAGGCAGAGATCATCACCATTTGAATGGGTTCTTTTGCCTGCCATTGCTCAATTTCAGTTAAATCTGGCAAACAATAAAAATAATGGCATCCCGTCACTTCCTCATACTCATCCGCAATATTGGGAACATGGGCAGTGTGCACCCTGGAACATCCAGATAGAAAGAATTTTGCGACAAGTGGAAAGGAACCCTCATGGTGGCGCTTCAAGTGGAGATCCTGTTGGAGTTGCCCATTCCGAATACTCAAATTTAAGCCACGCTGCAAATGAATCGTTTATTCCCCGCCCTTGCCGAACTGGTGGGGCAGGTTGAACTGAATACCAGCCGTCGTCTGCTGATAGATGGTTTCTCCTTGCAGTTGAGCAGAGGTACAAAGTTCATCCCAACCTGCCTCGTTAAGCGCGATCGCCATAATGATCCCAATCCTCAACTATTGAAAAATTCCTAATTAATACCGCACTACCTGGATCGCTGGCAAAAAGGACAGACTTACCTGGATCGCTTGCGAATCAACAGGTAGAGAAAGAACGGGGCACCGATCGCGGCGGTCACCACTCCACAGGGAAGTTCAATCGGGGCAAACACGGTGCGACCGACTAAATCAGCGAGGGTGACGAGTAAACCACCCAATAGAGCCGTCACGGGCAGCAGGTTTTGATGATTGGCTCCAATCAATTGCCGTCCTGCATGGGGAGCAATCAGTCCCACGAACGCGATCGTCCCTGCGGTAGCAACGGCAGATCCAGCCAGGGCAACTGCCACCAGAACCAATAGTCCGCGCTGCCATTCCACGCGACTGCCTAACCCTTTTGCCACATCATCGCCCAAGTTCAGCACATTCAAATGACGCGACAAAGACAACGCGATCGGCACTCCCAAAACAATCCAGGGGAGGAATGAGAAAAACTGTTCCCAGGTACGTCCATACACACTTCCGGCTAACCAAACTAATGCCTGACTGACATCATAAATGGAGCCAAAGGTAATCATTAAGCTCGTAAACGCACTGGCGATCGCAGACAAACCAATGCCCAACAAAATCAAAAGTGTGGGTGAACTGCCGCCATTCCATGCCAACCCATAAATCAGCAGGGCAATAGCGGATGCACCTACAAAAGCCGCGATCGGTAACACATACACTGGGGCAGATGGCAGTAACACAATCACGGCAACCGCAACCAGACTGGCTCCAGCATTAATTCCAATGATGCTCGGATCGGCAAGGGCATTGCGGGTCAAGCCTTGAAAAAGGGTGCCAGAAATTGCCAGTGCCATTCCCACCATGAAGGCAACCAACGTCCTGGGCAGGCGCAGTGTGTAAATCACAAAGGCATGATCGGGATTACCCGTATCAATGCCAAACAGGGTCTTGATAATGTCAATCGTAGCGATCGGGTATTCTCCTTGTTGCACATTCACCACGATCGCGGCAAAACTCAAGATTGCCAACATCAGTAATAAGGTAGGTAAGCGGCGATCGATCCGAAAAGACACCATCGGCGATCGAAACAACAATGCCTCCTTCATCGCTTCACCTGCGACTTTGCAAGATAGACAAAGACAGGCGCACCGACAAGCGCCGTCATCACCCCCACCGGAAGTTCTTGGGGTTTTAGCAACACTCGTGCAGCAATATCCGAAACTAACAAGAGAATGGCTCCCAACAGAGCGGAGTAGGGCACAATCCAGCGGTAATCCGTTTTGATGAAGAATCGCACCATGTGAGGTACGACCAACCCAATGAACCCAATGGGCCCTGCAATGGCAACTGAACCGCCAGCCAGCAGCACCACACTAATTGCCGTAAACACCTTAATCCAAACGGTTTGCTGACCTAAACTTTTGGCAATATCTTCTCCCAGACTCAGCGTAGTGATCTGTTTGCCCAGCAACAGTGCCAGCACTAGCCCAATCGCCATAAACGGCAAGACTTGGAGAAATAAATCAAAATCTCTTCCGGCTAGAGAACCTGCCAACCAAAATCGAATTTCTTCTAAGGTGCGTTGGCTCACGATCAATATTGCGGTTGTGATGGAAGAAATGAAGGCAGTCATTGCTGCGCCTGCGACGGTAAGGTTGAGGGGTGTTGCACCTCCGCGCCCCAATGTGCCCAAGCCATACACCGTCACCGCCGCGATCGCCGCCCCCAGAAAGGCAACCGCTGCATACACCGATAGGGAAGAACTCCCAAAGAGGAACAAGGTGATGACCACTGCTAACGCCCCCCCTGCCTCAATGCCCAAAATCCCCGTTTCAGCCAGAGGATTTCGGGTCAAGCCCTGCATTAACGCACCGGAAACGGCTAACGCTGCACCGACCGCCATTGCCATCAGCGATCGCGGCAGGCGCACGGTTTGGATGACCAAATGATCAAAGGAGTTGTCAAACGTAATAAAAGATTCGAGAATTATTCGCAGTGGAATATCTCTAGCACCCATCGTAATACTATAGACCAGACAAAAAAGGAGGGCGATCGCACCGAGTCCCAAGCCAAGCCATAGCAACCGACTCGAGGATTTTTGAGGACTTGATAAAATTAAAGTCATCATGTAATCGCACTTTAACCCCGGAGGCTTAATGAGAATTAATCTTGATTCTACCTCCATCGGGACTGATTGACGAGGCATTTGTGGAGAGTCATCAATGCTCACCCACACAATGGCTTTGGCTTCACAGGCTTTGGCGCGCTTGAGTCAATCATTCATGACGAATCTCTGCTGCACTTGCTGGCGGAATTCCAAGTTCAGAGGCTGATGTTCCAAGTATTGCAAGCAGCGCTTTGCGAACAAAAAGCGGAGCTTCAAGCTTTAAGGGCAAAGTTTTGAGTATTGCATGCAACGCTTTGCGAACGGAAGGTGGAGTTTCAGGCTCAAAGGTCGGAATTTCGAGTTCAGAGGTCGAAAGATGAGGATTGGAGGGCGATCGCCCATCTACCGAAGCAAAGCAATGAAGCCAGCTTGTTCAAAATGTTCATCGTATTCCAGGGCTTCTAGAGTATTTTGCTGCATGATGCAGAATGAAGCGCAGTCCATGTGACTCCAAACTTGATCCGGGCGTTGGGTGTAAAAAGTGAAGGCTTGCTGGAAAAGATCAGCGGTTTGGGGAACAATCTCAATAGCAGGGTTTTCCCGTGCATGTGGTATTTTGATGAGAATACTTCTCATTAGATGAATTCTCTTTAACCTCTGTTATGGCTCTACTAACTATTTCTGAGTCGGTGTATGATGCGCTGTGGCAAGAGGCAAACCCGAAGCCCTCAGCGATCGACCCGGCAGATCCGCTAGATGTTCTGTTGAAAGTTCCGGCTGAATTGGGACAGGGGTTTCGGCGAGAAATCGAATGGCGAGAAGGCTTGAATTTAACGATTGAGGACTATCAACTCCACCGTAACCTGGTGATGCAATCCCCAGAACATCCCCACCCAATCCAGATGGGGTTTTTGCTGCTTGGGCAGAGCCGCTGTCGGGGGGTTGAGGAGCTAGATTCCGGTACAAACTGGTTTTGTGGGCGGGGGTGGGCGATGGGTGGGCTGTATGAGGAATTTGCTCAACAGCCCGTCGTTCGGGTGGATATTCATATTGCTCCTAGCATCTATGAGTCGATGGTTGCTAATCCTGGGGGAGAAATTCCACGAGACTTAATGCACTTATTCAAAGATCTCAACCAGACCTATTTTTATCGTTATGGTGTGGTGACATCTGAGATGCAGCTTGCCCTGCGGCAACTCTTGCGCTGTCCCTATCAAGGGGCAACCAAGCGGATGTATTTGGAGAGTAAGGTTTTGGAACTGTTGGCATTGATGACGGAACAGGAGCAATCTAGAACGCCTACTTTGCCGCTATCGCTGGATGAAGTCGATCGCATTCATGCCGCCCAAAAGATTTTATTGCAACGGATTAACCATCCGCCTTCCCTGATGGAACTAGCGCGATCGGTCGGGCTGAATGACAATGCGCTGAAGCGAGGATTTCGGCAGGTATTTGGAACGACGGTTTTTGGCTATTTGCATGACTATCGCCTGGAACAAGCCCAACGGCTACTTGCCAGTGGTGAGATGAAGGTAGCAGAAGTGGCAGCGGCGATCGGGTTTGAGAGCCGCAGCTATTTCTCGATCTCCTTTCGCAAAAAGTTTGGCATGACTCCCAAAGCGTATCAGATGCAATCTAAACGAGCCAGCAAATCTCACGGAGACATCAACAATAGCTGCTTAAATGCTGATGGTCAGTAGAGTGGCGTAAAATTTGCATAAATTCCGGCTAGCGAACAAAACAATTCCGGCTAGCGAACAAAATCGCTTTCTTTCTTCCCGCACCGCCCTGTAGTGTTTTGAGAATATTTCTTAATTAGGTGTGGAATGATCATGCGAGTAGTGCCGGGCGTAAGGGCGAGGAGAATACAAGTTTGGCTGATTTTGGCTGGTCTGTGTCCTGTTGGGATAGTATTTCCTGCCGGGGCGACGGAAAAGAATGATGAATTATTAGGGTTGAGTTCTCAGGTTAATCACCCAACTCAAAATTCAAAACTCAAAACTCAAAACTCAAAACTCCCTCACCCTGCAAAAACGATCAAAGAGTGGTTGGCTCAAATCGAAGCTGCCACCGTTCAAGTGACTCGCATTAGCCTCGATCGCACCAATACTGAATTAGAAATTATCCTGGAAACGGCTGAGGGCAAACCCCTACAAGTGGATGCCACCCAGTTTCGCCAGGAGGGTAACAGCCTGATCGCCGACATTCCCAATGCCGTGCTGGCACTACCAAACGGGCAGGCATTTGCCACCGAAAACCCCACAGCCGATATTGCCACAGTCCAGGTAGTCCAGCAGGATAACACCAACATTCGCGTCATTGTCACGGGGAAAGAGGCTCTACCCAAAACTGAGGTGACCCTGAAAACGGGTGAGCTTGCCTACAGCCTCAACCCGGAAGGAGATGAACCAGATGAGGAAATTGTGGTGACAGGGGTAGGTCAGCCAGGTTATCGAGTTCCGAACACGAGTGTGGGAACGCGCACAGATACTCCTCTACGAGATATTCCGCAATCGATTCAGGTTGTGCCGCAACAGCTACTCCGCGATCAAAATATTACTCGTCTTGATGATGCTGTTAGAAATGTCCCTGGAGTCAGCCAGGATTTTAACTCAGGTCCCTACTTCACGTATCGCATTCGCGGTTTTGAGGCACTCAATAACAATCTACTCCGCAACGGGCAAGTAGACGCAGGTGCTGGAGAATCGGTAGAGCTGACGAATGTTGAACGGATTGAAGTCCTCAAGGGTCCTGCGTCTGTATTGTTTGGCTTAGGAAATCCTGGCGGCAGCATCAACATCGTGACAAAACGTCCCTTGCGCGACCCCTTTTATGCCGTCGATGCAACGATCGGTAACTATGATTTTTACCGGGGTGCCATTGATGTATCGGGACCAGCTAATGACGAGAAATCAGTATTGTACCGCCTTAATGCAGCCTATCGAAACTCAAATAGTTTTATCGATTTCTACAATAGTGAATACTTTGGGATCTCACCTGTTATTAGTGTAGCGATCGACCCGAAAACGAACTTGACCTTAGAAGGTGACTACATTCAGACCCAAGAGTCAGGATTCACTCCATTTGTACCCGTGCGCGGTTCGGTGCTGCCCAATCCCGTCGGCAAAATCCCACGTAATCGCAATATCGGCGAACCCACTGATGTGATCAATGCATTTCTCACAAGAGCCGGATATCAGCTAAACCATAAATTCAGTGATGCATGGTCATTCCGCAGTGGATTTTTATTCGGTTTTCGTGAGTCCAAGGACGAAAGAACTTTTCCCACCTCTTTAGACGCAGACAACCGCACCCTGAATCGGTTCTATCGCAATTTTGATTTTCAAAGTATCACCCATACTCTCAGTAATGACGTGGTGGGTAAGTTTCTGACGGGTTCAGTGCAGCATCAATTGCTATTTGGTGTTGATCTGAACAGTTATGAAAACAGAATACCCAGATTTCAGGGGGCGACGGCGGCTCCCATTGACCTATTCAATCCCATTTATGGTGGGCAACCAGAGGCGCTAGGAGAGGCTTCTAGCAGCACAACTGTAAACCGATCCCTTGGGATTTATCTGCAAGATCAGATTGCGTTTGCCGATAACTTCAAAGTGTTGATTGGCGGCAGGTTTGATATCATTCGCCAAATATCAGAAACGTTTCTGCCTGCTCCGACTACCAGAGATACCAAGACCGAGAGTGCATTTAGCCCACGCTTAGGGATTGTTTATCAGCCGATTCCCCCTATTTCGCTTTACGCTAGCTATGTTAGTTCCTTTACCCCAGCCAATGGGGTATTTGGCGCAAATTTAGATAATGACTTTGAGCCAGAGCGGGGTCGCCAGTTTGAGGTAGGGGTGAAAGCTGATTTAAGCGATCGCCTTTCCACAACGTTGGCATTCTATGACTTAACCCGAAGTAATGTTTTGACAGAGGATCCTGATAATCCAGGATTTCAAATTCAGACGGGTGAGCAAAATAGCCGGGGCGTTGAACTCAGTCTAACGGGTGAGATTTTGCCAGGATGGAGTATTTTCACAGGGTACGCTTATACCGACGCTCGCATTACGGAAGATAACACGTTTCAGCCTGGAAGCCAGTTACCAAACGTTCCCTATCATTCTTTTAAACTCTGGACAACTTACGAAATTCAACGAGGTGATTTACAGGGTTTGGGCTTCGGTTTAGGTTTGTTTTATGTTGGCGATCGTGCCGGTGATTTGGACAATACTTATCGGATGCCAAGTTATTTCCATACAGATGCAGCAATCTACTACCGACGCGATCGATTTAGAGTTGCGCTCAACATCAGAAATCTATTTGATATCGAGTATTTTTCGAATGCATCGAGTGCGACTCGGGTTAACTACGGTCAATCCTTTACGATTCAAGGAACAGTTTCCTGGCAGTTCTAATCATTGCAACCATCATGCGACGTTTTCTCTGTTGTTTGCTATTGAGTGTTTTAAGTTTTGTCGGAGTCACTGCTTGTAGTCATGACTCTGCTCAAAACCTATCTTCTTCCATGCAACTGCCAACCGCAGACTGTCACATGATTGAACATTCCTTGGGAAAGACTTGTATTCCTGCAAGTCCCCATCGTGTTGTGACGCTTCACACCTCAATTTTGGCTCATGTGCTGGCACTTGGCATCAAACCCATTGGCAGTACTTATATCCAAGCCTTCATGACCAATGTTGAGGTGCCCCCCTACTTAAAACCTTATCTGCATGGAATCCAGGTAGTGGGGGGCTATGCTCCTAATCTAGAGCGGATGCTGCGCCTCAAGCCTGATTTGATCATTGGGTATAACTGGGATGCACAGGTCTATCCCTTGTTAGTCCAAATTGCGCCGACAGCCTTGAGCCAGTCCCATAACGATGTTGATTGGCAAAAATGTTTTCAGTTTGTGGCTGAGGTTTTAGGGCGGCAAGATGTAGCCCAACAAGCTTGGGATCGCTATTACCGTAAAGTTGCAGAACTCAAAGCAGCTTTAGGAAACCAGTATCAAAAGCAAACGATTTCGCTCGTTTCTATCTCTGGTGGCAGTCTGTTTAGTGAGGCTCAAGGCTCATTTCCCGATCGCATTCTCAAGGATGTTGGATTACACCGTCCTGCGGCTCAGGATGTGATTGCACCCTCCAATATGCTGCCAATTTCTGAGGAAGATCTGGACAAGGCGGATGGGGATATCTTGTTTGTTGGGATGATGACAAAGGACGATCGCAAGCAGTTAGAAGATCTAAAACAAAAATCCCTGTGGCAAAAACTTCGCGCCGTTCAGCACGATCGGGTTTACCCTGTAGATTACATGACCTGGCGAGGTTTTAATCTATTGGCTGCGGATGCTGTGCTGGATGACCTTTACAACCACCTGATCGACACTCCCTCAAATCATGACTAAACCCACACTGTTCATTTGCCAATCCTGTCGCTTTGCTCACGAGCGCTCGGAAGGTGAGCCTGCTGATGGAGCAATCTTACTCAAACAGGTCAAAACACAAGTACAATCCGACGGGATTCATATCCAGCCTGTTGCGTGCCTTTGGGATTGTGGGCGTGCCTGTGTCGTGGCTTTTTCCGCCCCCAATAAACCGACCTATCTCTTCAGCACGATCGGTACAGATTGCGCGGCGGCTGTAGTGGAGTTTGGCGAACGCTACACCCAAAGTAAAACGGGTAATGTTCCCTACAAGCAGTTCCCGGAGCAGTTGCAGAAGGTTGCGATCGCCAAAATTCCTGGTGTGAAGTAGAAGTGGATGTCAAGCGCAGATGTGAGATCGCACCATGATTCCCTAGATCGCGTTGATCAAGTGATTTGTGCAATTACTTCCGGTTTAAATCTCCGTCTCAACGTGTGGGGTGTCCGGTTTCGGATCTTTTACCGTTTTTGGGATAGACATCGTATCGCTTAACTGCCTACACTAAAACCGCTCTTGCTTACATTCAACTGGACGGGGAATTGATTGTGCATCCGCTTTTACGCTTATTCCAATATGCCAAAGGTTATCGTCCGCAAGTCTGGTTTGCATCTATTTGTACTATTTTAAATAAGCTTTGCGACTTGGCTCCAGCTTATCTGATTGGGATTGCAGTAGACATCGTGGTGGAGAGGGAGTACTCGTTTATTGCCCGGCTGGGCGTGCTGAATCCCGTTTATCAGCTTGGGGTGTTGTCATTCCTAACCCTTGTTGTGTGGGGATTAGAATCATTGTTTGAGTTTTTGTACGATCGCCAATGGCGCAACTTGGCACAAACCCTCCAGCATGAACTGCGATTAGAGGCATACAGCCATCTGCAAGAGTTGGAGTTGAGCTTTTTTGAAGAGCGCAGCACTGGCTTACTATTGTCGATTTTGAATGATGATATCAATCAATTGGAGCGGTTTCTCAACTCTGGAGCCGCGCAGATTCTGCAATTTCTGACGACTGTTATCGCCGTGGGGGGCACGTTTATTGCGATCTCGCCCAACGTTGCACCCTTTGCCATGTTGCCGATTCCCTTGATCTTTTGGGGAGCCATTGCGTTTCAAAAGCGACTCGCCCCCCGCTACGAAGATGTGCGGGAGAAAAGTGGCTTAATCAGCACCCGATTGACCAATAATTTAACCGGAATTGCCACCATCAAAAGTTTCACGGCTGAGGCATACGAGCGCGATCGCGTGTGGACAGAAAGTGAAACCTATCGGCGTAGTAATGCCAAAGCGATCGCCCTCTCTGCCGCTTTTCTTCCATTGATTCGGTTTACGGTAGTGGCTGGCTTTATTGCCACCCTGTTTTTTGGTGGAATGGCGGTTCTCAACAATCAACTCACAGCAGGCACCTATGGCTTCATGGTGTTCATCGTCCAGATGTTGCTGTGGCCCTTCGCTTTTCTCAGCGAGATCATGGACGAATACCAGCGGGCAATGGCTTCCATCAAGCGGGTGATGGGCTTGCTCGATACGCCTATTGCCATTCCCACGGGCGATCTCCCTTTACCACGCAAAATCGTCCGTGGAGAGGTGCGGTTTGAAAACGTGACTTTTGGGTATCGAGATCGTCTCCCTATCTTGCAAAATTTGTCACTCCAAATTCCGGCTGGAACTACCATTGGCATTGTGGGTGCAACCGGATCAGGCAAAAGTACATTAGTAAAACTTTTACTTCGCTTTTACGAAGTCCAGAGTGGCTCCATTCTTGTGGACAACATTGAGATTCGAGATTTGAAACTGTATGATCTTCGCCATTGTATGGGTTGGGTCAGCCAGGATGTGTTTTTGTTCCACGGAACCGTTGCCGAAAACATTGCCTATGGCAGTTTTGATGCAAGTCGTGAACAAATTATTCACGCGGCTAAGTTAGCAGAAGCCCATGAGTTTATAACCCAACTGCCTCAAGGCTATGACACGATCGTGGGAGAACGGGGGCAGAAGCTCTCTGGTGGGCAACGGCAACGACTGGCGATCGCCCGCGCCATTCTCAAAGATCCGCCCATTCTGATTTTAGATGAAGCCACATCGGCGGTAGACAATGAAACCGAAGCGGCGATTCAAAAATCGCTCCAGATGATTACGCAAAATCGCACGACGATCGCGATCGCTCATCGCCTTTCCACCATTCGCCATGCTGATTGTATTTATGTGATGGAGCGCGGGCAATTTGTCGAATCAGGCACTCATGAAGAGTTACTGGCAAAAAATGGTATTTACGCCCAACTCTGGCGAGTGCAGTCAGGATTCCGCAATTGAGGCGAACATCTTGCAAAAAATAAAAAACACGGTAGGATTATTGCAAACTCATCTCAATTAAACCTGCGGATTACTCATGATGCCCCTCACTTTCACTCGATCAGACCTGGATGAACTGTGGGACTCGACTGCCAAAACTTATCCGGCTTTAAAGAATCTTGCTGACTTTGAATCGGTGAACCTACTCCCCGCTTGCCTTGGAACTGGACTGATTCGCGGATTTGAATTGATGCCCGGAATGTGGCTGAGTTTATTGGACTGTGAGTATCACCAGGACTGGAGCGTGACGGAGCTTTTTCATGATCATCCCATTCAAATTGGGATATGGCTGGCGGGAATTGTAGATGCGGAGGGGGCACATCCTACGTTGGGAGGGAATCGTGCCTACTTTTCTGGGAGTGGTATATCGCCTGGGTATCGAGAGCGTCACTATGCTGGGCAGCGTTTGATGCTCCTGAATGTGGAACTAGACCCGAATTTGCTGGAGCCATGGTTTGAGCAGGATGAAAAAGCAGGAATGGATTTGAAAGCCTTACTGTGTAAAGGGGAGGAGTGGAAAGCATCGTTTTATCCAACGCTGACTTCCAGGATGCGATCGCTGGCACAACAGATCTGGAATGCCCCCTATCATGGCATGGCACGACGGCTGTATCTGCAAGCCAAGGTCTGGGAACTGTTGGCAATGCAAATTGACTTAATCATGGTAGACCAAGTCACTAAAACTCCATGCAATACTCGCTTAAGACCGGATACAGTGGATCGGTTAAATTATGCTAAGGAGATTTTAACGCAGCAACTAGAACATCCCCCCTTACTGTCAGAAGTGGCACAACAGGTAGGAGTGAGCGATCGCACTTTGCGACGCGGGTTTCAAGAATTGTTTGGAACCACGCCATTGGCATACCTTACGCAGATCCGTATGCATCGAGCACAGCACTTATTGCAACAAGGTCAATGGACGGTTGCAGAAGTTGCTCGCACAGTAGGCTATGGGCACTTGGGACACTTTGCCACGGCATTTAAGCGGCAGTTTGGCGTGAATCCCAGTGTCTGTATGGGTGGAAAAATATAAATGTCCGTTTTGGGATCAGAAAAAGCCGTTTGGGGCATAGATCCAACAATATGACTCCTTTACACTGCCTTTATTGCAATTAGGAATAGTTTGCAATAGAGGTTTTTTCTGGTGTAAGGAGTTGAAATGAAGCTGGAAGCGGTATCGGTGCGATTGGTATTGTTAGTGGCGATGAGTGCTGCAATGAGCGGTGTGGTTTTACCAGGAGCAGCGCAGGTAGCAACGGATGGGAAAGCGGACGAATCAGATAGAGGCAGGACATCTGTTATGTCTGTTACAGAATCTGTTGCCATTCATCGCCTCCGCGATCGCCCCCAATCCGCCACCACGGTCAAAGGCTGGCTTGCCCAAATCGAAGCAGCAACAGTGCAAGTCACCAATGTGAAACTGGAACGCACCGAAACCGGACTCGATATTGTGCTGGAAACCGCCGAGGGCAAACCCCTACAAGTCGATGCCACCCAGTTCCGCGCTGAAGGCAACAGCCTGATTGCCGACATTTCCAACGCAGTCCTGTCATTGCCCGATGCCCAAAGCTTCAATACCGAAAACCCCACTGCCGATATTGCCACCGTGCAGGTGGTGCAGCAGGATGTCAACACCATTCGGGTGAGCGTGACGGGGAACACTGCCCCACCCACGACCGAGGTGACGCTGAAATCGGGAGAACTCGCCTCCCGCCTCATCCCGGAAGGCGTTGAACCGGAGGAGGACATTGTGGGGACAGGAGATGGTCAACCCGGCTCGCGCGGACCGAACTCATCGACCGGAACACGGCGGGAGCGGCCCTGGGCTGCCCGGCCCCACGCCCGCTATGGCCACCGTGCAGGTGGAGCAGCATGATGACAACCCCATTCGGGTGCGCGTGTCTGTGAACACTCCCCCACCCACCCCCGACGTGACGCTGTACTCGGGAGAACTCGCCTACCCCCTCACCCCGGAAGGCGATGAACCGGATGAGGAAATTGTGGTGACAGGAGAAGGTCAACCAGGCTACCGAGTACCGAACTCATCGACCGTAACACGGACGGATACGCCATTGCGAGACATTCCCCAATCCATTCAAATTATTCCGCAAGAACTGTTACGCGATCAACGGGCTGATATTTCGGATGCATTATTGAATGCTCCTAGTGTTCGTACTTCGTCGCCAACGAATTTTGATTCAGTGCGGATACAAGTACGGGGCTTTTTTAGTTCCCCAACACTCAATGGTTTCAAAGATTCTCTGTCTTCTAATTTGGGACCTGACCTAACCGGGATTGATCGAATTGAAGTTCTCCAGGGACCAAACTCAATTTTGTTTGGGTCAACCTCTCCCGGCGGAACGGTCAACTTTGTGACCAAGCAACCTTTGCGCGATCCCTTCTACTTTGCAGAAGCGACTTTTGGGAACTTTAACTTTTACCGGGGTGAAGTGGATCTATCTGGACCGATCGATGCGTCTCAGAGGGTGCTATATCGGCTGAATGCCTCTTACCGTGATCAGAGATTTTTTACTGATTTTAGTAAAACCAGGAATCTGGTCATTGCTCCGGCAGTGAGTGTGGCATTGGGAGAGAATACAAAACTGACATTTGAAGGAATTTACAAAGACCTGGAGTTTGAAAGAATCAGCTTTGGTTTGCCGCTGATTGGCACCATTCAATCTAACCCGAATGGTAGAATACCTCGCGATCGCAATGTGAATGAAGGCACCCTTGAAGCTCTGGGTTCTAGAGTAGGATACACCTTAGAGCACAAATTTAGTGAGTCCTGGTCACTGAAAAATTCGTTTCAATACAGTCGCTATTTTTCTTCCTATGATGACCCTAGTGGCGCGACTTTTCCCACTGGGCTTTTATCTGATAATCGAACATTGGAGCGAGTCTATTTTATCGCAGACTACGATCAACGGGATTATCGGCTCTTAACCAACCTTGTCGGTAAGTTTGCTACTGGCTCCGTGCAACATCAGTTACTTTTTGGGTTTGACTTGGGCAGACAAACAGTAGACTCTAACGGTACTGATCGAGAGATTGCCCCGCTTGACTTATTCAATCCAGTTTATGGACAACAACCAGGAGCAATTACATTTGAATACGATACCAATACGGTAACGGATGAACTGGGTTTAATCATCCAGGATCAAATCACGATCGCCGATAACTTAATACTGCTCGTTGGTGGTCGCTTTGATATCTTCAAGCAAACAGATAGAGATTTGCTGGCTGATACAAAAACGAGCCAATCAGGGAATGCGTTTAGCCCCCGTGTCGGGATTGTTTACAAGCCGATTCCACTCATTTCCCTCTATACGAACTACAGTCGCTCATTTCAGCCCGCGATCGGTCAATCCATTGATGGCAGTGACTTTAAGCCAACTCGAGGAACCCAATTTGAAGTTGGAGTGAAAGCCGATTTGAATACTAGGCTTTCGACGACCTTGGCGTTGTATCAGATTAACCAATCCAATGTCCTCACCGAAGACCCGGATAACATCGGCTTTTCGATTCAAACAGGAGAGCAACGCAGCCGAGGCGTTGAATTGAGTCTGGCAGGTCAGATTTTACCAGGATGGAATATCTTTGCCAGTTATGCCTATAATGATGCTCGAGTTACTGAAGATAATTCGATTCCAGTGGGTAATCGTGTGCAGCGAACCACCCCTCATGCGGCTAGCTTGTGGACAACCTACGAAATCCAACAAGGGGACTTGCAGGGCTTGGGGTTTGGTGTGGGACTGTTTTATGTGGGCGATCGCGCTGGGGATGCCGGGAATACCTTTGAAGTCCCCAACTACTTCACAACGGATGCCGCCATCTTTTATAAACGGGATAGATTTCGGGCTGCCCTTAATTTCAAAAACCTCTTCAATGTGGATTATTTTGAAAATGCCTTTGGTCGATTGCGAGTTTCTCCTGGCACACCATTCACCATACAGGGAACTATTTCCTGGACATTCTAAACATCAAGTCTCTCATGAAGCGGTTTCTGCACCCACTGATGACTCTGTTCTGTTTGGGGACGATAGCATTTCTGCTGGTTGTTGCCTGTAGCCGCACCAGTAAGCAAACTGCTATATCCCCAGCATTGTCAGCAGAACATTGTCGCATTGTGCAACACACAATGGGGCAAACCTGTATCCTGCTCAACCCACAACGAATTGTCGCGTTAGATATTTTGAGTTTGGGGGACATGGTTGCTTTAGGCATCAAACCGATCGCCGCAGAAATATGGTCGCCCAAAGCAGGTAACGTAGAAATTCCATCTTATTTAGCCGATAAGCTGCAAGGAATCACACTCTACAATACTTCCGCGAGCCAGCCCAATCTAGAAAAAATTTTGCAACTTAAGCCGGACTTAATCATCAGTCCCTCAAATTTGTCCTTACAAAGTATTTATAAGCAACTGAACCACATTGCTCCTACAGTATTGGTTCCGTGGACAGAAATTTCACGCGATTGGAAACAACATTTAAAAGAAACAGCCAAGATTTTTGATAAAGCAGAGATTGCTAATCAACTTTTAATAGATTATTACCGTAGAGTTGAAGTAATCAAGCAAGCATTTGAGATTTCAGAGAATAGTCTCAAAAAGAGCCATAATTCACCATTTTATGCATCGTTTGTTTTTGTGGGGAATGAGTTAAATCTTGCTCAAAAAAACTCCTTTTCAGGCACAATCTTAAATGATATCGGTTTACAGAAGTGTTGAAAGAAAGCTTAAGACAAGAAAAAAGGGGTCAGAAAATAGTATTCTGACCCCTATCAAATAAAAAATTCTGTCTGATGCTATCGTCGTTTCCCAAGATTGTCAAATCGGTAGTCAAGCGACTGTCGCCGACTGACTACCCAGTTTAGAACACCCGATTGTTCTTTAAAGTCTGGCTGACGTTGGTGCTCGACGCCAGCTTGACGAGCATGCGAGATCTATTTTATCGGATCAATCATGCTGGAATTGGTGTTGATATTTCAACATTTTCTACAGCCTGTAAGACTCGGCAAGGGGAGAACTTTGGCCGGATTTATATAGAATTGCTCGACCGCTTGAAGCGACAGCACCCCGCAACCGCGCAGATGTTGATTCCGATTGACTCAACAGTGATTAGTTTGACCAGCAAGTTGTTCTGGGAGCAGGAATATCATCAAGTTAAGTTGCTCAATGGCATCAATTTAGAGCAGGGCAATCCGACGGA
>NZ_JBXBCF010000016.1:0-1430 GCF_056784235.1 Kovacikia sp. CALU 1929
TCGATAAATTGCCGCCGACAGGTTTTGCAGAGGTAATTTTGTTTACCTCTTTGCTTGCCGTTCTTACTGATGTCAGTTGAGCCACATTCGGGACATTGCATCGGTTTCACCCTGATTTCATATTCCCATTATGCAACGCCCGAAATGATACTGTTGAATGCTTCTCTTTTGCGAGATTGGTGATGTTGGGTTTCGTCGCCTCAACCCAACCTACAAGATCGGCGATCGCGCTACAAGATCGGCGATCGCACTATCGGCTGCTAATGTTTTAACCTGTGCGGTTGGTAGGGTCGCATCGATCGTGACGGACAGGGTTGCAGGCAGGCTATTGCCATTGGCATTGGTGGCGATCGCATAATATATCAATTTCCAAACCTGAAATAATCAACTCGAATTAAATCAGGGATAGACATAACCTGTTGTCTATTTCCATCAGCATCATAACCAGTAATCAAAATAAATCCAGGATTCTGAACGCGATAACGACCGCCCCGCTTCAAGGGGGATGCACCCAATAGGTAGGCGGCATCAATACCAGGATCAAAAGCATCATTTTCAGCCAGAAAACGTTCTGCAAACTCCCAAATGTCACCAAATTCTTTAACGCTTATTTGGCGACGGCGTGACCCAAAATAGACTGTTTGCTTGGCTTCAGGGTGAAGCTGGGGGGATGGAGACAATAGGTATCGCTGAATTGGCAAGCCACGATCACTGATTTCTTCATCGGTATCACCCTTCAGTCCCCAAAAGTACTCAATAACCTCCCCTTTCTCAAATAACGTATACCCAATCGAGTCAGTAGTGTCGCTGACGTTCAAGTCAATTACGGGTACTCCTAATTCCTTAGAAAGTTGAGCTTCACTGGGCGGTGGGGACACTGCGATGCGACGAGGTTCTATTATTTCATCACGAACCATAATCGACCAGGGATGCCCGACGAGTTGAAACGCAAATCTAAAAGAGCCTGACACTTCAATCTCTGATCCAATCACATTTCGTCGTGCTTCAAGTGCTCTCTTCTCAAGTACATCTGAAAGGGAATCCAAGGGAGCCTTGACCAACACAACCCTACCATTGCGATATATTGTCTCAATACCTCGCCTCCCGGACCATGGACGTGTAAATTGTGCTGCCGCATTATGGTTTTGGTGTTGGTTCATACTGTTTCCTGGCGATGGATGGGATGCCGCTAGTTTTGATGGAAAAATGATCCAGCTTACATACAGAAGAAATGCTATGGCTGCCTTCCAAGACTTTATTTTCATGCAACATCCACTCAGTAATTAAGTGCGATCGCCCCTCGCCGTAGCGATTGTCTTGAAAGTCAAGCGGAAATGAAAAATTGATGGGATTGAGATTTGAGCAGGACAAAATAGATTGCTCAATCCTCTTCTATTGAGCAACCAAAAGGTAACAACCAAGCGTGAGTC
>NZ_JBXBCF010000017.1:0-8561 GCF_056784235.1 Kovacikia sp. CALU 1929
GACTCACGCTTGGTTGTTACCTTTTGGTTGCTCAATAGAAGAGGATTGAGCAATCTATTTTGTCCTGCTCAAATCTCAATCCCATCAATTTTTCATTTCCGCTTGACTTTCAAGACAATCGCTACGGCGAGGGGCGATCGCGCTTTATTTGAGAGGTGTTTGTATGCCGGACAGTATTACCATTCATCTTTTTAAGCTAGGTAGCTTTAACTCCGTTGAGGATATAGAACAGCATCTAGATATACTTCACGCTTCATCTAAATATATGCCAACTCACTGGGCAAAGGATGAACGTCCTAGTTCTAAGCGTGCGTATGTAAAAGATGAAGTCTTATTTTATGGAGAAGATATTGGCAACTATGGACTAGTTCATCTTTATCGCCAGCCGCCGCCTACTTATACGCTTTATTATGAATCAAATAAACGTTTTGCACCCAGCGTCTTCCGTTTAAAATTTGAGGATACAAGAAGTTTTGATCCGAATATAATTAAAGAAATTTTTGATGTTAGTAGTGCTTTTGCATGCCAACTAAAACCTATTTTTGGGTATGTTTTGACTTCTTGGGATGGTGATTATAAAAAATATTTGCCAAAACAAACGATTAGAGCATTTGAGCTAGCCAAATACGGTCCCAATCCAGTTCAAGCCAGAACTTGGTTTGAACCATATTTAATTAGGTTAATTGGACGAGAGCAGCTTGCTCAATGTGGCGCATTTATTCGCGATACAGAATGGGAAGGCATTCAACTGGATCTTGTCCCAGAACCGTGGAATGCGACTTTAGATGAATTAGTTAATCGCCAGCGAGAAGTCATGGAATGCCTTCAGCCAACAGAAGTTTTCGGTGACTACAGCAGTTCTCCAATCTTTTATCCTGGTAAAAAGTGGGTTCATTGGGAATCTTGACCTGTAGCGCAATCCTCCTTTCTTTTCTCTCCTTCCTGCTAGTGCGATCGCCCTCTCACGCGTAGCGCGATCGCCCCTCGCGTAGATACTGTTTTGGGGGTCAAGGGGTGGGACCGAGTTTGGCTGGGTCAAACGGCAGACCTGAATGAAGCACCCCATAGATAATGCGGATCAACTTATGCATGACCGCGCCGACAACTTGCATCTTGGTTTTACCTGCTGCCAATAAGCGATCGCGCTGCCCACCCTGCGGCAAATATTCGCCCGATTTACCAGAGAATTGGACTGTTGCCCCAGGTGGATGGAAGGGGATAAGGGAGTGGGGGGTGGAGGAGTGGAGGAGTAATCATTACCCCATCACCCCCCTTCCCTTCGATTCAGGAACTCCAGCCTGAGTGACTGAAAGTAGTATCTAGAATTTCCCGGATCAGAGCAGTGATTTGATGGAGGATTGACCTGTGATAGACCTTCCGGCAATCAGTGATTTCACGCACTGCACAGCCCTCATTCCCGCTCCTTTGCTCCCCTGCCCTAATCCTCAGTCCGGGCGATCGATCCGGTTAACAAACACCGTCAACAACAGCATCGGTGGAATTGGGATCAGGCAAATCAGCCATTGATTCAGATTTAAAGGTGCCGTTTTAAAGATCAGGTTCATGAAGCTCCATTGGCTGAAGATGAACTGGGAAACGATGGTGGCAAGGATTCCCAAAGCGATCGCCGGAGAACGGCTAATCGATCCGGGGCGACCCATCAGTTTGGCGACGATCGCTCCCCCTAACTGGCTAATGCTTAACAGGTAGACCAACCTACCGGCAACCAGTGCCTGAATTGCCATCGTTCGAGCGATTGCCAGATCTCCTGTGGTTTGCCGCGCCCATTCAAACATGCCAAAGATCAGAATCCAGTTAAATACGGATACCGCCAGAATTCGCTGCAACAAACTGCCGGAAAGGAGGGGTTCACGCGGATTACGGGGAGTTTGTTGCATGACCCGGTTTGACTTGGGTTCAAACGCCAGCGGAACCGTCATGGCGACTGAGTTGACCATATTCAACCACAGCACTTGCAAGGACAGAATGGGAAGCTCTCTGACAAAGATGGCACTGATCAAAATGGTCATGGATTCCCCCCCATTGACCGGCAAAATGAAGGCGATCGCTTTACGCAGGTTTTGGTAAACGGTTCGTCCTTCTTCGACCGCCGCTTCAATCGATGCAAAGTTATCATCGGTCAGCAACATATCAGCGGCTTCCCTGGCAACATCGGTTCCACTTCCGCCCATTGCCACTCCAATATCGGCTTGTTTCAGGGCGGGCGCATCATTCACCCCATCCCCGGTCATGGCGACAATTTCGCCTTTAGACTGCAATGCCTCAACCAACCGCAATTTTTGAGCCGGGGCAACGCGGGCAAAAACGACTCCTTCCTCAACTGCCTGCGCCAATTCGGAGTCATCCATTTCTGCCAGTCGTTGTCCGTTAAATCCAATCACCTGCTGATTCTTCTGTAAGCCCAGCCGCTCCGCGATCACCGTGGCAGTTGTCAGATGATCACCCGTAATCATCTTCACTTGAATTCCGGCGGAGCGGCATGCCTGGACTGCCGCGATCGCCTCTGGACGGGGTGGGTCAATCATTCCCTGTAGCCCCAAAAACATTAAACCCGACTCCAGATCCTCATGGGTCAGGGATCGCTTGGTTTCGGGGACTGGTTTTTTGGCGAATGCCAGTACCCGTAAACCTTGCTTTGCCATGTGCTCCACTTCCTGCCGCATCAACTCCTGATCCAGTGGAACGGGTTGGGTATGCGCATCCAGTCCCTTCTGACATCGGCTGAGGATGGCTTCTGCCGATCCCTTAACATAGATTACGTTGCCAGAGGAGGTTCGATGCAGCGTCGCCATGTATTGAAACTGCGACTCAAAGGGAATAGCATCCAATTTGGGTCGCAATTTGACTTGCTCAGCTTGGCTTAAACCTGCTTTTTTAGCTGCCGTAATCAAAGCCCCTTCAGTCGGGTTTCCAACCACTACCCATCGTTCCTCTTGCATCTCTAAATGGGAGTCATTGCAAAGTATTCCGGCAACCAGACATTCTTGTAACACGTCTGCATCTGCCGGATCAGTGGACGATAGCGGCGAAAGTTGTTGCTCGGAATCGGTCGAGGTGGCGGGTGCGATCGCCCCATCGGGATCGTAACCCGTCCCACTGACCTGGAACCGTGTTCCACCGGCATAGATTGCCTGTACTGTCATCTGATTTTCGGTCAGGGTGCCTGTCTTATCGGAACAGATGACGGTGGCACCTCCCAGCGTTTCTACCGCAGGCAACTTGCGGACAATGGCATGACGGCGTGCCATCCGGTTTACCCCAATTGCCAGTGTTACAGTCACTACCGCCGGTAGTCCCTCTGGAATGGCGCTAACTGCCAGGGCAACTGCGGCTTCAAACATTTCTGTCAGTTCCCTGCCCTGCCCCACCCCAACTGCCAGGGTAAGTGCCGCCAGTGCCAGAATCACATAGAGTAAGGTCTGACTAAATTTGGCAAACTTGCGGGTCAGGGGAGTGCTTAAATTGGTACTTTGCTCGATCGATTTGGAAATTTGCCCTACTTCCGTTGCGCCTGCGGTGGCGACCACAATGCCTTTGCCCTGTCCAAAGGTGACAAAACTGCCCGCATAAGCCATGTTGGTTCGCTCTGCCAGCGGTGCCTTATCATTCAGTGGTTGAACCGTTTTCTCGACCGGAACCGACTCTCCCGTTAGCGCGGACTCATCTACCTGCAACCCACGCACCTGAGATAGCCTCAAATCTGCTGGAACTTTGTCGCCGGATATCAACCGAACAATATCACCCGGAACGAGTTCCCGTGATGGGATCCGCTGCTTTTGTCCATCCCGAACCACCGTTGCTTCTGTAGTGACTGCACTTGCCAATGCGGCGATCGCCCCCTCTGCCTTGGACTCTTGCACAAAGCCAATAATTGCATTAATGACGGTCACACCCCAGATCACAAAAGCATTCGTCCAGGAACCCAGAAAAGCTTTGATAGTTCCCGCAATCAGCAAAATGTAGAGTAATGCCTGATTAAATTGCAGCAAAAAGCGTAACCAGGCAGGTTTTCCTGGTTTTGCCTTGAGTTCATTTAACCCATACTGCTCACGCCGTTTGTCTACTTCCGCAGCAGCTAACCCCTGTTCCACATCGATTTGGAGTGATCGCGCCACTTCTGAAACGGAACAAGCGTAATAGGCTTGCATAGTCTGATCATTCGATTGAGTCATCATGATGGCTACAACACCAGAGGGTAGGCTACAAGCACCCACAGTTTACGAAAAAGTCTTTTGAATAGCAAAAATACACCGTTTCTGATTCCAGGGAAGAATTTGAGGTTGGATCAATTGAAACTGCCTTTGCAGTTCATCCTGCGATTCAGCAACACCAAAAATACCCCAGCCGTGAAACAGTGAATGACTCTTTCAGCCATCCTATCAACTATGGCTAAGTGATGCGGGTAGATGGGTAGATAAGTAGATGGTTCTTATCCACTCGCCCACACCCCTCCCCATCACCGATGGATATTGATTTCTGCCAGCCCGATTATCCTCCTTCCCAGGAGAGACGATAGCTACATTTGCGGTTGTTAAGGTAGTGACCACATGGGAGAACCTGAGCCGGACTTGAGAGACGCAGAAGCTTAGAAGGAGATCATCAAATGGAATTGACACCTAAAACGAATCGTGATCAACAAGAAAGTCAGGCTGGTAGCATCAGTGATGTAGAACGATGGGGATCCCTGATTACCGGCGGTACGCTTGTCTTGATGGGGTTGAGTCAGCGCTCTTTGCGCGGTGCGCTCATAGCGGTTGCAGGTGGCAGTTTGGCTTATCACGGTGCAATGGGGCAAACCAGTTTGCAAGACAAGGTGAGTGAAGCTACGGGTTTCGATAAAGGAATTCGGGTGGAAAAATCTGCGACGATTATGGGTAAGACCCCGGAAGAACTGTACCGCTTCTGGCGCAATTTTGAGAATTTGCCCACTTTTATGAAGCATCTCAAGTCGGTTACTGTGGTGAACGACACCCGCTCTCACTGGATTGCCAACGCTCCTTTGGGCAACAGTGTGGAATGGGATGCAGAAATTATTAATGAACAGGAAAACCATCTGATTGCCTGGGCTTCTGTGGAAGGGGCAGATGTGGATAATTCTGGCTTCGTTCGATTTAAACCTGCGCCTCTGGGTATCGGGACTGAGGTGAAAGTGGTGATTGAATATAACCTTCCCGGTGGTGCGGTGACGGCAGCGATCGCCAAATTATTTGGGGAAGAACCCGAACAGCAAATCGGCGATGACCTGAAACGCTTCAAGATGTTAATGGAAACGGGTGAAATTGCGACAACGGAAGGGCAACCATCTGGTTAGAAATACCAGCCGCAATTAAGCAAATGGTCTTTTCGCTATGCCCTACCCTCCCCCACCCTGGAATCTTAAAGGTCACGCCTGTCTGGCGGCACTCCACCTGATTGATGTGGCTCATGTGCGTTCCCTGGTTCCAAAAGAATTGAGTCTTGTCCCAATTCTGCCGGGTAAAACCCTGGGTGGAATTTATGTTGCCACCTATGGCGAAGGTTCCACCCTGACCTATAACGAGTTGATTGTCGTTAGTGCGATCGCCTATGGTGCGGGGAGAGTTGGTTCCTGGATCTCTCATATCTATGTAGACCATCCAGACTCAGTCATGGGAGGGCGAGAGATCTGGGGACTGCCCAAGGAAATGGCTCGGTTTGAATGGGGCACGACTGGGCAACCGTGGGTGCAAGTGAGTCAGGGCGATCGTTTGCTATGTAAGCTCACTACCCACTGGCGATCGCCCCAGCTTCCGTTGCCTGTCAGCCTGTTTAATTTCAGTACAGCCAATGCCAGGTCTTTGGTGTTTAAGGCACAGGGGAATCTCAATCTTCAGTTAGCCAGGGTAAACCTGCATGTCCCAACAGAAAGCCCCTTTTCCCAGCTAGAGTTTGGTCAATCCTGGTTATCCTTCTACAGCAATTCCCTATCACTGGTAATTGATGCGCCAGCAGGGGTTGAGAGTTGAGAGTGAGGGTGGGGGATGGTCAGGGTCGGGGCTGAGAATATAGCCCTTTTCAAGGGTGTGAAGTACAGTGAGGATGCAAAGCATCCTCACTGTACTTCACACGTTTATACTTCACCCAGGTGCAAACCGCTACAGGCTCAGGGCTGGGAACTTTCTGGAAGAGGCGATAGAGGTTGAGGTTCTGGTGCCGGAGATTTGATCACAGCGTAGGCGAGGATCCAGCCAATCACAACTCCCAAACCGCCAAACCGAATAATTTGCCAGAAGGGTTCCTTCAGGCTCTCCCAGGAAAAGAGACGGCTTTCCAGATTGATTTCCAGTTCATCAAGCCGGTCCTGGATGCGTTTAAGTTCAGTCTTCAGTTCAGGGGAGGGCGATCGCTGAAACTGCTGTTTGAGTTCGTCTTGGCGCTGTTGGATCTGTAAGCGGGTTTGCTGGTCTTGCTGCACTTGGGCATAGCGACCTTTGAGCGCCTGGAAAGACTGTTCAACTGATTCCAGTTCTTGCTCAAAACTGAGTTCTTCAGACGGTTGTTCGTCTGTATTTTGCGATGGCTCCTGAGGAGATTTCATGAGCGCGTAGTAAAGTAAAGATCATGGCACCTATCAAGAATAATGCCCAATCCTATGGTTAATGCTTCGGTTGAATCTTCTAATTCAGGTGAAATTTCTAAAGACCTCGCCACTCTGCGCCAGTTTACGGCGACGGAACTTGCCCAAGCGTTGTTAGAAAAGCTCGCAGTTACCGATGGAAATTGGCACCGTCTCAAGTCAAATCGTAAAGTACGGGCAGGAGAGCAGGCAGCCGCTGCTTTAGTCTTCTTGCTCAAGGATCAGCCAGAGGAGGCACTACCGCGGCTTCAGCAAGCAGTGGGTTGGCTCGATCGCTCGATCTCGGCTCCCCCCTGCCCGACGCATGGGAATCGATAATGGGAAATGGGTAATTGGTAATGGGGAAGATGCAATTACCGATTACCTCCGTAATTTTTGCATGATTTCTATTTCCATACCTTTTTGATGGTAGAACTTTTGTCTTTCCTATGGTAGAAGCAACGGTTTGATCCGGATGTGAATATAATCTCGTTTTGCATTAAGGATTTTAGAGGTATGCATCGTTTTTTTCTATCAGTTTTAGTTCTAGCTTCAGCAATCTTTGGATTGTCCAGTCGGCTGGTGGCGGGAGAAGCTATTCCCGTTAGCCAATTACCAGAACCTGTAGCCAATGCGGTCAAAACCCAGTTTCCAAATGCAGAATTTCTGTCAGTAGAGCGGGAGACCGACGATGGCAGAGTTAAATACGAGGTGAAAATTTTGGATGGCAACCAGAGAAAAGAGGTAGAACTGGCTCCCGATGGACAGGTTCTCAAGATTGAGAATGAGAATTAAATGAAATGATGGGTTTAGATCTGGGACTTCTTAGCAAGTTACAGATCAAACCTCTTCTAAAGTTTCTTTCAACAAAGAAGTTTCCTTTCGTTAAAGCTGTTTGGCTAGAAAAATTCCCAATTCTACCCCTATAAACCCCAGGAGTGGACTGCCCAACCAGTACAGAATTGACTGTTTGTAACGTCCCATTCTAAAAAGGTTTGAGACATCCAACTCATAGGTTGAGAACGTAGTATAGGATCCCAAAAAGCCGATCGTAACCAGTGGGTTAAGGGATGCCACAAAAGGATTTTGCATGAACGGTCCTTGAATTAAAGTAATACAAAATCCCATCAGCAAAGCACCGGAAAGATTGACCATCAGTGTGCCGTAGGGAAAGTTGGTTCCAAACAGGCGTGTACTTAGAAGCGTCAGGTAGTAGCGGCTTAGTGCGCCTGGAACTGCGCCCAGCGCAACGAGCAGGGGTAGAAGAAGGACGGGATGTAGAATGACTATCGATGACATGGGACTGTACTGAATTACAATTCCGTTCTTCGGTTCACTAGTTTCAAAACCAGTTCTGCTAGAGCAATGCCCAATTGCAGGCTGACTAAACCTAAAATGGCACTGCCCGACCAGTAGAGCAAATCTGCCTCAACGTTACGCTTTTGCCACAGTTTCACGGTATCTAATTCATAACTCGAAAACGTCGTGTACGATCCCAGAAAGCCTGTGGTCAGAAGTAAACGGAGATCGGGATGAAGGTAGAGGGGTGGTCTCAGGGTGGCAATAGCCAGCAGCCCCATGCCAAAACAGCCCGTTATGTTAATGATGAAAGTCCCATAGGGAAATTCGGTTCCCCATAACTGGCTAAGCCATAGCCCCAGGTAGTAACGGCTTAATGCTCCCGCGATCGCTCCTAGCCCAATGGCAATTGGAGTGCGGATAACACGATTCATGGATTGCCCTCAACTAAAATTACTAGTTCAGCACCACCCGTATACAAGAGTACTAAATTTAGACATTGAACCAGAATGTGACTTAAAAATGACGGTAGTGCCATTAGGTAAAGGATAGGGAAAAATCAGTCATCTGCTCGCGTTGTAATTTCTCTCGAATCTTCTGGTTGTAGTGATGGATGAAGTTCCAAATCGCACCAATGTGATTTTCGAGCTTCTTAGAAAATGACAAA
>NZ_JBXBCF010000018.1:0-32059 GCF_056784235.1 Kovacikia sp. CALU 1929
CCTTCAAAACACTCGACCAACTCCAACTTAAAGTTGATCAACTGATTGCTCAGTTAACTCCTGAGCTAATTGCTTCCATCACAGGGTATGCATTTATTCTCGATGCCCTATCTGCCCTGAATACTGTTTAAATTGGTATCATTTGCCCCAGTTCCTTTCCCTAAATACACGCTCTTCAGCCCTTTTGTTCCCTTCTTAGTCACACCCCAGTAGCGCAAATACCGATACGGACCATAGGTCTTGCCCGTCTTTGTATCCGGAATCATCTTTAATTCAATGTGACCTCGACCGCCGTGTCTTCCCAACGGAGTTCCATCCTCCCGCCGCTCTTGGGACGCATCAACGGCTTCCTGCTGTCGGGACTCCAACAGTCCTGTAATCATGGCAGCGAGTTCTGCCAGTTCCTCATCCTGCCATGATTGGAGTTCTTGAATTAAACGTTCCGGTCGGCTTCGAGGTGCCATCCTTGTTACTCTGGATTGCGATTTAGGGAATGAATTGTTCCCATAGAAGCATAAGTATTCCCTAAATCATTAAATTGCAGAAGATACAACTGTTTCAGTCTGGTGGATTGGCATTTACTTAGGGAATAGTAATCGTCTTTTTCGCATAGACTGTTCCCTAAGTTAGCGATTGCCTGAAGCAAGCGGTTGGAACGCTAGAAGAATCAACGGGCAGTACGGCTAAAATGGGCACTGCTAGAATGAAAAGCAACCACCTGACTCGCCTAGTCCCTTGCAATGACCGCAGAACGGTTAGCCAAAATTCCGCCCCTTGAAAGCGGCGATCGTCTCAGCCGCGCCGAATTTGAGCGTCGTTATCATGCGATGCCTCACCTCAAGAAGGCGGAACTGATCGAAGGAGTTGTTTACGTGGCATCCCCCTTACGTGCCCAGGCTCACGGTAGCCCCCACGCTCACATTATTACTTGGCTAGGAGTCTATGAATCTGCTACTCCTGGCGTGAAGTGCTACGACAATCCAACTGTGCGCTTAGACGGAGATAACGAACCCCAACCGGATGCCGTATTGCGATTTGAACAGAATGGGCGATCGTTTATTAGTGAAGACGATTACATAGAAGGTTCTCCTGAACTGATCGTTGAAGTGGCGGCTAGCAGTGCGTCCTACGACCTCCATGACAAACTTCGGGTCTACAGGCGTAACGGAGTCCAGGAGTACGTGGTTTGGCGCACCTACAGTCAGCAGATTGATTGGTTTTACCTCCAAAATGGAGAGTATCAATCTCTAATGGCTGATGAGCAAGGCATTTTTTGCAGTCAACAATTTCCAGGGCTGTGGCTGGCGAGCGAAGCCCTCCTGTCTGGCAATTTGGGGGAGGTACTTCGGGTTCTTGGGCAAGGGATCGGGAGTCCAGAGCATGGGGAATTTATGGCTTCTCTTTAACCCATCGTCCTCAGCATGTTTGAAGAACTTGGCAAATTTCAAAGTGATCAACAAATAAGTTGGTACGCTTGGGAGACTGAGAGACGAAGATTATGCTGGCAACCTGTTCGGGTAATCTGCTTAAGGCAAATGCTGAAGCTCTTGTGAACCCCGTCAACTGCGTTGGTGTCATGGGAAAGGGGTTGGCACTGCAATTTAAGCAGGCGTTCCCAGAAAATTTTGAGGAATATCAACGAGCGTGTCAGGATGGCGAGGTCAAGCCAGGGCAGATGTTTATCGTACCGACAGATTATCTAACTCATCCCCGTTACATCATCAACTTTCCCACCAAACGTCATTGGAAAAATCCATCCCGCATTGAAGATATTGAAGTCGGCTTGCAAGCACTGATTGAAGCAGTAAGGTGGCTAAAGATCCGTTCGATCGCCGTTCCACCTCTGGGTTGTGGCAATGGTGGGTTAGCATGGTCGCGAGTTGCCCCAATGATTGAAGTAGCATTTGCTCAGGTGCCAGAGGTACGGGTATTAGTCTTTGAACCCCCAGCGGCTGAGTCCAGACAAGTCACAGCAATCACCTCCTTTCCCCCACTCACCCGCGCTCGTGCCCTGCTAATTGCGCTGATGGAGCAATACCTGTCGCTGGATTATGGACTCACAACGCTGGAAATCCAGAAGCTCGCCTATTTGCTCCAAGCAGCAGGTGAACCATTGCGCTTGCAGTTTGTTCAGGGGGAGCAAGGACCTTACGCCGCCAATTTACATCCGGTTCTGCGTCAGTTAGAAGAACACACCATTGAGGGCTACCGCCCTGATGATGATGGGGCAGAAATTAGACTTCGACCAGAGGCGGCTCAAACTGCACGGGATTGCTTGGCGGATACTCCGGCGATCGCCATCCTGAATCGAGTTACTCGTCTAATCGAAGGCTATGAGAGTCCTTATAGCTTAGAGGTGCTGGCGATCGCCCACTGGGTTATGCAAGCAGATCCGCAGGCAGCGGCAAATGCAGAGCAAGCGATCGCTGAGGTAGAAAAGTGGCAACTAGGGCAACGAAAGTCTTTTAAGCCACAACACGTTAAGCAAGCGTGGCAGCAGTTGCACGAGCAACAATGGCTCCTGGCAATGGAACCTGTTTGAGTAACTTGTTGCATTTAATCAGATTGGAGTTCAGCATAGAAATATGGCTATCACATCAGATGATTCTATTTCTTGCCCTCTTTTTCAATTTCTGAGATTGGCAATAATAATTCTTTCTCAATTCTTTCCCTAAGCTCGACTTTACAGTCATTCATACAGTTTATTAAGAGCTTATTTGCATCATAGTATTTCCTTAAAATTATTCTGTCGCTTTCATCGAAGGCTTGCTGTTGAAGAGTGTTTCCATACTCCAGAAAGAATTCTTTAAATTTTCTATTAAGAGAATCTTCGTTTGTTTTCCACCAAGAGATCTGTGCTTTCATCTCTTTTACAAACCAGGGTTTATTCAAATTTTCTGTGGTTTTTAATAGTTTGAGATCAAGATAGCGATTTGGCTCTTTTACAGGATCTATGATTGTTTCTAGTTTTGCTGCTATGGGAAAACTTACAGTTGAGTCTAAATCTTTTATGCCGACATCTCCAAGGGATGGCTCTAAAACAGCAGCTAGCTCGTACCCATGAGTACAAAACTCATATAGCTGATAACACTCTAAAGCGGCTTGAAAGTCTAGTTTTTTATAGTTCCTCTCAATGTAAAGAGCTAAGTAAATATTGTGAACATATCGAACCATATAACAAAAGAAAAGTGTGCGAAATGTTGGTAGCCAATCAATAATCTCAGACTCTGTGTAGTTTTGAGAATTAGGTATTGCAAGTAATGATTCAACTGAATTAAATCTTTCATGCACTGAAGCTAACAGCTTTTGTATCTTTCTGCTTTCACAAACCAATTTATCTACTTTCTTCTTGAGTAAAAGAAACTCTTCCTCTATACTGAAAATCTTACCTTGAAAAAACTCTTGGATTAAAGGATGCATTTGGTATTGCTCTGCACCTTGAACTAAGTGCAAGTTCTCTAATTCAACTCTGGCATCTTCTAAAACTTCGATTTCTGATTCAGAGGTGACATGGCTGAGGAGTAACCAGACTTTATGTGCTGACGAGCATATGCTTAATGCCTTGCCTAATTCCTTTGCTGATTCACTCAGCATTTCCCAACTTAATTCAAAGGCGGCAGCGACTCCTCGTTCAATATTTTGAGTACGAGTGCGATCGTTTTCATCAACTTGCAATGATGGATGGTTTAATCCTTTTGACTCTAACCTCCTTAGCATTTCTGCCAGGGAGATTCGACGCTTTTTCACATAGCATCCAACTAGGTTAAGCGCTAATGGTAAGCATCCTAGTCTTCTACACAACTCTACTGCAATCTCTTTTTCACAAGCTAAGTTTGTTGCATTAATCCATTGGTGAAGAAGCTCTAATGATGCATTCTCTGTTAGAACATCTAAAGGCAATGGATAGGGAAGATGATCAAGTTTAAGTCTGGTAGTAATTAATACCCGAAAACGACTATTTTGAGGCGGTAGATAGGGCTTAATTTGTGAAAAATCATCAACGTTATCTAGTAATATCAGCACATCCCCCGGTCGCCAGTTTGCCCAACAGTAACCTACCTTGTCCTCTAAATCTTTTGAGATTTCGAGCTGAAGACGCGATTTTCCAAATTCAACAATTTGTGCATCTAAGGTTCCCTCGTTCGCTTGCAACCAACAAATTCCACTTGGATAGTTTTGCTTGTGAGTTAAGGCATATTGCAATGCTAGTTCTGTTTTTCCCACACCACCCATGCCCATTACTGCACAAACAGTAACTTGCCCATGCTCTTGAATTTGCTGGTGTAGCATTTTTATTTCTTGCTCTCGACCAACAAATTTTTCTGGCAAGACTGCTCGTTTAGGTATATTTTCAGGAATATCTACAATTTTAATTAAAGGGAGTATCCAGTCTTGGAAATCTTTGCGTTTGATTTCTTTGGCAGCCCGATTAATTTTACAATTTGTCTCACCTGCTTTTTTGACTTTGGTGAGTAGTTTTTCGTAAATTTCATTCCACTGCTCATCAAACAAGAGAATACCAATACTCTGCCCAAAAGCTCTTAGCTTCGATAGATTCCTCTCTGCAAGAGTACCTTCTGAAGGTTGAACTTCCCATTCGGTTCGTAATAGCCAAGACGATATATCGTTACCGATGGGCGATTTATAACCTTTTATCTTTTCAGGTATTTGATTATAGAGATGAGAAAGATCCTCATTATTAGAAGTTCGAGTGGATGAATTGAGAGGAAAAGTAAGACTTTTTAAGTCTTTATTAACATTGCAGCAGGTTACAATTCGGAAACGGCAAGGTTCTGCCAGTTGCTCATTAGCAAATGATTTTTCAAGAATAGAAGTCCCAGGTTTTCCTTGCTCTTGCTCACAAAGTTTTGCTACTGACCACAATTGGTTAAGCTGATTACTCTTAACTTGAATAAACTCAAATTCCTCTACTTCATCACGTTCGCGAACGAGAGTAATGTCATCTAGGATTTCACACCATACTTCTAAAATATTGGGATCAGTTAGCATATCAATGCAATATGCTGCTGCAACATGATCCTGAAATGTGAACCCTTGCCTCGCTCTTTCACCTCCACTTTCAAGTGGTTCAATTGTGCGGTAGGAAGATTCAAGCATAGTTAGATAAAGCTGTTTTAGAGAAGGCTAAGGTTGACTTTCAGGCAAGTAGAAGTTTTACAGCAAAAGTTGTTGTGCCCGATCGCGAAACCTATGTTATCTCTTATATAACCGATTTCGGATAACCATGAGTGCTGGTAAGGACAAACAGAGCCGTAAAGGGCTAGGGCAGTATTACTCGGAGCCAAAGAAGCCAACCATGATTGGCTTGACTCCGACTGCTGTGGAGCAGCTAGATGAGCTTGCAGCAGAGTTTCACCTATCTCGGTCTGAGTTTATTGAGCGAATAGCCCGGCGGATGATCCCGGTAGAAACACCTGGATTGAGCGTCGTTTCTTCGAGGGGTAAGCATGATGAAGTCTAAATCTAGTCCTGATGGGAATGCTACTTCAGAGTTTGAAACCTCCTCGCAGCTATCGTTGACTGAGGTAGAGGTTTTGCCAACCCAGTCTACTCGTAAAAGAATTCGCAAACCGCGAAATTTGCCCCGTACTGAGCCGCCGCTATTTACCAATAAGTCTGTAGAGATGATGGCGAGCGGGGCACCCGTTATCTCTGCAACTCAGGCATTTCTCAAACCACCTGACTGGAGTGAGTATGGGCAGGATCGGCTTTACTTTCAGAAGCAGTTTGGCAAGGGGCGTTACATTGAGTTCTATGTTCTGAACAAGCAGAAGCACCAGGCTGACTCTATTTCATCGCAGGCTGAGCGGGAGATCCTGGAACAGTATGGTGTGATGGCTGCCCGTCTCCATGCGGTATTTGCGTCCTATGCGGCGATCCAAAGTGAACCCTGGAAGCAACCGTTTTATCTGCTAGGGACGGATCTGATTAAAACCCTCAAAGTCCACAACAGCAATAAGTTTACGAAGTCACAGAAGCTGAAGGCGATCGCCGACTTAGCGTGGGTCGTGGGTACATTGGGTGCGGTGATCCACTGGTTTGAAGGCGATATGGATCTGTGTGTGCGGGAGCGGAGTCTTCTGTGGATCGTCAGTGTGCAGGAGTATACTCAGCCAAATGTGGATGGTGCAACTGAGGAACTCCATGAGGTTGTGATCCGTGTGCAGCCAGGATTGTGGACACATAACTTCCTGAATCGAGAAGGCGCACAACAGCAGAAAGCCTTATATCAATACGGGCTAATCCCTAAAGAGGTTTTTGACATCGATCCCCATCGCCGCAAATTGGCGACCAGTATGGGGTTGTACCTGATCCAGAATAGCCGCGCTCGTCCCAATGGAATCTATACGATCGAAAGTCTGATCGAAAGCGTCCTTCCCAGCAATGAAATTGAAAGGGCATTGTCCGATCGCCGCTATGGGTGGAAGTTGAAAGAGTCTGTTGATAATGCGTTGCTGACGCTCAAAGATAGCCTCAAGATTGAGATCGGCTTTGATGATGAAACTTACCCAATCTGGCTAAGACCCGTCTGGAGTTTACCCGATGAAATAGCCCTATTGCCCACTAAGGAGCGTAACCAGCAGCTTTTAGGCGCGAAGTGGCTACCTGATAACTATATCTCCAAGCATTGGTTCCCGGCGAAAATCTCGTTCAAGTTACCCTCACAGATTCAGGAGTGCCTGGATGATCTGGAGGCAAGGCGAACTGAGAAGAGCCATCGGGCATCTGCGAGACGACGGACTATTGAAGCGGATGCTCAGCCTGTAATGGCGCTCGCTCAACTTCCCACATCAGAATTAGCAGGAGCTACTGTTAAAGCCGCACGACAGGCAAAAGGATGGACGCAAGCTCAACTCGCATCCACGATCGGCAAGAGTGTGAGTTGGGTGAAGTTGGTAGAGAGCGATCGCCGTCGAGCAGTCGATACTGACCAAAGTTTGCTTCGCCAGGTATTGGATATCCAGTAAATAGAAGAAGCAATAGTTACATGTTCTGTAACCCTGCTGGGACTCTTTCCAGGTAAGGGTTTCAGCTCTTATCTGACTCTGAAACTGTCATTAAAGGTGACATTGCCATCCCCCACTCGTGACTTGAAATTTCGGAACTCACCGATTGGGTTTAGTCTTATAAGTCTGTAACCCCATGTAACCATTGTTAAACAAGGCTTTTTGCTCTTTTTGGCTTCAGAATTCTCCTATAAGTGTGACATCAGCATCCCCTACAAGTGACTTCAGTTGCGTTAACAGAATTCATGGTTACAAGGCTAGTAACTTGGCTGTAACCATTGCCAGGAGATGAGTTGGGACTAATCCATTCTCTTTTAGCGACCCTATTGTCGTGACATTAGCTTCCCCTGAGTGTGACTTCAATACTGTAGGCGATCGCCCTGTAACCTTCTGTAACCACTTCTAAATGAGGCTTTTGAACAGTTTGGGTATTTAATTCTTCCCCTGAACGTGACAACAAGCCCCCCTGCAAGTGACTTGATAAACATGAGGGGGAGATATGAACGATTTGGTTACAAGCTTATTTAGCGTGAGAAAGTACTGTTAACCACTAAATATAGGAATAGTACAGTTCAACTATGTCAACACTGGTGCAGGACTGAGAAGTAACCACTAGATGTAGGCTTGATTATTTTGGCTTTGGATGTCACTGTAACCTGGCAAGTAACTTTACTGTAACTATTGTTCTGTGGACTTCTTAGCCATTTTTATGATAGTTACACATCCCCTGGTTATGACATTAGCTGCCCCTTGTCGTGACATTCGATCGAGTCTCAAGTCACTGCATCTGTAACCCTGCTGTAACCCCTACTGGATCTGTGTTTGAGATCATTTTGGTTACAAATTCTAGAAAGTAACCCCCTTTAGCAGGGACTTTAATTTCCCCTACTTCTGACTTTGCTATCCCCTGCTAGAGACTTTAGATACCCCTACTTATGACTTAAGATTTTTCAACGGTTTATCCATCAAGGGTTTTCAGGATCGTTACAAGCCTGATCAGATCAATTAGATCGATCACGGTGTAACCACATGGTTGAGCAAACTGAGGGGCTACGCTTTAAACGCGAAAAATTAATTGTTTCTCGTAGGTATGAGCTTGAAGTGTCAGCCTACGTTTGAAACCAATGTCAAAAGCGATCGCAATTCGATTCCTTTTGGCATCCGTAGCCCAGGAGAAACCCCCATGACTTAAAAGCCCCTCAGAACTGCAAAAGCCCCAACTGCTGACACAGATGGAGCTTTCAGTTCAAACGTTACATTCCAAACGTTACTTTCATCGCAATAGAGCGTAGTGATGCTAACTAGATACTTTGGCGAGTGACAGTTAGATCCCTAGCTTTGCTGTGCCCATTTTAAGCAAATTCCTTTAGGTGTTGCAAGCCAAGAGTCTCTGCACCCAAGTTTGCCTAAATTACGGCACAACGCTCTATTCCCTATTGCTTAACCAGGTAATTGGTCAGCCTACGTCGAACTGCCAATTGCCCAAGTTTTGTTTGGCTATTTGAGACAGAGCGTTTCATGGTAATCCACAAAAATTGGTTCTTCTTTGACACAGCTGGAGGTGTTGCATGAGCAAACCTCGTCGAGTAGAGCCGTTGCCCGGTGATGAATTAGGCAAGCGGCTGTGTCAAACCTTTCCCTATCTCTGGAAAGCGATCGTCAAAACCAACGAGCCAGATAGCAGTTGGAAAACCTTAAATGACTACCCGCTGCGTCCAAGGGAACTTTGGCGGTTCTGGCAGGATGCAGCTCAGGTTGTCGGGGTGCGATTTGACTCGCTAACCCGCTACGCCATGATTGACTTAGATGTGAAGGGAGCCTATCACCCCAAACAGGATGCCCAAGCATTGTCTGTTATTCGAGCTGCATTAGAAACAATTGGAATCGCCCGAACGTTCCTGATCCAATCCAGTTCAAGTGGTGGACTGCATCTCTGGCTTCCCTTTCCAGAACAAATGCCCACTTTTGGGTTAGCAACTGCAATCCGACAATGTCTGGAAGTCCAGGGGTTAACGGTTGAGCAAGGACAGTTAGAGATCTTCCCCAACTGCAAAGCCTATGCGCGGGAAGGTGAGTTTACCGAGTACCAGGGGCACCGACTTCCCCTACAACCCGCAACAGGTGCCCAACTTCTGGATGATGACCTCAATCCAATGGTTGGTGGACTAGAACGATTTTTTGAAATTTGGGATCACTGTGCGGCTGGACAGGACACCGATCAGTTACGGCAGGCGATCGCCCAGGCTCAAAAGAATTGGAGAAAGCGATCGGCACGCCGAGATTCCGCTGTTGTGGAAGCATGGCGTACTGCCCTGGAATTTGAAATCAGCGAAGGCTGGACTGACCACGGACAAACGAATCACCTTCTGAAGCAGATTGCCTGTTATGGAGTCGTGTTTCAGCGGCTGAAGGGTGAACACTTGATTGAGTACGTCCAGCGTACTGCAACCAACAGTGCTGGCTATGCTCAATGGTGCCGTCACCAACATGAGATTGAACTCCGTTGCCGAGTATGGGCACGGGCAGCAGAGGGATATTATTGGCCGCTTGGCACAGAGGCTACACGGCAGGGCAATATTCACCAGGAGGAAGGGAATGGTGCAATCTCGTCAGGCAATCTCGTCAATCAAGCGCGAGCTGAAGATGCTCAAGTCCGAATTACCAATGCATTGAATCACTTGAAAGAAGCAGGAGAATTGGTTCTATACAAGACAAAAACAGCCCTTGAGAATGCCATCATTAAACTTGCTAAATGCAGCAAGCAGACCACGCGCAAATATCTGCACCTCTGGTACCCCGAAGGGAGTGACCTGGTGCAAGAGGTGTGTACTAACCATACTGATGCAGTTTTAGCCTCATCAGTATCCGCCCAAGTAGAACCTCAAAAATCGCTAGAACCCTTATCCAATCAGGAAGTACACACTCAGCCCTATATGAAGGGTTTAGGGCCTGCGGCTGTTTCTGGGTCGGCTCCTTCTCACATTTTGTCTTCCAGGGGGGGTACGGGGGGGTTATCCACAACTCAAGCAGGGGAAATGGCTGGGGAGTTGTCTTTGCAAAGCGTTCCTGTTGAAACTGCTCTGCCTGATTTAGGAAGAAGCAACCTAGAAAAAGCTCCTAAACCCTCTTTCCCTTCAACAGTGCATCCAAACCCCCCCTCTTCTCCCCAGCTGCATCCTCGTCCTAATTTGAAGCCAGCGACTCCAAAAAACAAACCTGCCTCAGCAGTGCCTATACCAAAGCAGCAAGATGACTTGAGATACCAGTTTGGTCAATTGGCAAACCAAATGGGCTGGTCATTAGATCAGGTAAAGGCATTTATTGGACAAGCGATCGGCAAAACTCTGCAAAATCTGGTGGAAGATGACTGGATTCTGCTGGTTTACCAGATACGAGATCTCGTATCATCGCAAAATGTTTAAGCGGAAGTTTCCGAAATGATCAACTTTCTCTATCAATTCTTCAAGAATTCTTGAAGTTCAACTTCGGTTGCTTTCATCTACTACATGAATCCTGTAATTTCATCTAAAAACATTTTGATCAGCTTTACACTATCTAAATCCATTGTTTGTTTATCTATCCATCGGTGTTCCTGTATTGAAACTTGCAAAGTCTTTCCAGGTCTTAGTATGCTACTAATGCTTGATACTACTGCTTTATTTTTACCTGCTGGCTTATTTAACTCCTCTAAATCTTTCTCGTTTAGCTGTGTAGTATCAATGCTAGAAACATAGTTTGTGGAAAGTTGTAATAGGTCTGGATAGTTTACCTGTGCACATTCAAGAAGGATATCTTCCAGTGTTCCTGATTCAACGTTGTTAGGCATGATAAAGATGCCGAAGCGGGGAGAGTTCTTCACAACTTCACCAAGCACCGAAGGTACTGACAAACTTAATAGAGATAATTTAGAAGTAAGTTTCTCAAATCTTTCTTGAGGTGTTTGTATATCATCAGCATCTAAAATAAGACCAATGCCAAAGATTTGGGAAGCTGGGATTAAAGCAAGGCTTTCCTCAATAGTGTTTGATAAACGTGTGATTCCAATAGCACTATGCAACGCAACCGACAAATCAGCATTTTGCAAAAAGATTGGAACAGGTACACGTTTCATTAGGTCATCATCTACAGGAAAAGTTTTAGGAACAAGCGGCTCCCAAAATGGGTCGAGCAAAGATAAACGAGTAACCCGCTTTAAACCATAGGATTTGAGTAAACAAATTAGAAACTCAACATCTTGAGGACCTTCTGCAACAATATAGCAGTACCTAACCATGACTACCTCACATCCAGTCCACGTTCTGAACGCAATCTATGCAATAAGTTGCCAGAAAATCGTTGTGAATCCTGTCCTTTAGGGTTTAGCCGAAAAGCTACGATGTCGTCTGTATTAACTTCAGGCTTTAACATTGCGTCAATAGCCTCAAGACTGTGGGTTGTTACAAAAAGCTGTACTTCTAGTCGGCGACAAGTTTCAATTAGCCAAGAAAATACCTGGCTGAGAGCCGAAACATGAATAGATGTCTCAATTTCATCAACTAGAAGTACACCACCAGAGGTAGTTAAGAGAGTAAGAGCAATGACTAAAGTTCGCTTAAACCCATCACCAAAAACATATAGAGGGGCAAAACCTAATTCCTTATGTTTTATATAAAGGGTTGCTCTAGAAGTTGTTGTCGAAAGTATTTGAATGTCAAGGATATTGTTATCGAACGAGCGAATTAATTCTAAGACCGCAGCTTTACCATCTCCTCCTCGCAAAATCACTCGCGATAGGCGATCTAAAATCGGTTCAGAAGAAGAGTATGAAGGAAATATAGTTGCATTCTTCACAATCGGTCTAGTACGTTTGCGCTGAACAAATCGCTCGTTTTCCCAAAACTGAAATACTTCACGTTCTGGCTCAAGTCCGAATAAGCTCTTTTGTTCTGAAAATAGTTTCGCTTCAACTTCTAATTCAAGCCCAGGACGAGCGGAATCTATTTCAGAGATGGCATCTTCTTCTGCTGAAGAAGTATCTTCACTCATTCTTTCTTGGCTGCTCTTGCCTATGCCACTTCCGTAGACTTCGCCAAGCTTTGCTGTAAAACTTTGTATAGGCGCACTACCACGTGTCTCTACCAAGATTTCATTAGAACTATCCTTGTCCACTATCAGCGTTTGATTTTCCTGTGATAAGTTTCTAGAGGATCCTATTTTTTGTGGGAAAACCCATTTAACTGCTTCAAGGTTCGGTCGCAATCCTGCAAAGGGCGATCTGCCAAGGTACAATCTACGCTGTGAAATCTCAAGCCATTGAAACGGATCAAGTGGATTACATAAAATTGATACGGCTTCGAGAAGACTAGTCTTTCCTGAATTGTTGTCCCCGACAAAAATATTAACCTGCCCTAGCCCAGACAGATTTACAACTTCTAAACCGCGATAGGCATTAATTTGTAGCTGGTCAAAGACCTGGTTCATTTGAACTAGAGCCAATAGCTTAATTGGTCATAAAGAGATAGCCTAACTTGAAGATGATATTGCAAATTGGCAAACGAGGAAAGCATTCTAAGTTTAGAGTATCTGCTACTGCTGCTTAGCAGCAGTTTGTTGCTGAACTCGCTTTTGATGGCGCAACAGTTCTACACGATCGCGTTGCAGTCCAACCTGGCAGTCATCAAAGGTGACAGAATCGGGGTCAAGGAAGTGGGCGATCGCTAGCTCAACCACAAATTCTGGTGGCATCTCTTGCTCCACAGCATAATTTCTGATCTCGTGCCGGAGTGAGCCTGGAAGGTCATCTAAGACATTGCCAGTCTTAGGAGGGTTTTGCTTAGTATCAGGAGGAATATACTCTAGTTCAAGAAAATGAGCGATCGCAAACTGGATCACCGCATCAGGTAATAGGTCTGCTGCATCTGCATAGGCAGCGATCGCCTCTTTCACTCGCTCAGGCAGAGAGGCAAAAATCCGAGATTGGGTATTGAAGTTGGAGGTCAGCATAGATTAATCCTCCTGAGCGATGCGATCGTTATAGGGTGGTCGAACCTGCCGTAGCACGACTTGCTCTAACTGTAATGATAACCTAGCCCAGGGAAAAGACAGTCGGGCAACGGCAATCCGCACGTCATCGGGATCAAGGCGATCAATAAATGCCCAACCCAGAGCCTTGTGACCTCCTCGCAATCTGGAGCGAATATTACCGGATTTGCCAATATATAAAACACCTTGAGTCTGGTGTTTGATGGCATAGAGACCAGTACAGTTAGGCAACTCCCGGAATTCCCGGCTCAGCGCGTGACACTCTTGGAAAGGTGTTTCTACAAGAACACGCAGTAGACGTGCTGCCTCCTCCCTCAAAGACTCCTGGTCAACCACAGTTTATCCTTCCATAACAAACCGCTCTGGCCTGTCTAACTGCCCAAAGCCCTGTAGATTCTACACTACTGAGGTAGTGCTCTTTACGCTGAACTCTCCTCCAGGGACTGCATTGGAAATTTAGGGTTTTGCGTTCTGCGATCGTCCTCCTACAGTCTTCCAACCTTCAGCACATTCAGGCATCCGTTCAAATAATTTCCTTGGAAAACAGGAGAACTGATCACGATCGCCCATAATCCCTTTAATAATGGACGACTGGTTGATGCAATTCTTGAGATAGTCACAGCAAGTCCTGGAGAATTTCAAGGATCAGAGAATTTTCTGCCCTATTGCGTCAAACGCTTCAACGACGGCTGCCGCCGCTTTACTGGTTGGGTAATCTTCTGCAAATAGCGACCAAATCATAGAATCTCGCTTGTGTCCCTCATGATCCTCTACTCGTTGTCGCAAAATCGCCTCATGAGTAAAGCCCAATTTGCGTGGAACCGCTGCACTTCTGAGGTTGGTTGGATCACAGTGAATTTCGACTCGTGCTACTTGATTCACGGTAAATGCCACTTTGGTCAGAGCTGCCGCCGCTTCGGTTGCCAAGCCCTGATTAAGGTGATGAGCGTGAATCCAGTAGCCAATCTCCAGGGCATCATTGCCAATGCCTGTGTGCAGCCCGGTTGCTCCTAACACCTGCGTTTCGTCGAGATTGAAGATGCCATAGGTAAAATCTTGCCCCAGATCGAACTTGCCACGGGCTTGTCTAAGCCAATTCATGCGCTGTTGCAAATCTTTTGGTTCCCCATGCGCCCACGGCATCCAGGCTTTGAGATGCTCTAGACTTTGGGCGATCGCCGCAGATAACAACGATGCATCACCCGGGTTCCAACAGCGTACAACCAGTCGTTGAGTGTGGATGAGGTAGGCTGGACTGAGATTTTCTACTGCCATAGTAGTGAGAAATTTTGCTGAACCTATTAAGGTCTGCTACAGCAAAGACCCTTGCCAATTCCAAGGCTGATGCAGATTACTGATTTGACTCCTGAGGATACCACCACCATTGAGCAGGTTGCATTGATCCTGCTGGATTGCTTCGGACACTTGCCCCGTGGTTACCCAACTCTCGAAGAGGCACTTGAGGAAGTTCATGAGTCCTTGGCGAGCGATCACATTAGTCGTATTGCCGTTGATGATTCAGGAACAGTGTTGGGTTGGATTGGCGGCATTCAGCAGTACGACGGCAATGTTTGGGAACTGCACCCATTGATCGTAAAGTCTGACTGTCGCGGGCAAGGAATTGGGCGATTATTAGTTGCCGATCTCGAAGTACAGGCAAGACAGCGGGGCGGCGTGACGCTTTGGTTAGGAACGGATGATGAAGAAGGAAAAACGACGCTTTCAGGAATCAACCTCTATCCCAATGTATGGAAGCATATTGCAACGATTCAGAACCTGCGACAGCATCCCTATGAGTTTTACCAGAAATGTGGATTTGTCATTGTCGGGGTGATGCCGGATGCAAACGGATTGGGCAAACCAGATATTTACATGGCAAAACAATTATGAATGTAAGGTTATCAATCCACACCCTCCTCAACCCACTTAACGCCAATAAAGGTAGTGAGTGATGCGTTGCCCTCAATGTCTGCAAACCGTCTCAGAATCAACCAAGCACTGTCAATGCGGTTTTGCGTTTGATGATGTTGCAGCGGTGGATTTACAAGACTGGTTTGCTCAGAACCAACAAACCTTGGAAGCTGCTTATACTGAGGCACCAACGCCGTGGCAACAATCGGGAAAGAGTGGCACATTTGAAGATTGGGTGCGGCTACGGATTGCTAACCTTGCCCCTGTACAGAGATCGGGCAGCTATCTCGATATTGGTTGTGCCAATGGGTACTTGTTGGAATGTTTAGTCGTATGGGCACAGTTGAAGGGACTGGAACTGATTCCCCACGGTCTAGACTTCTCCGCCAAACTGGTTGCTTCGGCTCGACAACGCCTTCCCACTACGAGCCATCTTTACGTGGGAAACGCTTGGAACTGGACGCCGCCGCAGCGTTTTGACTATGTGCGGACTGAACTCGATTACGTGCCGCGCAATTATCGCCAACCTTTTGTTGAACGGTTATTGGCTGAGGTTGTTGAGCAAACTGGGCGATTGACTGTTTCTCAATACCGCAGTCGTCGCGATAATTTAAGCCAAGGCTGGATCGAACAAGAGTTAGAAGAGTACGGGTTTCGAGTAGTTGAGATCCATTCGGGCTATAGCGGAGAGGGCTTGGAACTATGTCGTGTTGCAGTTTTGGAGCCATAAACCTGTGTGATGTCGTCGATTGAGGAGCGATCGCCCATGAATACTGTAATAGCGGTTGAAGCAGTCGAGGCGTTTGTGCAACCGGACTATGCAAACCGTGACATCATGCATAATCTTGCTCATATTTATCGGCTTCACAGGCTGGCAAAAGAGATTGCCAGTAGCTACGAACATGATCCGCAATTACTGTTACTTGGCGCATATTTCCACGGCACGATCGCTTGCAAAGAAGCAGAAATCAGGCAATTCCTTGAAGGCAAGCTACAACCTGATGAGGTCAATCGCGTGATTCAAGTTGCGTGGGAGTCTCAGAAGGAAAGTCAGGCTGAAACAATTGAAGGTAAAATCCTACATGATGCACACCTGCTTGAGGGTGGCAAGACATTCATGATTACCAAGTCGCTGGTGACGGGAACAGCGCGGGGACAGTCTTTAGAAGAAACGTTGCACTATCTTCAAGAGAAGATTTTAGGAAAATTTAAGTGCTATCTACCAGAGCTACAAAGACAATATGCGGAAAAAGAAGAGTACACGAGGTTGTTTCTCCAGGATTTGAAAAATCATCTGTAAGAGAATCCATCTTGACCTACACGCTACTCAAGCTGGACATCCATCTTGCATTGAGGTTGCTGATTGTGTCACCGCTGGGCGCTGGTTGCTGAAGTTCCTTTGATCCAAAACGTATTACTATAAAACTCCTCGCCTTGTTCTAGCTCAAACTCACCGAGCAGTACACCCAGCCAAATCTCGACTTGTGGCATTCCCAAACTTTGGCACAAGTGGGCAAAGGAGGTGCAGTGGCTCGGTATTGCGATTAACCATTGGGCGATCGCCTCAATCCACCGGGACACATCTTCATCGTGGGCGATCTGCAATACTTGCTGTTTCCGTTCCTCCTCAAGGGCTGCCTCCGACTCCAACTGGTCTACCATTGCCAGCAAAGCTGCTTTGTCAACCGTCGCGACGACGGACCCCTCTTCTGTTTCGGCAGACTTGACTCGTTTTGTACGAGACTTGCGCGGGGGAGTTGGTTCCATTAAGTCACTCAAATCCACCGACATCGTCTGACGCACGAGATCCGTAAAAAAGCCCTGCTGCACGATTGGATCACGGTAGGCTTCTTCCCACTCCGTCATCAACACATTTGCTCGTGCTGCACACAGTTCAGCAATCTGAAGTAGAGCTTCCCCAGCAAACTGAAGCCGCGCAGCCTCCGGGAGTTGAGCAACTGTGACCTCCATCGTATCCAGGATTTGCACCATCTCAACCGTCTCCGGCATCTGCTGTGCCCGTCGCAATTCCTCCCACAGATTCAGTTCCAGTTGTTCTCCCTTCATGAACGCCCTTCTCCCTGTACATAGTGGAGATGCTCAGCATGGTAAGAGCAGGGACGGATCGGGCATTGAGAAACGGAGTGCTGTTCTTCGCGGGCAAACCGTTCAAACCCACTCCGCCGCCCATTTCCATAGTGCTGGTAGAGGGCATCCAATAATTGTCGGGCATACTCCTTCACCAAACGGGGCGGTAGCCCAAAGGTGTGTTGGGGTTGGGTCATCGCCACGGGTTTTTCTCCCAGCCATAACTCAGCGCACATGGCATGAATGACGACTTCATCATTCGGTTGTCGAGGTTGGTCTACATAGGTGTGCAGCACCACATAGGGGATTTGGGGGAGCGGTACGGTAATTTCTGCGATCGCCGTTTTTCGTTGGGCCAAACGACTACGTCCTTTCCGGTAATAGGAGCGGCGGCTCCGACAGGTTTCCTCGCGCCAGCAGCCATCCCCACCCTGTTCGGCATCATGCAGCTTACGGGCCTCCTCTGGAGTCAACAAAGAGCATGCCCAGCATTTCTCATTCGTTCGCCGCCCCATGGCTAACCTCACCAACTGCCCTAAATTATCGCCTAAATGCCGATGATTCCAAAAATGGTGTTAATATTCTGACAATATTCTGATACAGATAAGTGCCGTTATCTCTATCTGGAATCCATACAACTTTTTCCTCGACGATGACTTCATCCCCTTCTGATCCTGTTTTGCCGATCGTCATCATGCCTATCGAGGGCGGCAAGCAGGAGGAACCCCGGCAACCAGAACCACCGGACCTCCGTCATTGGCAGATCGATGAGTTTCTACGGCAAACGGGAAAATCAGATAATACTCAGCGGGTTTACCGGGGGCAGTTGGTGCGGTTTGCTGCCTGGTGCGATAAGTCCTGGCTCGATGTCACTCCTAGTGATATTGGGAAGTACCGACGGGAGTTAAAACTGAAGGGGCTGAAGGCGACCTCGGTCAATCATGCGCTCAATACGCTGAAGGCATTTTATGGGTGGCTGCGGCGGAGCAATGGCTATCCCATGAACAAACCTTTGCCAACGGATGCGATCGACCTGGAACGCCAGCCAGAGCCAGAAGCCGACCATATTGACGGAGACGAGCTGGCCCAGATCTGGCAGGTACTGGAGTTTGAGGAGAAGACTGCCATTCGTGATCGCGCCATTGTTGCAGTCCTCAGTCATGGGCTACGTGCATCAGAGGCATCCAACCTGAATGTGGAACACTGGAACAGCAAGATTTTGAAGGTGCATCGCTCCAAGGGGCAGAACGTAAGTGAGGTGCCGCTCAATCGGGAAGCGAGACAGTACCTGGAAGCCTATCTGGAGTGGCGACGGCAGCAGAGTGGGATGTTTGAGCCACTGCCGGAAAGTCCGATGTTTCTGGCCCAAGACCCGAAGAGTGCCGGGAAACGGTTGGGCTACAAAGGCTTGCATCGGATGGTAAAGCAATTAGGGAAGATAGCGGGGGTGGAGGACATTAACCCCCATCGCTTCCGACATACCTTTGGCACGGAAGTGACGCGACGCGGGGTGGATCCGCTGTTTGGGAAAGAGTTGATGGGCATCAAGAGCGATCGCGTCTTTCAGCGGTACACCAAAGGGGTGTTTAAGCAGGCGGCAGCAGAGGCTTATCTGAAGGCGATCGGCGAGGATGAAGATGAGAAAAGTTAACGCTCAGTAAGCGGTTGTCCTATGTCTTGCCTTAGTCGGATCACCCATGCGCGGCACGACGGAACAACCACGCTGATCCGGCAAACAGAGCGATAAAGAATCCATTCAGAACTGTAAGCTCTAGTGGTCCACTCCAAGGGTAGCCCAACTGAGCGGTCAGCGCGATCGTGGCAACGGAGGTCTGAGCGAGTGCCGTGGCGAACAGCGCACGGGACATTCCACGGGGTCGGAAGCGTGCGATGAGGGAGCCAATGATCCCGATGGCGAGCACCCCGAAGTACATCAGGTTGGCAGGGTCACCATCTCGCCCGATAATGCCAACGCCCAGACTGAGCCAGACCAAGATGAGTGCTGCTGCGATCGCGACACCAGCGGCAAATCGATACATCGTGTTATTCATGGTTCCTCCTCGATTGGGGGTAACGTCGTGCAGCAATAGCCTTTTGTTCCTTCGTTTGCAGAACGTTATGAAACTGCAAAGTTGGGTTGATGGCTGGCAAACGATACCATCAAATCTCCACGTTGTTCAGGACATGAGCATCGCTGGGTGGTAGTGTCCTCATTAATTCAAAGGAGCCTAAGGGAAATGTTTGTCCATTCAATAGGATTTCTATCAAATGGCTTCCAGGGTAATGTTTACGGGTTGTCATGTCTGCCAGGGAAATGGCTTTACTGAGTTGTATCGTTTCCCTGGGTGCAAGTTCAACGGTCTTTAGCTTGAAAACCTTGGGGCTGGTCTTGCGATTCGCTTTTACAAAATGAATCCGCAGATCAACCAACAGTCGCTGAGGCTGAGAAACGGCATTTGTGATTTCAAAAGCGATGGAGACAGCCCCTCCAATCATGACTTGTGGAGGTGTAATACTAACTTTGTTAATCGATACCGTTATTTCGTCACCAAAGCCTAGAGCGGCGATCGCTCCGGGGTCAGCTCGCTTTACAGCCGATCGCAGTGCGTGGCGAATCAACCAGCGCCGTTCATCGGTTGCATTGACTAACCATCGGTGAGCGATTTCCACCAGTAAGGACGGATGATCCTTGCCGATGTCATTCAGATTATTGGCAACAGAACGGCGGACATAAAGTTCGGGATCGTCTTTGAGCAGCTCCAGCAATTCCAGGACGGGGTAGGGATTTTTTTGGAATTCTCGTAAACGAGGTGCCCAAGGCAGGCGGGGGCGAGTGCCTTCGGAGACTAAGCGACGGACATGGGCGCTGGGGTCTTGTGTCCATGTTTTTAGTCGTGCCAGGGTCGCTTCGGGATATCGTTCTAGAAATGGGCGAATACTAAATTCAGCGGTAAACCGCTGCGTTAACTCATACTGAGCCTGCATCGAAGCCTCAAAATCCTCCAGCCCATATTTCGCAACAAATAGAACATGAGGGAGATAGAGGAAAGGAGCCATTCCAGACTGTTTTGTCTCTTCGAGTGTCGGACTCAATGAGGCGATCAGAACATCGGCAGCTTCTTCGTAGTTGCTGGGTAAATGATGATGGAGTGCCTCCGCAATTTTCCATCCTCGTGGCATCAAATCCAGGGCATCATATCCATCTCGTACCTCGTTCAGAAAGGTTTCTGTAGCGAAGTTAGGAGATACCCCAGCAATCATTGCAGCTATTTTTCGGGCTATCTCGATGCCAAATTGGTTTTTAAGAGGTTCAGCCAAAACAACTCCTTTCAGTAAACTCTAGGAGTGGAGATTTTGGATGCTGGCTACTCTACTCCATCCTTACGTTTTGAGGATTGCCTAGCTTTCTCAATAATGCTCTGTATCTCTGTGTCTAATGCAGCTTGTTCTTGCTTTAACCTGGCTTTTTCTGCTCTCAAGCGTTTTGCGCCTTCAGGGTCAAAACGATCTCCAACATAATTTGCAGGATTTTCCTCTGGAAAATCTTGAAAGTACTCATACATCTCGCCCATTGTTATATCCTCTTCAGTAGGTTCTTCTATTTTCTTCTGTCGCTAGCCTAACCGCAACGAAAAATTTAGTTGTTTATAGACAGGCGACCATGCATTGCATCTGGTAGGGCAACAAAGGTATCGCACATGGGATTCGCTCTACTCAATGCCACTATTTTATGAGGCATCCAGAATGGGGAACACCAGGAGAGGATCGATGGCGGCGATCGCATCCATCATCGGCTGCTCATGGGAATCGTTCACTGCGATGTACCGTTTGCCCTTCTGCTTGAGTACCTCAACGAACCACTGGTGCATCTCCATGCGAATATGCTCACCTTCGCGGGTGCCATCCTGCACAAAAGCAAAATCAGGAGCGGTCAGGATATACAGGTCGTAGTGACGGGAGTCGGCAACTTGTTCCACCACTTTGGAATAAGTGCCGGTGTATCGTCTGTGCCAGACATGAGTTGCGAGTGGATCGGTATCACAAATGAGCAAGCGATTTGCCCGCATTGCCAGGTCATCTTCCCAGTTCGCCTGCCCCTTCGCAATCTGAACAAACTCGTAGGTATCCCACTGTTCTGCACGAGGAGTGTAACGTCTACCTTCCCAATACCATCGCCCATATTCGGGCACCCATATTGTTCGGTAATGCTGTGCTATGGACTGAGCTAGGGTCGTTGTGCCACTGGACTCCACGCCGATCACACAAATTCGTTTCGCAAAATACGCTTTGGCGGGTGGCGTTAGCATTTGCCAATGAGCCGAGAGATCCTGCCGTAGCTGGGTTCCTGAAATCGGAAAGTGTTTACGTTCGAGATCAACCGCGTGATGTTCTGCATTCATCAATGCTGCCCAGGGTTCGCCATAAGCTTCAGAGGTAAAGACGAAATTGGGTTGTCGTCCTTGCAGAACGGTTAATGCTCGTTCTGCCCAGGGTTCTGGTGCATCTGGAATATCTTCCAGCACTTCGATCACTTCGACACCGGGGTGCAGAAGACGAATCCAGTTGGCACGAACAGTACCAGGGATCGCTTGGGTCGGTTTGTACCCAACCAGCACCACGAGATGATCGACCTGTGCTTTTGCCTGTTCAAGCAGATAGTGATGCCCTAGGTGGAACGGATAAAACTTCCCAATCGTAATACCCAACGTCATCCTACTGCTCAATTGCCTTCAACTGTTGTTCGCGATCGATGCGTTGAAAGTTCTTCAACCCGCTTAAAGCCATCAACCCAAAAACGGCGTAAAGGATGCTGGTTAAATACAGGTGGCGGAAAGCGTAGAGCGGCACATAAATCAGGTCCACCGTAATCCACAAATACCAGCTTTCCACCAAACGGCCCATGAGATAGAGATGGGCAACCAGACTCATGACCGTCGTGAGGGCATCCAAAAAGGGAGCCGCTCCTCGAATGGCAATCAGGAACGATCTCAAAGCGAATATGCTGGCGATCGCCAAAATAGCTGTCAGGATCAACCATTTCCTGGAAATATGCCCCACAGGTTTCTCAGTCTGGTTCTGTCCACCCTGTAACCAGATGTAGATGGCTTGCAAACTGGTGATGAAGTAAAACACCTGCAACCCAACCTCTGCGTACAGTTTTGCCTGGTAGAAGACAACTCCGTAGAGGGCTGTCCCGACCAACCCAATCCACCATCCAAGGGGGTTGTTTTTTGCCAGTAACCAGACACTCCAGGCGTAGGTCACGACAGCAACGGTTTCCAGCACACTCAGTTCGATTGGAATTACCCTTTGAAAGGGCATGAGAAGAAGCAGGATACTGGCGATGATGCCGATAGTGGATTGAAACCGGGCAGATTGAACCATAGGGGAGGCACAGGAAGCATAAGAACTTCTACCAATGGACAGTAGCCTACCTCAATTTCAAGCAATCCAATAGAAATAGCCCTTATTCTGTTTTGCTTGTGGAAACTTTGATTCAGTTTGCTCCCAACGTGGCGGCAGTGCTTTTGATGCTGCTGGGAGGAGCCGCATTGCTCTTTCCGAAAACAATGGCTGCCTTTGTCGGGCTTGGTCCGATCGCCCCGGTCGGCATTTCTGAGATTCGCTCAACACTCGGTAGCTTCTTTCTGGGGTTGGGAGCGACCTGCCTCTGGTTGCAGTCTGCGGATGCTTTTACGGTCTTGGGTGTAGCTTCTTTGGGAGCGGCGTTCCCTTGGGGTTGCGCGAAGCGCTAATCGTGCGACTGTTATCCAGTATCTTTGACCGCAGCATTACAGTCAAAAATATCGGCGGTGTGGTGGCAGAAGCACTTTTGGGTGCTTTGTTCCTGCTGAGTTGGATTTAGCAGGGTTGAGTCGGCATCTCTATGTTTAACTGGCTAACTTTATTTCTTATACTTCGCAAGGATTTCTAAAAATTCTGCTACTACAGCTTTTGGCTGGTTGTAACACTTCTCCGCAGGGCGATGAACAACACAAAGAATTCCAGACTTTTGCAGCCATGCGTGCTTCTCTGCATCTTTTTCGTATCTATCTGGATGATGCGCTACTTCTAAAACTCCCCAAGTACCATCTACACAGATAAGGAAGTCAACTTCACGATGATCTAAGTAATTCTTTCCTGTCTCATTTCTAACGGCAAGAGGTAAGGGAAAGAACAATACACCAGCTTGCTCTAATTCCTGAGCAATCCTGATCTCTGATTTCGAGGCAAACTTCATCTCGTTGTAGGTATAGACGGCAGGCTCTCTTCCTTCTCTCATACCTATCTTTTCTGAAATAACTGCCTGGTTTAATTCTTTAGATTGTGCGATGAGATACTTAATAGTTTTTTGCCAATCTTCCTCAACTTCCAAGAGCTTGACTCTGAAATGTACAGGAAATTTATCCATGCTGTACCAAATATGTCCTTCTGCGACAAATTTGAATTTTTCTGTGAGGATTTCTTTCGCTACTTCATCTTTTCCAAGTAGCGTATAGGAGCTAAGTGGTAAGTATACTGAAACACTACTTATAATCTCCTCACCATAGTCCTGCTCAAGGCTATAGTCTAGATCAGCATCTACAAGAATTGCAGCATAATCGTTCCAATGATCGTCAATTAAAGCTTGTATCCAGGTTCTATGCAATCTGTTGAGTAGTTCTTCGTAAGACACAAAAGACTCCTATACCAAGTAAACCCTTTAAGTACGGATTAATCTTAGCCTAGCGATACGAGTTGAAGCCCCTTTGTGGGCGTTATTGTTCCTGGTCACTCTCTAATTCAGAGATAATTGCCTCCAATTGCATCTCAAGCTGTTCAATCGAAGGTAAGCTCTCTTTTAGTTGTTTGGGCAGTCGGTGAGTAGCAACGGCGATCGGTGTGTTCAAATTCCGTAAAGCATACTCTGCCTTCGTTTTACTCTTGGATTTACATAAGATAAGCCCAATCGTTGGATTATCTGTTGAATGTCGCATCTGGTCATCGACGGCAGAGACATAAAAGTTCATCTTTCCAGAATATTCTGGCAAAAACTCAGTCATTTTGAGATCAATGACGATAAAGCAGCGAAGTTTTAGGTGGTAGAAAAGCAGATCCAAATAATAGTCATCGCCATCAACTTCCAAATGGTACTGGCTCCCCACAAATGAAAAACCGACGCCTAACTCTAGAAGAAAATCTCGGATCTGAGTGACCAGAGCTTGCTCTAGCTCCCGTTCTTGTACTGTTTCTTGAATCGACAAAAATTCAAAACTGTAAGGATCCTTAATCAACTGTTTGGCAAGATCGGATTGAGGTTGGGGCAAAGTTCGATCAAAATTCGTGACAGCTTCGCCCTGTCGTTGGATTAAGTTACTCTCGATCTGGTAAACCAAGATGTCTCGACTCCAGCCATTCTCGATCGCCTTTTGAGCATACCAAAGCCGATGTTCTTGAGTTTTTAGCTTATCGATCAGGGCAATGTTATGCCGCCAGGGTAATTTACCAACGCTGCGTTGGAGAATTTCCTCATCTGGGTATGCCTCAGCGAAAGCCTTCATGTAGCCTAGGTTTGAGCGAGAGAATCCCTTAATCTCTGGAAATTCTTTTTTCAAATCCTTTGCCAAACGCTCGATAACTTTAGTGCCCCAGCCTTCTCGTTGTTGCTGCTCCAGAATAGAGCGCCCAATCTGCCAGTAGAGGAGGATTAATTCTTGGTTGACGGCAAGAGCCGCTCTAACCTGAGCACTTCGGATGCGTTCCTTGAGGTGACGCAGGAAAACATCGTAATTTTCGGGCATTGAAAACAGGCGATCGCTCACGGTTAAGGTTCTATCGTTCGTGACTTAACAGTTTATAGTGCCATCATCTCATCAAAATCTAGTCAAAATTCGGATTTACTTCCTCACTTATCTCGTAAACTCTTAATATCACGTATTCAGGCTGACCAGGTGTCTTCTTCTGGTACAAGCTGATAAAGTAAAAAATTACCCCTAAAACCTACATTCCAGTGAGCCGAGTTATTTCACTCTTCAACCAAGCCGGTGGAGTTGGAAAGTCCACTCTAGCTTCAAACATCGGCTATAGCCTAGCCCAAAGAAAACGCCGAGTACTTTTAGTGGATATGGATCCGCAATCGTCGTTAACGACGTTTGTGGGGATCGATCCAAGGCAAGTAGACCGAAGTGTCTATCACGCGATCGTGCCTGAGGAGGAACTGCCTATCCTCAAAGCAATTCATGGGATGGATCTAGTTCCATCTCAATTGAAGCTTTCGGACGCAGAGCAGGAGCTAGTCACTGCTTATATGCGGGATACAAGGCTGAAAGATGCCTTGGAGCCAGTCCGGGATCAGTACGATTTTATTTTGATTGATTGTCCGCCAAGTTTGGGGATGCTGAGCTACATCTCGTTGGTTGCGTCCGACTACATTCTGGTGCCCATTCAGACCCAATTTAAGGCGTTTCAGGGAACAGATATGCTCTTGCAAACCCTACAAAAAGTCAAAGCTAAGCCAAATCGTAAGCTACAAATTGCTGGGTTCATCCCTACAATGTATGACGGACGTAACTCTCACGATGAATTGACCCTAGAGGCAATTCGGGAACAACTTGCCCCCCTCGGTAAAGTTTTTCCATTTATCCCTAAGTCAACTGTGTTTGCAGATGCTTCAATGGAACGAGTTCCCTTAGCAGTGTATAGTCCCAAACACCCTGCTAAGAAAATATTGGATGGATTGGCGAAAGACCTGGAGAAATTAGCATGACCCGGAAGCGAGAGCGAGTTTTTGGAGGACAAATTACAGCTCCAGTAGCATTATTTGCTGATGTGGAAACTCCGACATCGCCTGAGAGACTGGCAATTAGCCAGATCAGTTTCCCCAAGCAGCAACCCCGGCGGTATTTTGATCCCGAAAAGATGGAGCAGCTTGTACTCTCCATCAAAGAGCATGGAATTCTAGAGCCACTTCTTGTCCGTAGTTTTGAGAATTCGGACAAGTATGAATTGGTAGCAGGTGAGCGGCGCTACCGTGCTGCAAAGGAAGCAGGGTTGACAGAAATACCTGTGGTGATTCGTGAGCTATCTGATGAGCAAGCTATCCAAATCGCTCTGATTGAGAACCTACAGCGTGAGGATCTCAACCCCGTTGAGGAGACGGAAGGAGTTCTGCAACTGCTATCTCTGAAGCTCCAAATGCCTGCACCTGATGTGCCCAAGCTCCTTTACCGAATGCAGCATGAGGCTAAAGGAAATGTTGCCCATAACGTTATGGGCAGTGATGAGGATAAGGCAGTTCAGTCAGTATTTGCTGCTCTAGGGACGATGACCTGGGAGTCCTTTGTAAATAATCGGCTTCCATTACTCAATCTTCCACAGGATGTGTTAGAGGCTTTACGCCAAGGCAAAATCGCTTACACGAAGGCACAGGCGATCGCCCGTGTTAAGGATGATGGGCTGCGTGGAGACTTACTTGATAAAGCAATTTCACAAGATCTCTCCTTGGCTCAGATTAAAGAACAAGTTGCTGAGCTAAAGACTGACAAGACTAAGCAAGAGGACAGTTCTCCCTCACTTAAAAGCCAGATAGATGATGTATTACGCCTGGCTAAGCGATCAAAAGTTTGGGCTGACCCTCAAAAACAAAAGAGATTGGAGAAAGTGCTGGCAGAGCTAAAATCCATTGTTGGTGACGTGAATTCATAGCACATACTTGAACTACCAGTGATCAGTACAGTTAAGGAATGGTCTTCCTACTGAAGATTTATGGTATCCGTTGGAGTTACTGTTAGCACCACAGAACTGTAAAAATAGACTTATCTAAAATTGAATGCATTTCTGTCAGTTAACTTCAAGATTAAGCTATCTCGAGATGGGAAGCAGTGGACTAGGGTTACCGCAATAGGTAATTAAGACCTGCTTCTTTGCACGGGTTGCTGCAACATGGAGTAAGCATCGCTCTCCATCAACGAAACGGTCTTGAGATGCTTCATCTGCACAATGCTCTAGTCCTGCTTTAAGAGGGATAGTGTCTGCATTTAAAGAAGGGAGAATCACATAGTTGAATTGCAGTCCTTTAACACGGTGCATCGTGCTGATTCTGATCCCATCTTCTAATGGATTGTCAGGTTGATTTCGCCGGATGCGTTTGACTGGAAATTCCATGTTCTTTAGAGCTGTTTCATACTGCTCCATCAAAGGAGCCGTGCGGAATACTAGACAAGTCCCAGAAAGGGTTTGCTCTGTGGAGTGAATGCTGGACAGCAGTTGTTTCAGATAGGAAAGTTCATCATCAAATCGGGTAAAACCCTGAATGACTGGTTCATCCCCATGCATTAGCGATCGGTAGTCTTTTAGGGAGTCAGATCCCCCGTCTAAATCGTCAATGCTCATTCCTTGCAAAACTTGGGTTGCCCATCGGCGGATCTCATCTGTAGTGCGGTAATTTAAACGGAGTTTTCTAGATCGCCCTTGAATGTTGATTCCACAACGGCTGAGGGTAGCAACTTTGCCGTAGATTCTTTGGTGAGGATCACCGACGATAAATAGATCATTAAGAGCTGGTTCTCCTGCGATCGCCCTTAATAGCGTAAACGCAGCCTCACTCATATCTTGTGCTTCATCAACGATGACAGCCCTAAATGGTAAAGATGCCGCTCCCTTGGTTGCAATAATTTGGGCTGCATCTCGCATTGCATCTTCGGGTTCGCGCAGTCCCTTTTCTCGAAGCAGGTTTCGGTATTCTTCAAACACGCTCTAGATCATTTGACGCTGAGGGCGGCTAAGGCGAGTTCCTCGACCAGTACGACGAGCCACTAAATAGTCTCGTAGGGTCTGACATCCCTGATCAAGCACAACGGTTTGCCATTCTTCTTGATAGAAGCTTAAGGGCAATCCAAGCTCAACTGGGGCAGTCGTGTATGCTTGCTTCCACAGGTCATCTGTTTCATCGCTGTAGAGAATACGGGTTTCGACACCCTCCTGCCGAAGAAATTCTGCAACCCAGGCATCCAGGTTGATGACTCGAATGCGTCGCATTTGATCTGTTGAACAGATGGATTTGAGGTTCGCTTCGATATCTAGGGCTAAATTGCGGGTAAAGGTGGTAAACAGAATGCGATCGTTTGGGTCGGTAAAGCGGTTTTGTACGAGCCACTTTGCACGATGCATCGCAACCACCGTTTTTCCTGTACCAGCACCGCCGAGAACGCGTACTGCTCCATTCCAGTCTCGATCGACAAGCTTGCGCTGGGTAGGATGCAGAAATACCCGCCACTTTTCAAGTGGAGCCGCCAGCATCTCTTCCAGTTCTGTGTCGTCAGTGATCACCATGAAGCGGCTGAGGCTGTCATCGTTTTGCAGCGCTTTTTCTAGATCCTCGGTATCGACAGCTTGAACGGCTTTGGACTTATCTAGTTGTTGCAGAACCTCATTCAGTTCATAGCCTGCGGCTAACATCAAGAGCGCGTCACTTGCCTCACGGGGTAGGTGGGGTAATAGCTGTTCAACGGCATCATCTGTTTTGATCTGGCGTACAGCAGGAAGCAAAATTTCTGGAACGCCAAGCTTCATTAATTGCTTGTCTTCGACAGAGTCAAATTTTCCTGGCTGTTGAGGTTGCTCTTGATTAATTCGTTCTAGCCGTTCAGTTGTAACTTCTACATCTTCAACGTCAATGATTTGCAAGGCACCTGATACTTCGTTGATCCGGCAAACTTTACGTTTTGCCCAAGTGTAAGCATCATCATGTTTGTCTACCCACAAAAGGATATAGACGTTACCAGAGTCAGGTTTCAGGACGATCGCCCGATGTGCCTGGTCTACTCGCACGGATTTCATCCGCTTGTCACGGCTATCGCGAATTGACTCGTAATTTAAGCCAGGACGGGTTGGGTCTTGACGAAAGCGATTGATAAATTCTGAGACTTTGCTTTGGGCATTGCGGGGCAAACGGCTATAAGCATCAAAAAAGTCGTCGGAGATTGCCAGCCGGAACGTATTTTGTAGCGCCATTTATACCCCTCCTTTCAGCGTCACGCCAATATCACCTATTGATTGTAGAAATTGCTCGATGTCCCAGGCTTTCCATCCTACTTCCGTAAACGTGACCTGATCCGATTCCGTTAGGGTAACGGCAATGCGATGTTCAATCCACGCTAGCTCTGCCATTGCAACGACTTGATTGAGATCGCCCATGAGTTCATATCCTGCTTCTGGAATTGTCCAACGCTCCTGACGCATTTGCTCCAGGGCTGGTAGCAGTCGATCGTCAACCATTAACTGACTCAACTGGTGCCATGCTTCATCTTCTCCATTGGTTTGTTCAAGTGGGTAGCTTGTCACTTTGGGCAGCAAGGTTCTTGCTTGATCCACACCTGATGTCGTGACTGCGTAGCAGTGAGAGAGAAACTGATAAAAATTAAGCAACCGCAATGCTTCAATCCAATTACTGCGAAGGAGCGATCGCTCGACTTGCGGAGTATCGTCCAGTCGCAGCAGTACGAAGCTACCTGTTGGATCATGGGGATGCCGTTGGATATCTACCGCATTCCAAAGAGTCAGGATCGGAGATATGCTGATTTCTGTCCCAACCCATTTATTGGGTGGATCCCAGTAATTGATTGCATCCTGATTAGTATAGGAGGTTGCCTTTTCCAACCATTGATTTTGTGAAATGGATGGGTTGGACTTCGCTTGAACTGCTGTTCTCAGCAATGCCCAACGCTGTCTCTCCTCGGCATTGGGGTTGAACAGGTAAAGCATCAGCCATTCAAAACTATCTAACTCCTCCATTGGACGCAGAGAAAGGCATTGATATTGTTGGTAAACCTGCTGCATCACTGCATGGGGCAGTGAGCAAGCCAAACCGTTTGGGCGGTTAACCGGATGATCAGGGTCTATCTGGGCAGTCACGTCATCCCAGGTCAGAGACCAGCACCAGAACTGCCCACTACGAAGGATAGCAAGCCGTTGCTGAAAATCTTCACTGAGACGCTCCTGGTGATACTTCCAACCATCTGTGAAGATGACAATGGGACGGCTGGGAATACGGCTAGAGGCTGGACGAATCACGAAGTCGGCACGGGATGGGATCTCCACACCGTCCTGAGCAGTAAGTAATACCTGCATTTCGATCGTTCAGGACACGTCACCGACTTTCAGGTAATAGCCTGTCCGCCCGTTGACAATTTCTTTGCGGAGGATGGGGGACGCTCCCTCATAGACCTTACCGCTGTAACGGTGGATAGCTTCAATAAAACGTCGTTCTAATTCACTCTCAAAATTGCTGTTGAGCCGAATGGCTGATAACCCTTCTGACGGTTCCTCCAGGGCTGCCCAGTGCTTTTCGATGGCAGAAAGGAGACGTACAGCCGTTAGACGGCTGGTTTCATCCTGGTCAAAGCTATTGCGATAGGCAAACAGGCAACTGTAACATCCATCTCGTCCAGGATCATTCTGACAATTACAAGCACGCACAACAGCGAGTGCGCGACTAAAAACATCTCGTAGATCGTCAGGGGTACGGATGAGTTGTCGCAAGTAGCCTGTACCACCATGAACTGTATCAAAAAGATACAGAAAAGATTTTCGGAGGGAGGAGTTTGGCTGAGGTTCTTCGCTGATAACTGTACACAAGTGATCAACCTTGCCACCAAATTTCTGTCTCAACCCAAGTTGAAGTGCAGCGATAAAGGAATGTAGCCCTTGATCTGTCCAGAAGTTTTCATCTGGCATCAGAAAGCGAATTGCTTCAGATTCAAATTCGCGGTAGAGGTACAAGACATCTAATGCTTTTGCCTGGTCGGGTTTGTCATGATACTGGCAGCTAATCATGTGATCCTTGGCTTTGTCGCCTCGCATCACTTTGCCGCAACTTTTACAAACGCGGAATCCCTGCGTGGTGAAGCGTTGTCCTGCCAATTCAACCGTTTCTCCAATCGATAGAGACTCTCCTAAGTTCACCTCTCGGAAACTGGTACGGCAGATATATTCGATCCCAAAGGGAAACTCTTTATCTTTAATCAGAAATGTCTTTTCTCGAAACTCTGGATTGAAATCGACCAGAAGATGGCGTTGAAAAAATGCTGTACTCCGGTCTTCCCGATCGTCCCCAAATCGGCTCTTGCGATCGCTCGTACTCGCCATCACCTGACGCAGCCTTAACATGCGGCGGAGTCGTCCCTGATCACTCCACATGGAATCATTGCAGCGAGGACAGGCTTTTGTATGGGCTTCGGGTTGAATGCCGCGTACAGCATAGTTGCAGCTGCGGCAAATGCGCCACTCTTCTGGCTCTGAGAGCTTGAGGTCGATTTGGTCGATTTTGACACGCCGCCCTTCTGCATAGAACACACCACTGGGTACAAGTTCTCGAATGGCTAATGCTCCGGGGCGCTCGTAGCTAAGCGTGAAAGTTTCATACTTCTTGCCGTCCTCCCCTTCAGTTTTGGTCTTTTGCCGCCAGAGAATCGATCGCAATGTCACCCCAGCTTCAGGGAAGGAATAGTTGGTAAAGGCGGGGCAGTGACTGCCACAATGCTTGGGCCGATTCAGTAGAACGGTCTCCCACATGACACCCAATAATTTCACGACTGGCTCTATCCATCGCCAGCCAGACCCACTGTTTATTGCCCTTTTCATCCACAAATGACCACAACTCATCCAACTGCGCCACCAGTCGAGTTGTTGGTTTGTCCCCCACCTCGGCTTTCTGAGGAACCTCGCTGTAGCACTCATTCACGTACTGTTGCAACCAACTCTCGGACAAGTGCAGCAAAACAAAAGTTTTGTAAGGGGTGAAGGGGTGGAACCCCTTCTTGGGGGCGAAGCCCCCAAACCCCCATGTTGCAAACACGAAATTTTGCAACATGGGGGTTTGCCATCTTGCCTCTGCACAGCCAGCCCTGGAATCTCGAAGATTGGGGGAGGGGCTGGCGAGTCGTGGGGTGGGCTGTGCAGAGGTCCTAGCGTGGTGCCAGGGGTGTCGGGGTTGCAGGTTGGCGCGGTCGGCGTTGCCGGGCGGCCGGGCGGGG
>NZ_JBXBCF010000019.1:0-1918 GCF_056784235.1 Kovacikia sp. CALU 1929
TCATTGCAACAAGAAACATTGGCTTGGGAGCAGCGCAGAAATACCCAATTGCGAACAATAGATTGGCGATTTACCACTGAAGATGCACGGGTTAAACTCAAACGACTTTACCCATCATTTCAACCTTGACAGTCCACTAGACTCAAGTTGGAATCTTAGAGAATCCATTGGGCGACATCTAATTTGCCTTGATTGATAATACGTCTGTATTGTGAGGTTCTTCAATGGGTGAAGCTTGGAACAAAGTACAGAAGCGCAGGCAAGCAAAAATAAAATTGTCTGAGCTGATGAGCAAGTCTGATCAGGTAATCGTTATCCATTATTCGTGTGAAAGTTTCTATGACAGACCCGACGGCTCATCTCCAAGGATTACCTCTATTGCTGTCCGCAATCTGGATTCCGGTCAAACCACTTCTTTCTCTATCCATCAAATTGCAGAGAGGAAAGGGTACTCTGCAAGCGCACTGGAACAGCATTACAATGAACTTGAAAAGCTCATGCTAGAAGAGTTTTACGATTTTGTAGGTCGCCATAGCTCACATGTTTGGTTGCATTGGAATATGAGAGACATCAATTATGGTTTTCCAGCAATAGCCCACCGCTTCAAAGTTCTTCAAGGTGTACCTGAAGATGTAGGTGAGTCCAAATTAGTCGATTTGTCCCGCTTACTGATTGCCATTTACGGTGTTGGTTATATTCAGCACCCTCGGCTAACAAGCTTGGTGGAAAAGAATCAGATAACACACAGAGATTTTTTAGACGGAAAAACTGAAGCAGATGCCTTTACCAACAAACAATATGTCAAGCTTCATCAGTCAACTTTAAGGAAAGTGGATGTCCTTGCCAATATATAGCGGTCCTAAATGAGTTGTGAGAAACAGCCATAGGAAAACAGCTTTGGAAAGTCAAAGGTTTGACGGTGAGTCACAAACTCAAATAGGAATTTAACGACATTAAACGATTGACACAAGTGGTAGTACTCTCGAATGAATCGTTTAGCCTGCAACCAAATATCTTCAATTGGGTTCTGCTTGGGGTCATTGGGCGCAAAGCGAATGCAAGTGATTTTCCAGTTGGACTCATCGAGTCCTTGATTAACCGATTCCAGATACGCTTTGACTGCTTGGGCGCGATGGTAGGTGGCACCATCCCAAATCAAAGCGACTGTTGGGATATTGAGCCAGCAGATACTTGAGAAAGGCAATCGTGCCCTCAGAATTACCTTTCTCCCTCGGTTGAATCAGGCAGCGTTGGGTGTAAAGGTCAACAGCCCCATAATAAGTCTGCTTGAGACGTTCGTTGGTGATGGGAACCTCGATGCGTTCGTTGGTTTTGCCCCACACATACCCACACAAGTCTCCCCATAACAAGTGGCATTCATCCTCAAAGAAGACCACCAATGCTCCAGCAACGATCTCATGCCGATGAGCTTCCAACCATGCCCTAATTTCCTGTTTTTTTCTCTACCAACTCTAGGTCTGTCTTCGGATTGCGCTTTTGCGTTTTCTTCCAGCTAATCCCGGCTTGCTCAAACAGGGTGTAGTAACTTTGCTTGGAGTCAAACACCACCTCATACTCCTGCTCAATGTAAGCTTGCAGTTCAGCCAAATTCCAGTAGTTCTTGCCCTTTAGCCAGACCATCACGGACTGCCGTTGCTCAGGCTCTAGATACCCGACCGAACCGGGATACCCCAGTCTCAATCCATTTACCCCTAACCGTTCGTACTGCCCAGTCCACTTGCTAATGAAGCCTGAACTCACTCCTATACTCTCTCCAATCTCTCGATGTTTGTATCCTTTGAGAAACATCTGGATGGCAACAGCACGCTTGAGTTCACGGGCATCCGGGTTAGAGGCAATAAAGTCATTCAGTTCATCTAGCATAGAACCATTCCGAGTCGTGCTTAAGTCCTCTCTA
>NZ_JBXBCF010000020.1:0-1564 GCF_056784235.1 Kovacikia sp. CALU 1929
GCAATCGGCCAGCCGTTCTGATAAATCTGAATCACACTCCCCAGAGGGTCAAGAACGTAATCACGGGAATGAGCCTCACCCGCTCTCTGTTCAGAGCGAATCTTCCCATTCACTGTCAAATAGGTTTTTGCTAATGCCATCTATTCTGTCTCCGCCAAATACTCACTGCCATCCCAAACCAAAGTCGTGATCGAAAGTCCAGGTGGATCAGTCGATAGATCAGGGACAATCTCACTTCGCTTGAGCCCATCACCCGAATAAGTATAGGATACAACAGATTCTCCTTGCCTGGATGCAATCTCACGGTTTTCCTTGTCATAAACCATCGTCACCGGAGCAAGACTCGTCCGAAGAATCCCCGTCAGATATCCATTGGTGTCATAAACCTGAGTGATCCGAGCACCATAGTTCCACACATTTTCTATGGAATTGAGCAAAACAGCTGATAAGAACATTTCCACTTTCATGAAGCCTTCCGGTTGTTTCTTTTTAGAATATTTCGCAAATCTCCGTTACATTTGCCGCGGCCTAAACAAAGTCTTATTGTTTTGACTTACATTCTTAAAAAGCAATATACAAAGTGTCAAACCGAGTACCGGCACAAGGCAAGTCTCAACCATAAGTTGATCTCGACTTTCTTTAGATTCATAACCAGCATGATATACCCTATTTACATACATATCCGCCAACTGATCAGGGTAAATACCACCTTGCTCAACTGAGTATCTGATCGATGATTTGACAACACTATACATCGGCCCAATAAGGAGTGTTCTATAGGTTAAAATTATAAAACATATGGCAAACACTACGGTCAAAGTATGGTTTTTTTTCATTTCGCGTGGTTGGCAGTATACTTTTCACAGCCATTGAGTCTTGTTATGCATTCGAAATAACTCTTGTTGTCACCTCGATGCACTATTACATTAGGGTATCCAGTATTCGCATGTAGTAGCTCGTGCGCAAAAACACACTTAATCGGCCCGCACTTTCCCTGAAGTGCTCTAGTGCACAACGTTATAACCATCATTCTCTTTACATGTGAGTAATTTGTATTTCCGCACTCGCGACCTTCACAATCTGCACACCTAATCAAGACATCTCTTCCGCCATTCTTTAACGCATACCAGAACGAAATAAAGCCATTCCCTAGGTCATTAACCGCCCCGCTTCGGCATTGCATTTCTCCAATTTCATTTAGGCAGTTTAGAAAATTAGTCACATCCTGCCTTGGGCCGCCTAGGCCAACATAAAGTGCATCTTCTATTCTCTTCTGATCGAGCCTGCCACATGACTTATCATATTTTATGGAGTTACCCCAGTAGTCCACTCCGGTCATCACCCGACCCTCCACATACCCATAAGCCATCTCAGCGGGCCAAAGTGGATCAATCGATGTCCAGTTACTCAAACCACGGGAGTAATGACGAGCACGAACATAAACAGAACTCCATTCAACTCCCGTCTGGCGGTAACCCCAACCACCAAGCCAGGTGAACGTCTTACCCTCCATGTTCCACTGAGTGTAGATTCCACCATAAGGCTCATAACAAGCATCAGCTAT
>NZ_JBXBCF010000021.1:0-22733 GCF_056784235.1 Kovacikia sp. CALU 1929
CGCGAGTCGACTAAGTTAGCTCCGAGTCGCACGGAGGTGTTTGGTGACATCGCGCGTCACCGCTGGTAGATGGAACTGCTGTCGAAGTTCTTGAAAATTCCCCTCCACCTCGCCCGCTTGATGTGTAACAGCGTAAACGGAGTGAGGATTCAAATCTACGTGGTACTGATTGCCTATTTGATTCTAGAGGTGATGGCAATTCCGGCCTTTTATGGGCATCGATTGTTGGATAAGTTTCTCTATTTACAATTAGAATTCAGTCGTGGTTGCCCCATCGTCCACTTGAGCTATGATTTCCTCCCAGAGGCACTTGTCCATTGAAGTGTCCACTGAAATATGAAGTTTTATATCTGGATTCAACACTTCTGGTGTACAGCCCTTTGACGGAGAACCCAACAAGAAGCATGATTCGCCTGATTAGTCCAGAAGATTAATCAAAAATATGAGATCCCAAACTTTTTTGGGGAAGGAATCAAGATAGGAAGTTCAGGTAAATCTTTGTAATTAGTCTGCCCTTTTACACGTTACCTGGGGAATTCAGAAAAGCCGGTAAAGACTAGCCATTTAGTCTTTACCGGCTTTTAGCTTGAATGCAAATTTCGCCAAGCTAAATTGTGCCACCTACTGATCGCTCAATTGTCTCCGAGGATGTTTGAAAAGCCTCGGTTGCCGTTCTGGGTAGGGCGTAGCGAAACATTGGCAAAGCCTGCTGCCTCAGTTTACAAATATGGACTGACGATCGCTTCCAGCTTTTGCTTGCTGATAGCTCCCTCTCTGGATTCGACCACCTCTCCCTGGTTAAACAGTCTTAAAGCAGGAACTCCCTCCACCTGATAGCGGTTCACGGCTTCAGGGTTGGGGTCTACTTCTAGCTTGACCACCTTAATGCGATCTCCATGTGCCGCTGCCAAACCGTCCACAATCGGAGCCATTAACCGACAGGGACCACACCAGGCTGCCCAAAAATACGCCAACACGGGCTTGTCTGCCTTCAGAACTTCGGCTTCAAACTCAGCATCAGTAATCACCTGCACACTATTCATACCTGTTCCCAAACTCAGATCTGCAACAAAATGCTCACCTCAGTCATTTTGACGCTTTTTGTTGCCACTCGGCAAATACGTTGGGAAAAGGAGGTAGAGGAGGAGGGGGAGGGGGAAGTCAGAAGTTGAAAGTTTTGAGTTGAAAGTTGAGAGTTGAGAGGCAACCCATGATGGCAAAAGGCTACTGACCACTGACTCCTGACTCCCTTCCCATCTCTAACAAATCCTACCCCTCCCCTACCACCTAAAACCCAAAACCTACCACCTAACCCCTCTTCTACAACTGATCTAGCTTTGTTTTCAGGGCTTCTAATTCATCATCAACCGCCGCATCCGGACCAGCTTTACTGGACTCTTGGTTGGTTGGGGTGGACCTAGCAGCATTTTCGGTGCCAGGAAGTTGAGCCTGAGCGGGGGATGCGCCGCCAAGTAACTGGGCTTTCATTGCTTCCAACTCGTCATCTACATTGGTGCCAGATTCCAGCAGGGCAAATTGACTTTCCAGGTCTGCTCCGGCAAGCTCTGCGGCGGCTTGAGAGCGGGCTTCCATCTGCAATACCTTCTCTTCCATCCGCTCAAAGGCTGCCATAGAACTGCCGGTACTCATCCGCCCAACCGTGCTTTGCAGTTGCTCATTGGCTTTAGCTGCCGATGCCCGCGCTTTGAGCATATCTTTCTTGGTTTTCGCTTCAGAAATCTTGCCTTCCAGTCCAATCAGATTTCGCTTTAAGGCATCAACCGTTGTGGTTTGCTGATCTAGTTGAGCTTTGAGGGTAGCCCCCGTCTCGGAATGGGTTTTCTTCCGAAGTAAAGCTTCCCGCGCCAGGGCTTCGTCACCTTTTTGTAGGGCAAGCTGTGCCCGTTGTTGCCAGTTACTCGCTTCGGTCTGCGCCTGGTTGAGCTGTTGCTGGGTGCGCTTCTGGCTGGCGATCGCACTCGCAACTGCCTGACGCATTTGTACCAGATCCTCCTGCATGTCGATCAGGGTTTGATCGAGAATTTTTTCGGGGTCTTCTGCCTTGCTGACCAGATCGTTCAGGTTGGCTCTAACTACCCGGCTAACGCGGTCAAATAGTCCCATGTTTCCGTCCTTTCAATGGTTACAAAATGAACAGTTGCAGGTGGAGTGCTGCTAGTTTTGGAGTTTAGATGGCGAATTTTAGATTTTGGAGAAGCCTGGTTAATAAGCCACTCTCGTACCAGTGTAAAAACTTAAAGCGGCGATCGTCAGTTTACGGCGAATTTTTTTAAGGAGGTAGTACCGGGGGATGGGGATTGAATGCGGGGGGAGCCGTTGAGAGTCAAGCGTATGGAAGTAAAACATCGGCTGTGAATTATTTCAACAGAAGATAGTAGAGCGTTCCCGGAGCGTTGATTAAACCTGCGCGATCGCCTGCTAATTTCCCGGTTCCCATAAAAATATCCACTCGTCCCGCTCCCTTAATTGCCCCGCCAGTATCTTGATCCAACACATAGCGGCTGACTGGTCGCGGCTCTAACTGTCCAGTTTCATTGGTATAGGGGATCTGAGTCTGGATCAGTGCCAGGGCACCGGGTGGAAACAGAGATTTATCGGTTGCGATCGAACGCTCCGGTGTGACCGGAACCCCCAAACTCCCCGTGGCGTTTTTCCCTCCCGTCTCTTTGAAAAACACAAACCGCTGATTTTTGGGCAAATAGGTATCCAGGTCTGTTGGGTTTTGCTGAAAGTACTGGATGACCACAGGCAGCGAGAGGGCTTCTTGCTCAATTTTGCCTGCATTGATCAGTTCTTTGCCCAGGCTGACGTAGGGGTAGTGGGTGTGCCCAGCATAGCCAACCGTTATTGTCCTACCATCCGTCAGGCGCAGACGGGCAGAACCCTGCACCTGGATCAGGTAGGCTTCCAGGCGATCGCGCAACCATGCCAGTTCCAGACCCCGTAATTTTCCTTGTGCAGCCTGTAACCCGTCCATGCCTTCCAACTGCACTCGCGTTGGGTGGGGTTGGGACCAGGCAGCAAAATCACGCGGTTGACGGTAGATCGGATAGCGAAACTCACTCGTAGGTTTGGGACTGGCAGTATAAACCGGCTCAAAATAGCCTGTAAAGCCAACGGTGCCCTGCCGATCCTTGCCTGTAGCCTGGTAGAAAACAAACTCTCGTTCCACGAATGCCTGTAGCTCCGCAGGCGATCTCGTGTAGAGCAACAATTGCCGGAAGCGCTGGAGACTGCGTTCAACCCGCTGGCGGGTAATCCTTGGAACCGGAGATCTGCGGTAATCTGCGGCTGCACGGGCAGTTCTGAGGTAGCGCAGGCTATGGTCAACAGCGGCAAGCAATGCTTTGCGATCGCCCCGTTGCCCCGCCCCACCCCAAATTTGCTCATCCAGACCAGGCTGAGCTGGTAATTCAACTGCAACCAATGGTTTTGAAGCAGTTGGGCACTGAACCTGGTCAACCGCTCCATTCACGGCTCTGGTTTGGGCTACAACAGGCAAAGCGACTGCCATGAGCACCATTCCAACACCCCAGAAAAGCCATCGACCGTTCACCTGAGCGATCACTTATCCCTCCCCATCTGCATCATCGGCACTAGAAAAGCTAGAACTCCGGATTCAAAATTCCCAGAGATCTGTTTGGATTCTAGCGCCTCAGATCTAGCTCCCCATCCTAAATTAAGCCCCGGCAGGCTTGCTCTTTGCCTACTAAAACCGTTCGACACTGGAGCTAAACACAGGCTCTACCCGGATCCCCAATACGCTGGAAGGGCGCAGCACCATATACTCTCCCTGAACGTTCTTAATTGGCACCGTGATGAAATCAGTGGAGGATGCCTTGGGCACCAACTCACTGCTGTACCACTTCTGAAACTCTTGAATCGTGGCGAACCGAACTTCCTCGCGATGCCCTCCCTGAATCAGGATATGCACCGCATATTCAGTCGGTGTGCGGGCGTACTTACTTCTTCTCTGTTCCCCGCTGGTTGCACCGCCAGTTTGGGCTGGATTAATGTTTTCTGTCATAGCGCGTTTCCCTTGCCTGTATGACCTTCACAATTATCTACTCAGTCAAGCTGAATAAACTCACTTTTCCCAGGAAGAGGCTGAAAATATCTTTGGAGGCAATCTCCAACGAAGAGGAGTCAATAGCCTAACCCCCTAGCCCCTAAGCCCTGCCGCTTTTCCTCCAGGAAAACAAATCCCTCAGGAAAACAAACTAAACCGTTGCAAATGGGTTTGAACGAGAGCGGAAAGATTTTTACGTAATTGGGCTTTGTCCCTAAATACAAGGCGGTTCTGGCTGGGCAGATCGAAGGGAAAAAAACCGGGCAAGTCTGAACGCTCCATCTGCATCAGCAGAATCTGCTCGGTGCGCTTGCACTGGAGGGCATAGCCTACTTCGACACAGACCTTAGGGCTGGGGATGAGTTGGGTTGGGGAATTGCTGATCTGGGCGATCGCGGTTCCATCAGCAATAAATAAAAGACTCTGGCGAATCGTTCGCAGCAAAGAGCTGTTGAGCCGAGTTGGACCATCAGACAGACGGTGAGATTCCTTTAAAGTAAGCGGAAGACGAGATTTTGAATTCAACTTGTCGAGCAAACCTTGCAATTCTTCACGCAAAATTTCGCTCGACTCTGGAAATTCACTCTGGTAACACAGAAAAATGGTTGGCTCTAAATTAGCCAACACTTCTTGTTTTGAAAAATAAATTTCGTGGCTGCGTAAATCAATATTTGCAATGACGTAGCCACCGCTCCCCTCAATATAAAACTCAACCAATTCCCCTTCTAAATAGCGCTGAAACCAGACTGATTGTTTAACATCTTCACTGTCCTCTAAAAAATCAGCCCTCAGTCCTGACTTCAGCAAACTATTTTTACTCAGGCGCAAGTCATGGGGTCGTTTTTCTAATTCTTTAATCGGCTCATATTCCTGGAGATACCAGGCTTTCAGGGCAATAATAGCCATGATGCGCTCTGCCTCATGAGGTTTAAAACTACAACAGCATCCAAGCCCCTACTCCTCGAGCGATTTCCCTTCTTATGCCTATTGTATATGGAGTTGAACTGATTGCACACCCTACAAATAACCATCAACCAATCAGTTTCATTGCTCCCTTTCTACTAGCTAGGGAAATATCAAGTTTCGATTTGGATGCCGTCGTATTTTAACGAGACAGATGTTACGTGAAACAGCTCTTTTTACCTCTTACTAACGTGGACTTGGCTGTTTATCTGCCAGGGAAGCTCGTTAGCTTCAATTACCACAATAGCAAACCTAAAAATAGAATCAAGCCTATGAAACCAAAGTTTACTTTTAGGGCAAGCACTGTTTTGCAAGCCTTTCAAAGGCTGAAGGAGATAGATTTCATCAGCCTTTTAGTTAGCTATTTAATTCATTGTTCCAGAGCTTGGAAGTAGGTGGGTGAAATCAAAGGGTAGGATGGGCAAATCCTTTAGCAATAACCTTACGGAATGGCTGCGCTAAGGCTGTGCTAGAGAGATCAAGGAAGCCAGGGATACTGGCGAAAGTCCGGTGGACGTTTTTCTAGAAATGCTTGCTTTCCTTCGGCTCCTTCTTCCGTCATGTAATACAGTAGCGTTGCATTGCCAGCCAGCTCTTGTAACCCAGCTTGCCCATCACAGTCGGCGTTGAATGCCGCTTTAAGGCAACGAATCGCGATCGGACTTTTTTCCAAAATTTCCCTTGCCCACTGGACGCCCTCTGCCTCTAGCTGATCAATCGGAACTACGCAATTGACCAAGCCCATTTCCAGCGCCTGCTGGGCATCGTACTGGCGGCAAAGGTACCAGATTTCTCGTGCTTTCTTCTGCCCCACAATTCGTGCCAGGTAGCTGGCACCAAACCCACCATCAAAGCTGCCGACCTTCGGACCACTCTGCCCAAAAATAGCGTTGTTAGCAGCGATCGTCAGGTCACAAATAATATGAAGAACATGTCCTCCCCCAATGGCATATCCTGCCACCAGCGCAATGACAACCTTAGGCATTGAGCGAATCAGTCGCTGCAAGTCCAACACATTCAATCGGGGAACACCCTCATCGTCCATATACCCGCCATGCCCCCTGACGCTCTGGTCTCCACCTGCGCAGAAGGCATACTTCCCGTCTGTGTGGGGACCTGCACCCGTGAGTAGGACGACACCAATCCGAGGATCTTCCCGGGCATTTGAGAATGCATCGTACAGTTCAGATACCGTTTTGGGTCGGAAGGCATTGCGTTTATGGGGACGGTTGATGGTGATTTTGGCGATTCCATCGGCTTTGTGATAGAGGATGTCTTCATAGCTTTTAACAGGTTGCCAGTCGATTTGCATGGGAGGGGATAAGGGGGTAGTTGTTGGTTGTTAGTTGTTGGTTGTTGGACACCCAACAACTGACAACTAATCTCACTTTTCGCTCAAAAGCTGATATTGGCAGCAAATGCTTCTAAGTTATTCTGCCGCCAAAGGGCATCTGCCTTTCGTCCTGTACGAATTTCCAGGATGCGAACTCCACTTTGGGGTAGCTGGGTTAGGCGGCGCTCTAGCTGTTGCCAACTGGTGATTAATTCGTGTTCTACCCCGTAGGTGGTGCAGAGTTGGGCAAAATTGATGGATTGGGGAGTGGCAAAGAAGGCTTCGAACGGTGGATCAAATTGGGAAATCGGCAACATCTCAAAAATTCCGCCGCCATTATTGTCGATCAGCACAATGGTCAGGTGTCCAGAGAACTGAGGTTTGAGTAAAAAGCCGTTGGTGTCATGCAGGAGTGCCAGGTCACCGGTCAACATGACACTGCTTTGCTGACGGTGGGCAATGCCTAAAGCGGTAGACAGACTTCCGTCAATACCGTTTACGCCCCGGTTAAAAATGGGTTTAACTCTAGAATTTCCGGGTGCCCAGAAAAATTCCACATCTCGTACAGGCATACTGCTGCTGACGAAGAGGGGGGTTCCCGATGGCAGGACTTTAGAGAGCAACCAGGCAACCTTACACTCAAACAGGAACTCGGATTCCATCATGGTCTGGTCGAGCATTCGCCGGGATTGAGCCTCAGCGGTACGCCACAGATTGAGGTAGGCGTCGGAGGGCGTGGGAAGTTTTGGGATGAGCTTGGCAAATGCTTCAACCGATACGTGCAAATGGATCGTTTGACCGTGCAGAGGATCGAGGTTCCGCCCATCAGGGTCAATTACCCATTGACGGGGTTGGATGGCTTCTAACCAGTTACGGAGCTGTTTGCTGGTGGGCATCTCGCCAACCCGAATCACCAGTTCAGGGCTGAGTTTTTCTGCCAGGGAGGAGTTACGCAGGATTAAATCATAGGTAGAGATGAGATTGGGGTTGAGGTTGGCATAATTGCGCAGGGGAGAGAGTCCTTCAGCTAGCACGGGATAGCCAAGGGCACGGGACAAATAGGCGATCGCCCGACAATAGCGCTCTGGAGATTTGGGCTGGGCAGGACCGGCAACAATAATGCCATAGGCAGAAAGCGGGGGGAGAGGGGAGGGAGAAAAGGGAAGAGACGGAAACAGGGTAGGGAGGGAGGCAACCGGGGCAAAAAAACTATCCGCATCAAACGTCTCTGAAAAAGATTGGGCTTCTGGTTGAGGCAGGGGGGCAAGGGGATCGCGGAAGGGAAAATTGAGATGAACGGGACCCGCTGTTGGATAAAGGGTTCGTTCCCAGGCGTGAATGGTGGTTTGCCTGAGATAACCAAGCATGGACATGGCTAGAGATGGCAGTGCTAGTTCGGTTTGCCAGTTCGGGTAGCTGCCGTAAAGCTTTTGCTGGTCGATCGCCTGTCCAGCATTACAGTCTCTCAGTTCCGGCGGGCGATCAGCGGTCAATACTAGCAGGGGGACACGACTTTCCCTGGCTTCGATAATGGCAGGATAAAAGTTTGCCCCAGCGGTACCAGAGGTGCAGACTAAAACCACGGGAAGCTTGCTCTGGCGAGCAATACCGAGCGCAAAAAAAGCGGCAGAACGCTCATCCAAAACTGGAATGGCTTCGATCTGGGGATGGTTGGCAAATGCGATCGCCAACGGTGCAGACCGCGATCCGGGACAAATAATAGCAGTGGTCAACCCTAGCCGGTGCAGGGTTTCTGTCAGAATCGAAGTCCAAACCAGGTTAGTATTTCTGAAATCAATCGGCATGAATCTGTCACTAAACCAGCGCAGCTAAAAGCGCCTGAAGCTTAAGTTGAACTTCTGCCAGTTCTCGTTCTGGGGCTGAACCGGCGACGATTCCAGCTCCAGCATAGAGGCGGGCATGGCAACCATCAATTAAAGCAGAGCGGATGCCGACAGCAAACTCACCATTGCCTTGATGATCGACCCAGCCGATGGGGGCAGCATAGAGCGATCGCTCAAATGCCTCGTACCGACGAATATGCTCACAGGCAATATCTCTTGGCACCCCTGCCACAGCCGGAGTCGGGTGAAGCTCTGCAACCGCATCCAGCAGGTGAATTGCCGCAGGCACCCGTGCCTGAATCGGCGTTTGCAAATGCTGAATATTAGACAGTTGGAGGAGCCGCAGCGGTGAAGGCTGGGGTGTTAGCCCTAGCTGACAAAGTTGCCGGGTAATGAACTCAAGAACTACCTGATGCTCGTGCATTTCCTTCGCACTATTGAGCAGGCTATTTGCCAGAAACGCATCTTCGCAGGTTGTTTTACCGCGTGGAGCAGAGCCTGCCAGCGCATCGGTAACTAATTGGCGGTTACGAAGACTAATTAACCGCTCTGGGCTGGCACCCATAAAATGCTGTCCCTTTCCGTTGCTGATAGCAAACAGGTAGCAATCAGGATGAAGGTGACGCAGATTGTTAAGGGACTGAACCAGATGAAAGGGGAGGGGCGAAATAATATCAACCGCATGGGCAAGGACCACTTTGTTAAACACCTGAGTCTGGATGGATTCCAGCGCTGACAGTACTGCCTGCTGAAAGTGGTGGGTATCTGCCACATCTCGCCTCTTCAGCAGTTTCTGATGGTTCAGATTGGGGCTGAGCAACTGATAGTGGGTTGAACGGATCGTTTGTAAGGTTTTCCACAAATCATCGGTTGTTGATTCCAGGTGAATCTCCGAATGAATTGCCAGATTTGCCACCACGGTACAGCCGTTTTCTCGATAGGTGATTTGCCATTTCGGTAGAAAGACGGTTGCGGCTGGAAAGAGAAAGTCGGAGTCAAAATTATTGTCAAAAAAAGTGAATCCACAGAAAAAATGGGGGCCTGCCAGTGGCAAATGGGAATCCCCAACGATCATCGTATCTGAAAGAACTGATTGAATGAAGTCTTTTGCAGCTTGAAAACGGTTAGAACCCCCTACCTGAAGGTGAATTGCCGAGCCGATCGCCGCAATCCCACTAATACTTTTAGAGCATAAATTTGGGTCATCAGAATAGGTATTTCGATTTAAATCTCGCTTTTCGATGTAAAAGTTTAGCTGATCAGGTTGGGCGATTTGGTCAAAGACAATGAGTGGATCGACAGGCTCAATTTCCAGGGATATGCTAATGATTTTGGGATGATCTTTTTCGAGCGATTCTTGTTGGCAAGCTGAAAGAAATTGGTGCAGATCCTTACGGCTTTGAAACAGATTCTTGCAGTACGGTGTAACTGGCATGTAACAGAAGCAATGGAACTGTATAAACCAGTATAGTTCTGCGATCGCCCATGACGAGAGGTTTACAGCCAGTCAATCTTGCGGGGGCTATTGTGTTGCGAAGTTTGAAGTCTGGGACAACGATCAAAAAGCTGGAACCCCCAGAGCCGTAGAATAATAAAGCTGTTTTGAAACAAGGCTCTAGCCTTTTGAGCCGTGTCCCCCCATGACCACCAAAACCCTTGAGAATACAGGTTCCCGTCCAGACCGCAAGCTTTGGCTGGCAGCCATCAAGCCACCCATGTATAGCGTCGCTATTATGCCGATTGCGGTAGGCAGCGCGGTCGCCTTTGCCGAAACCCAAACCTTTGATCTGAGAATCTTTCTCACTTTTCTTGCCGCTGCCATCCTTATCCTCGCCTGGGAAAACCTGAGTAATGATGTGTTTGATTCAGAAACTGGTGTAGATGTCAACAAAGCCAACTCGCTAGTTAACCTGACGGGCAATAAGTCATTCATCTTCTGGCTAAGCAATGTCTGTTTAGCTCTGGGTTTGCTGGGAATTGGGGCGATCGCTTTCTGGCAGCAAGATTTGACTGTAATCGGGTTAATTTTGGTCTGCTGTGCGATCGGCTATGTTTACCAGGGACCACCGTTTCGTCTTGGCTATCACGGGGCAGGGGAAATTCTCTGCTTTTTTGCCTTTGGTCCCCTGGCATTTGCTGCCGCCTACTATAGTCAGACCCAATCCTGGTCTGTCACTAACTTTGCAGCATCCGTGGTGGTTGGCATTGCCACCAGTCTGATCCTGTTCTGTTCTCACTTCAACCAGATTCATGAAGATGCCGCCGTTGGCAAGAAATCTCCCATTGTTCGTTTGGGCAGTCAACGAGCCGCCCAACTTCTACCCTGGATTACTGGCAGCATCTACGGATTCACCCTTCTATTCATAGTTCTGGGGATTTTCCCAATCTGGAGCCTGTTAGTGTTTGCCAGTTTGCTCTACGCCTTCAAGCTGTGTCGCTTTATTGGTTCCCACTACACTCAACCGGAAAAGCTGATCTACTGCCGGTTTATTGCGGTTTCGCTTCACTTCTGGAGCGGGCTGTTGCTGGGGGCGGGGTTTGTGCTGGCGGGGTGAGATGGGGAGTTGTTGGTGGTTGGTTGTTAGTTGTTAAAGGGGGGAGTGGAGGTGAAGAGTTGAGAGTTGAGAGTGAAGAGTTGAGAGTGAAGAGTTGAGAGTGAAGGGTGAAGGGGTGGGGGTTTGAGTTTGGGGTTTATGCTCGTCCGTTTCGGCAACCGCTGAAGACGGCTCACGGGGTTTGGCAGAGGCGCGAAGGGATTATTTTACGGCTGATTAATCATTCTGGGGAGGTGCGCTTGGGGGAGATTGCCCCGGTTCCCTGGTTTGGTTCTGAAACTTTGGAGGAGGCACTGAAGTTTTGTCGGCAGCTACCCGCTCAAATGACAGACGAAATGATTCGCTCCATTCCAGAGGAGTTACCGGCTTGTCAGTTTGGGTTTGAGTCTGCTTTGCAACTGTCAGTCAGCCAGCCATTGAAGTTTTTTTCCTGTAGCCAACTGCTGCCTGCTGGAGTTCAGTCTTTAAGTGCCTGGGAACCTCTATGGAAGGCAGGAGGGCGAACGTTTAAGTGGAAAATTGGCGTAGACGCGATCGCCCAAGAACTGGAGATCTTTCACCAACTGATCCAGATTCTTCCCTCATCTGCCTATTTGCGTCTGGATGCCAATGGTGCATTGAGCTATGACGAAGCCCTACTCTGGTTACAAGCCTGTGATGACTTGCCACCCGATGCTCCAGGCGTAGAATACCTGGAACAGCCGTTAGCGCCAGAACACTTTGAGGCAATGCAAGCCCTCAGTCAGCAATTCAGGACGGCGATCGCTCTGGATGAGTCGGTTGCCAACCTGACCCAACTACAAGCTTGCTATCAGAAAGGATGGCGGGGGGTGTTTGTGATTAAGCCCGCGATCGCAGGTTCTCCCGCCCGTCTGCGCCAGTTCTGTCAGGAAACAGGCATTGATGTGGTCGTTTCTTCCGTATTTGAAACGGCGATCGGGCAACAGGCAGTGCTTCATCTGGCAGCAGACCTGATGCTGAAACAGCGGGCGATCGGCTTTGGTTTAGATCACTGGTTCCCTGAAAATGACCTTTTTCAGAGGCTAGAGGAGGAGGAGTTATGGGAATGGCTCTGTAGCTACGCTCGATTGACGGGCATATAGGGTGCGGGGGTTAGGAGATGCAGATGAGAACGGTTCTAGACCTAGACTACTTTAATCAGCGGTTAACCCAGGACTGGCTATTTGGTCACAGTCATCAGGCATTGATTGATCGCATCCAGCAACGGCTTCAACAGTTATCGACCTGGGACAGCCCACCCAAAATTCTTCTAGCTGAGCGAGATCCAGTCAGCTTCGTTGCTGGCTTCATCGCCGCCTGTGTGAGGAACGCGCCTGTTTTCCTCTGTAATCCCGACTGGTCTGCTGGAGAGTGGCAGCAAGTGATCGGCATGGTGCAGCCTGATTTGGTCTGGGGAGTAGAGGGGCAGAGGAGCAGAGGGGCAGAGAAATTTCATTCCCCATTCCCCATTCCCCATTCCCCCTGATTATGATCCCCACTGGTGGATCTTCCGGTAAGCTCCGGTTTGCGATCCACACCTGGGAAACTTTGATGGCAGCGATCGCTGGATTCCAGCAGTATTTTGGCGTGGAGCAGGTGAATTCCTTCTGTGTTTTGCCCCTTTACCATGTCAGTGGTTTGATGCAATTTCTCCGCTCCTTTACGTCAGGGGGGAGGCTGGTGATTTTGCCGTTTAAGACCGTTGAGGCTAGAGAACTGATTGATATTGCTCCAGAGTCTTTTTTCCTGTCCCTGGTGCCAACTCAGCTTCAGCGATTACTGAACCAACCAGCGTTGATTCCCTGGCTATCCCGGTTCCAGACCGTTCTGTTGGGGGGAGCGCCTTGCTGGTCTGAGCTATTGGAAACGGCAAGAACCCATCAGATTCGGCTGGCTCCCACCTACGGCATGACCGAAACAGCGGCTCAGGTTGCCACACTAAAACCCGAAGAGTTTCTCCAGGGACACTCCAGTTGTGGTCAGGTGTTGCCCCATGCCCAAATCAGAATTCGCACCGCGACTGGTCAACCCCTGGATTACCCCGGAGCCGGGATCATCACCATTCGTGCCAGATCCCTAGCTCTGGGATATTACCCCCTCACCCCACCCCTCACCCAAAAAATAGAACTGTCCACAGACGATCTGGGCTTTTTAGACCAGCAGGGATACCTCCATGTCGTGGGACGGAGCAGCGACAAGATTATTACGGGTGGGGAAAATGTATTTCCAGCAGAAGTAGAAACCGTGATTCGGGCGACGGGGTTAGTCCAGGATGTCTGTGTCATTGGAGTGAGCGATCGCCACTGGGGCCAGATAGTGACTGCCCTCTATATCCCATCCAGCCCAAAGGTTTCCTCAGAAAACCTCCAAACTGCTGTGACAGACCGCCTGAGTAAGTTCAAGCAACCGAAACACTGGCTTGCTGTTGATCAGTTGCCGCGCAATGCCCAGGGCAAACTGAATCGCCCCCAGGTAGAGCAGATCGTTAAGGACTGGATGACAAACCAAGAAGCCAATTCCTGATGGAATCGGGTAGTGCCGTTCGGGAACGACTGCCCGGAACAATGCAAACATGGCGCGTCTCAGCTTTACTGGCTGCTTTCTCCCTTCGTTCTTCCAGGAACACTTCAAATCCAATCTCAAACTCGTTCTCACTCAACAGCCGGGGAGTCAGGCAAATTTCCAGGCGATCGCCACAATGCAGCGGACGAAAGAAATTCACGCTAGCATGGACAACCGGAATGGCCACCATCTCTCCCTTAAAAAACCGTTTCAAGTCAATTCCCGCTGCCATCAGCGATGCCTCATACGCCTCATGGCACATCCCCAGTACATTCGCAAAATAAACCACCCCTGCCGCATCCGTATCCTGGAATCGAACAACCCGTTGGTAAGAAAAAGGCATCCGTCTGACAAATGCTACAGCCAGATTATAGAGGGTAGGGGATAGGCTAATTTAAGAGGTCAGGATTTGGCAGGTTTGTCAATCACAAGATATTGTCCAACTAAACTCAAAGCCCCAGACCTCGGAGGTTTTGAAAACCTCCGAGGTCTAAACCTGACGATTAACTCCTCACCCCTCACCCCTCACTCCTGATCGTCCTACACTAGAGAAGACTATCAACAAGGAGAGTTTCATGACAGCAAAACTGTCTGCTCGCGATTTATTTCGGGCTGCTTACGAAAATCGCTACACCTGGGACAAAAACTTTCCGGGCTACACCACAAATGTTCAGCTAAAGACAGGCGATCAGGTCTATACCGGCAAGATTCGGATTAACGCGGATCTGAGCTTTGATGTCATGGATGTGGCTGACGAGGAAGCTAAAAAAGCTATTCATGGTCAGGTTTGGGAAATTGCGGTTCACCGAGTTCGCCGTCCCTTTGAGGAAACCCACGGTAAAAATACCTTTGAATATGGTGAAACCGATAAAACAGGTGCTGTTGAACTTCTGGTAGGTGGTAAGGCAGAGGGCGATCGCTACAAGGTTCGGAACAACGAAGTTTGTCTGGTTCATCGCTTGATTCATGGAGTCTTCGTTACGATCAACACCTTTAGCGCGATCGATACCGGTGCGGGTTACCTCTCCCACACTTATGACTCGGTCTACCACGATGCCAAGACCGGCGAACCCAAGGGATCTCGTCAGGAATTTGAAGACAGCTACGAGCAGATTGATGGTTACTGGATTATGACTCGCCGAGTCATTAAAACCGCCGAGGAGGGCAACCCAACCACCACCGAATTTTCCTTTTCCAACGTAGCTTTGTTGCAGCCTGTTGCTGTTTAAAGCCTGTCCAAAAACTTCTTGGGTTTTAGTTCTAAGATTCGACGGTTAAGGATTTTTGAATAGGCTTTTGATGCCAAACCAGGGGCATGGCACCGCTGTGTCCCAGTTGGCTACCAATTTTTTGAACGATGACCTTTCCACTTCCAGCTTGATTACCTAACTTCTAACGTTTCCCGCTAGGATCATTAACGTAAAGGAAATCTGAATCCTGAAGGAGAACTATGTCTCAAACGTTAGCTCTGACTAATGAAAATGTTGAAACGGTGTTGGATGAGATGCGTCCTTACCTAATAGCAGATGGTGGAAATGTCGAATTGGTTGAAATCGACGGGCCCATTGTCAAATTGCGGCTCCAGGGAGCCTGTGGTTCTTGCCCTAGCTCCACCATGACCCTGAGAATGGGGATCGAGCGCCGCTTGCGCGAATTTATTCCCGAAATTGCTGAAGTTGAGCAAGTGATGTAAGAAAGGATGAGGGACGGGGTTATTCATTCCCGCTTCATCCTTCATCCACCATCTTTTATTCTTCATCTCCATGCCCCATCCTTTATACGTTGCCTTCATCTGGCACCAGCACCAGCCACTTTACAAAAGTCGGGCTGTACAAGCCGGTTCCCCTGAGGGGCACTACCATTTGCCCTGGGTACGGTTACACGGCACTAAAGATTACCTGGATCTGGTGTTAATTCTGGAACAGTTTCCAAAACTACACCAGACAGTTAACCTCGTTCCATCCTTGATCCTTCAGATTGAAGATTACATTGCTGGAACGGCATTTGATCCTTACCTGACCGTGGCATTGTTGCCAGAGGAGCAACTTTCCCAGGAGCAAAAGGCGTTTATTGTCGATCATTTCTTTGATGGTAATCACCGTACTCTCATCGATCCCCATCCGCGCTATGCCGAGCTTTATCAGCATCGGCAGGATAAGGGAAAGGACTGGTGCCTGGACAACTGGGGGTTGCAAGACTATAGCGATTTGCTGACTTGGCATAACCTCGCCTGGTTCGATCCTTTATTCTGGGATGATCCAGATATTGCTCAGTGGTTAGAAAAGGACCGGGGATTTAGCCTGGGCGATCGCCAGCGCATCTATTCCAAGCAGCGAGAGATTCTCCGCCGTATCGTGCCCCAGCACCGCCAGATGCAGGAAACCGGGCAACTGGAGGTGATTACCTCACCGTATACCCATCCCATCCTGCCCTTGCTAGCAGACACACACTCAGGACGGGTTGCCATTCCTGACCTGGCATTACCTCACCATCGCTTCCAGTGGGCAGAAGACATTCCCCGCCACCTGCGTAAAGCCTGGAATCTCTACCAGGAAAGATTTGGAACCTCCCCCCGTGGACTGTGGCCCTCCGAACAGTCTGTCAGCCCAAAGATTCTGCCCTACATTAGTCAGCAAGGTTTTCAGTGGATTTGCTCCGATGAAGCGGTTTTAGGCTGGACGCTGAAACACTTCTTCCATCGGGATGCATCCGGCAATATTGAAGATCCCCGGTTGCTCTACCGTCCCTATAGGCTGGAAACCCCTGCGGGTGATCTAGCGATCGTTTTCCGAGATCACCGCTTGTCAGACCTGATTGGCTTTACCTACGGCACAATGGAGCCGAAGAAAGCCGCTACTGATTTAGTCGGGCATCTAGAGGCGATCGCCCGCTCGCTTAAGGCACACCAGGAGGAGGGTAGCACGACCTTAGAAGCCCCCTGGCTGGTCACCATTGCCCTGGATGGCGAGAACTGCTGGGAGTTTTATCCCCAGGACGGCAAACCTTTTCTAGAATCGCTCTATCACATCCTCAGCGAGGATCCGGATATTCAGTTAGTTACGGTTTCCGAATTCCTGGATCAGTTTCCCCCCACGGCAACGATTCCCGCTGAACAACTGCACAGTGGTTCCTGGGTAGACGGCAGCTTTACCACATGGATTGGGGACCCGGCAAAAAACCGCGCCTGGGATCTGTTGACAGAAGCGCGGCAGGTACTGGCAAATCACCCGGAAGCCACCGAAGAGGTTAACCCGGAAGTTTGGGAGGCTCTTTACGCCGCCGAAGGTTCGGACTGGTTCTGGTGGTTTGGGGAGGGGCACTCTTCTAATCAGGATGCTATCTTCGACCAGCTTTTCCGAGAACATCTGGCAGCGATTTACCAGTCTTTGAATGAACCTGTCCCGCCAGAGGTGACCTTTCCGATTGAGCTGCATGGGTTACAGGGCGATCGCTCCCCCCAAAGCTTTATCCACCCTTTAGTGGATGGCTACGGAGATGAGCAGGATTGGGATAAAGCCGGTCGGATCGAAGTCGGTGGATCGCGTGGCACAATGCACCGCGCCAGCGCTATCCAGCGCCTCTGGTATGGCGTAGACCACCTCAACTTCTACTTGCGGTTGGACTTTCGGGCTGGGGTGAAACCGGGAACTGATGTGCCACCCGAACTCAACTTGCTCTGGTTCTATCCCGACCAGACCATGCACAATAGCCCCATTCCCTTGGTAGACCTTCCGAATGAGCCGCCATTAAACTTCCTGTATCATCACCACCTGGGAATCAACTTGATGACTGGCACCCTCTGGTTTCAGGAGGCAGGCGAGTCCTGGCGTTGGCATTCTCGCGCCAGTCGCGCCCAGGTCGAGTTAAATGCCTGCCTGGAACTGGCAGTTCCTTGGGCAGATTTAACCATAGAACCCGACTGGGCATTACAACTGGTGCTGGTACTCTCCGATGGTGGACGTTACCGCAGTTATTTACCGGAAAATGCGATGATCCCAATGGGAGCACCCTAGGGAACCCATTAACAACTCCAGAGGGCACGAATCCCTACAACCGGTCTAACAGCAGCAGGTGTGGGAGTTGCCTCTGAAGCAACAGCTTGCTCCTGACTAGCTTGATTAAGAGGAGGATAACTGGCAACCACCACTTCCTGAACAGCTAAGCTACGCTCCTGCCAGCGCATAATTTGCTCCAGATTTTCCCAGGAAGGTGCAAAAGGTGGGATCGCTAAAGAGCATGCCTTCCAACCGCTTTGAACTGCAACATTAAGTTGTTGACAGTGCCCCCCTCGCCGCCCTTCTGGCAGATAGTGACGACAGTGCCGACAGGCGGGAGCGGAAGAAGCGGATGATTTCATAAAAAAGTTGTGTTGAAAAGTGATTAATTCAATTCTGAGTGACGTTAATTTCCGGCAATGAACCGGGAAAAGCCTGTAGTAGCGATCCCCCTTGTGATTGAGCGATCGCACCCAAAAATAGGAGTTTAGATTTTTTTCACTTTTGGGATAAGAAGAGCAACAATCGTAGAGGGGATCGCTGATTTTGCTCAATAACCGCTTAAGTTTCTTCTAGAATCCGGTGGGGATCAGCTAAAACTAAAAGCCAGCTATGTCATCCGTTATCCTACGTAAATCCCAAAAAGTAGAAAATCTACTAAGAGGTACCGTAGATTTAAAGGTGAGTTGAAAATTAGTCATTTTCAGATTTAGAGGTACGACAGGTACCTGCTAATTGCTCTGTCGCCTTGGCGAAGTCGCGGCTATACGGACAAAACCCGCCTCCGCAGGTTAGGGAAACTCCTCATTTGCCTTAGTCCGCATAGGCGGACTTTGTTCGCGTAGTCGCGGTTTTAACCGCTGAACCCTTTTCAACCATTCTCTAAATCCTTTGCTACCAGTGTTTTGCTGCACAGAGGGCGCAGACTTGCCACCGTTCCAATTCTCCTGGAGGGGTCGGGCATTGACAGTGAGGACAAAGGGGTAGATCTTGTGATCGCGATCGCACCGCCTTTGCCCAGTTCTGAAACGCCTGGGTAGAGTCAACTGGCTCCGGGGCTTTCGATGGGGTCAAGGTCAACCGCTTGACTACTCGACTGGGATGCTGTTGCCATAGTTGCGTCTGCTGCTCAGAACCAGAATCGGCAAGGAGGGCAGGGGTTTGCCACTGGGCGGTCGAAAATCGAACATCCGTCAGGGATAGGGACAATTTGGTGTTGAGTTTGTCCAAGATACGTTGACGCTCAAACACTAAGTTTTGCGCCCAGGCAGAACTGGAGGTTGCCACCCGCAAAATGCCTCGCTGAACCGAGATCGGTTGAGTCTGGGCTGCTACAACTGGACCGACCACTTCAGCCCAAGACTGGAGCAACCGTTGAAGCTGGCGCTGCTCTTTAGGTTGATATTGGGTTTCCAGACTACCCAGGACAGAATGAAGCGATTTGAGGCTCATATTTCAAACGGATGTGCGGATTCGCGTAAAAAAGTGTATAACTTTGCTCGGTTCCCTACCCAAATTGTCGCTAATCAGGGATACTGGACGGCTATGTATCTACAGGATAGGCATCTAACGGTTGATGAACTGGCGGCGAATGACTATTCTTGTGAACTTGCACCGAGTTTACTCTGTCTGCCGGATGAAGCATCAACTTCTCTAGCAAAAATAAGTTTCATGGCACCAAAGTTCATGACAAAAGCGGTTTATAGAAAATTGGTAGAAGGAGTTGCGTTATGCGCCAACATCCCAGGGTAGAATCCCCCGTCGAGGTTTCTCAGTCCCAGCCCCTGCATCCAGTCCTCAGCAGTGCTCTGGCAAATCTGGATATTCAACTAGAGGAAGAATTGGCTCGATACCGTCGGATGAGGGCGATGCCTGACCGGGTTCCTCGCCGAACTGGGCGCTATGCACCTGATCGATCGCTGGATTTGATCTCAGTTTCGGCGGTAGGGGGCAGAACTCATCCCGCGGAAACAGCCAGCCCGACGGAAACTCCTGTCAGCGAGAACAATGGGGATGTTTCTGCTGATCCGATGTATGGTGCTGTAGCTCCAGCGATTGCTTCCGCTGCTCATTCCTCAGACCTGGCGATATCCCCCCAGCATCAGGAAAGTTCTGCCCTTCCTGGCTCTGAACCAGAAAGAGCCCTTTCCCAGGAGCAAATTGAAGCGATCGTCAAACCCCTCAATCCCCAAGGGTTGGACGACTATTTGGAATCTTCTGAGGAACTTCTAAGGAGTCTGGCGGAGGAAGAGGCAGCAGTCCAGGCTGAACGGGGTTTTGTCCAAAGTTTACTCACTCCCCTCGGCATGGGTTCTATGCTGTTGCTCTTGCTTTCTAGTGCCATGTTTGGCTATTTGGTGATGAACCCGTCTAGCCTCGGACGGCTGTTCGCGTCCCCCAATACCAATCAAGATGGAACTCCCAAGGGGCAAGCTGCTCAAACTGAAGGCATCAGCCCCCAACCAAACCTGGCAAATAAGGAATTTAAAGACCTGAATCTGGATACGCTGGGAACCTTGAAGACAGATTCAGCCCCCGTAAAGCGGTCTAACTTGCCAACCACACCAACCTCGCCGTCCCCGACCGTCCCCGGTCGCCCAACCATCGCCACCCCATCTTCTGGCATGTCGGGTAATCCAACGGCTTCGGCAACTGCCCCAAACACGGCTGGAAGTTACTCAGGATCTCGGTCAGCGCCTCTGACTTCCCAGCCAGAACCTGCTCCGGTGGCTCGTAGCCAACCTGCTCCATCAGTCAGAACCTATGACCCACCTCAACCAGCTCGGAGCTATGCATCACCTTCCCGTTCTACTCCGTCAAGGGTAAACACCCCCTCGCCTCCCACAACCAACTCTTACAGTCCGCCTGTGGTGAAGTCGCCCTCTCCGGCTGCCGCTGCTAGCCCTGAAACCCGCACCAGTGCATCGGGTTCCTATGACTACAAAGTTGTGATTCCCTATGACAGCGATCGCACCCTGGAGACGGTCAAAGAGTCGGTGCCAGATGCCTACCTGCGCAACTTTCCCGATGGTGCCCGGATCCAAACGGGGGCATACTCCAGTGAAACAGATGCGCAACGACAGGTACAGGAACTTCGCAATCAGGGAATTTCTGCCGAAGTGTATAAGCCCTGAGCAGAGAGGGGAAGGTACGGTAGTATTGAGAAAAAGTTATGGGTTAAAAGTTTTGAGTTTTGAATGGCTTCATGAAGTATTTTCAGAGCTGTACTTAAAATTCAAGATTTAAACCTTAATATCCAAAACTCAAAACTCAAAATTACTGAGCCAGGAGAGTGTCATGGGATTTTTTGACCGAATCTTTCGGGTGATTCGCGCCAATCTTAACAGCCTGGTGAGTAAGGTCGAAGACCCTGAAAAGATTTTGGAACAGGCGGTTCTGGATATGCAGGAGGAACTGATCCAGCTACGGCAGGCAGTGGCTCAGGCGATCGCGACTCAGAAACGCACTGAACGGCAATGTTCCCAAGCGCAAACGACTGCTGACGAGTGGTATCGACGTGCTCAGCTTGCCTTACAGAAAGGTGATGAACACTTGGCGCGAGAAGCCCTGACACGGCGCAAATCTTACCAGGAAACAGCGGAGGTGATGCAGGCTCAAATTCAGCAGCAGTCTGGAATTGTGACCCAGTTGAAGCAGAACATGATGAAGCTGGAAAGTAAGATCTCTGAAGCCAAGACTAAGAAAGACCTTTATGTTGCCCGTGCCCGTTCTGCCAAAGCCTCCCAGCAAATTAACGACATGATGGGGCGGGTTGGAACGGGTAGCGCTCTAGAGGCATTTGAGCGCATGGAAGAAAGGGTGTTACAGATGGAGGCACAGGCGGAAGCGGTTGCTGAACTGGGTATGGATGACCTGGAGAAGCGGATTGTGGCGTTGGGAGAAGCGGATGAGGTGGAAGCTGAACTGGCAGCTATGAAAAGTCAGGTATTGGGAGGTTCTCAATCTACTGCCCAATTGCCTGCCAGCGAAGCAACCCCTGAGATGGATCGAGAGTTGGAACAATTGCGATCGCAAATCAAAGAACCCTAGCGTTCCATCAGGAAAATTTTGATGGGTCGTAGACCCTCAAAATTTAGCCATCATTAACTTCTTGAGTATTCGCTACCTGTCAAATTTAATTTGACAGCGTGCTAGCCTGAGGTGTGGCTGAGTAGCGGGATAAATTGGAACGCCGTTTCCACCCTTTAACGGCCAAAGCCCAGCACCAGATGCAAGAAAGTTTCAAATAAGCTTTAAGGTTAATTTCTAATTTAGTTAACGACAGTTAAAGAATTGTGTTTGTTGGAGCCGAACCTCTGGGCAAGTTCCTATACTGATCCCAAATCCCAATCGTTTGCATAATGCACGAGGAGGTCCGAAATGGTTCATACATACGAGGTGTTTGTCGATATCAAAGAGTATCTTGAGCAGGCAAACGCTGCATCTCACTGCGAGACAACCCGATACGAAATCGATGCAGAATCTAGAAAAATTGCTAACCACACGGCACGTTATCTGGCTAGAAATGAGCACCCTAAATGCACTGAATACGATGTGCGGGTGACCAGGTTATTGAAGTAAAGTTTAATTGAATGAACAGGGGCGATCGCTTCAGATATCTCCACTCTCTTCATTCAGCGAATCCACCCATTAGTGATGGCTTGATAAAGCGCCTGATAGCGGTTGCGTACTTTCAGTTTTGTCACCACATTGTTGATATGAAACTTGACAGTGCTTTCGCTGATGATGAGGTTATTGGCAATGTCGCGATCTATAGTCCCTGTGACAGAAGCGTTATAATCTCTAACTCCCGCTCTGAAAGGGGTGGGGGTTTTTCATTGGATTGGGATATTCCCCACAAGTTTCCTTGAGTGACCATCCCTGCCGCTTCCCGTAATTGGTCAGAAGTGGTCAATAAGCTTACACTGGCACGAATTCCTTTGGGTAAACCTTGCCCCTCCTGATGAACCCACAAAATATACTGAGACGCACTCAGTTTTGTCCTGTCGTCGGTCAATAAGGGAATGGTTGCTTCGGGAGTTTCGCAAACCATTAGCCCTGCCAGATGTGCCAGGTGGGTAAAAGCAATTTGTAGAACAGGTTGGCGGCAGTGGATCCATAACCGTTTCCCTGGCACACACTTTGAGTAAGGAATAGTCAGCGATAACTAAATCGCTTTGGGGTGAGCTTCTGCCTCGATTTGCAGGGTACCACCACTGCAAGTGATAGCAAATACTTAGATTGCCAAGGAAATTTGGCGTTGCATAATGGGAATATGAAATCAGGGTGAAACCGATGCAATGTCCCGAATGTGGCTCAACTGACATCAGTAAGAACGGCAAGCAAAGAGGTAAACAAAATTACCTCTGCAAAACCTGTCGGCGGCAATTT
>NZ_JBXBCF010000022.1:0-67631 GCF_056784235.1 Kovacikia sp. CALU 1929
CGAAGACCCTGAATTTGAAACGTTCTACACCAAGAACATTCTGCTGAACGAGGGCATCCGAGCCTGGATGGCACCTCAGGATCAGCCCCATGAAAACTTTGTCTTCCCTGAGGAGGTTCTACCTCGTGGTAACGCTCTCTAGTAGTTCATTTGTTGCTGGCAACCGCGACCTTCAGTCGTCTGGTTTTGCCTGGTGGGCTGGTAATGCCCGTCTGATTAATCTCTCTGGTAAGCTGTTGGGCGCTCACGTCGCTCATGCAGGTCTGATTGTGTTCTGGGCTGGGGCAATGACCTTGTTTGAGGTTGCCCACTTTATCCCAGAAAAGCCAATGTATGAGCAAGGTTTGATCCTGCTTCCTCACCTGGCTGCCCTGGGTTGGGGTGTCGGTCCTGGTGGCGAAGTGATTGATACCTTCCCCTACTTTGTGGTGGGTGTCCTTCACTTGATTTCCTCTGCCGTTCTGGGTCTGGGCGGTCTTTATCACGCGGTTCGTGGTCCTGAGACACTGGAAGAATATTCCAGCTTCTTTGGCTATGACTGGCGCGATAAGAACCAGATGACCAATATCATTGGTTATCACCTGATCCTTCTCGGTGTTGGTGCTCTGTTGCTGGTTGCGAAGGCAATGGCGTTTGGTGGGTTGTATGACACCTGGGCACCGGGCGGGGGTGATGTGCGGGTAGTGACTAACCCAACCTTGAATCCCGCTGTTATCTTTGGCTATCTGCTGAAGTCTCCCTTTGGTGGGGATGGTTGGATTGTCAGTGTTGATAATTTGGAAGATATTGTTGGTGGTCATATCTGGATCGGCTTGATCTGCATCGGTGGTGGTATCTACCACATCCTGACCAAGCCTTTTGGTTGGGCACGCCGAGCTTTCATCTGGTCTGGTGAAGCTTATCTTTCCTACAGCCTTGGCGCTCTGTCTCTGATGGGCTTCATTGCTGCTTGCTTTGTCTGGTTTAACAACACCGCTTATCCCAGCGAGTTCTTTGGTCCTACGGGTCCGGAAGCGTCTCAAGCGCAGGCTCTAACCTTCCTGGTACGTGACCAGCGGTTGGGTGCAAACGTCGCTTCTGCTCAAGGTCCTACGGGTCTGGGTAAGTACTTGATGCGCTCTCCTACAGGTGAAATCATCTTTGGTGGTGAGACCATGCGCTTCTGGGACTTTAAAGGTCCCTGGTTGGAGCCTCTGCGTGGACCGAACGGGCTTGACCTGAACAAGATCAAGTACGATATTCAGCCCTGGCAGGCTCGCCGTGCAGCCGAGTACATGACCCACGCTCCTCTAGGTTCTCTGAACTCTGTGGGTGGTGTGGCAACGGAGATCAACTCGTTTAACTACGTATCTCCTCGCTCCTGGCTATCCACTTCTCACTTTGTGCTAGCGTTCTTCTTCTTGATTGGGCACCTCTGGCATGCGGGTCGCGCCCGTGCGGCAGCGGCTGGCTTTGAGAAGGGAATTGACCGTGAGAATGAGCCAGTGTTGTCCATGCCTAATTTGGACTAAGGCTACCGATTGGTTTCTGTTTTAGAACCCATCATTTAAAGAAGCTCCCAAATCAATGGGAGCTTCTTTTTTGTAAATATTGCGCTTCCTAATTGTGTCTAACTCTGATATGGCGTTACATACAAAGGTTAGGATACCGAACAGTCGTACAATCTAGACCCATTGCCCTTTCCCTCCGTAATACCCAACACCCAACACCTGGCACCACCTATCAATTCATCTGCTCATCGTGCAACGATCGCACTAGCAGGAAAAACAGCGCCTTGAGTGTATCCGTGTTTCGTCGCATGGTCGTAGTCCAAATCTTTCTGGTTATAGCGCTTAATCACCTTTTGGGCAGTTGAGTTCACGATCTCGTCTAACTGTTGGCAGGACGAATAGGCAGGTAATTGGCTCAAAACTTGCAAAATTTCTTTGCCTGCGGCAATGCCGTTACTCTCATGTCCCTTTTCGTGGATTTGCAAGGCTGACAGGTATCGTTGCCATTCTGTCATCAGCGATCGCGACCCTTGAGGTGGCGGAGTCCATTGGGGATAGGTGAGGGTTACATCCACACTGGTTTTGAGTGAACCGATCATGCACTGGTTGCTGGTTTTGACATGACGATAGGACCATTTCACGAACCAGTCAGCTCTCGCGTCATAGCGCCGTCCTTCGCGCTGGTCAAAGGGTCCCTGTTGGTTCATTTGTGCCCGCAGTTCTGATGCACTGTTTCCGGTGATGGGATAGTAGCGGTGTTGAATTTTGACGACGGGGGCGATCCTTTGGACTGGAAATTAAATTGCTTTAGCTTCTGAGGGGCACCCGTAAGGGATGGTTCAAGGGGAGTCGCTGGTTGAGGCGCAGAACTTTCGTTGGCTTGGGGAGTCGGTTTAGATGTAGTAATGGATACATGAGTAGGATGAGCTTTGGCGGAACAACCTGCCACCAGTGTAAAAAAGAACAATAGTAAAAACTTGCCATGCCTCACGGGTGCGTCCTTCTAAGTGGGTACTTAGATAGGGTGCCCCTATTTTTTTAACTATGTATCTGGGGATAGATGAAGTAGATTTACGTTTCAGCTAACAAAGATGCCTCTTTGCTGAAGCTTTAGAAAGGCGGCTTCTCCTAAGGACTGGTGAGCGGCAGTGGTTGGATGAATACTGTCCCAGAACAAAAAGTTATCAGGGTTGTCACACACGCTGGTACTGGACAAACAGGCGCGAGTCACTGTGGTAAACCCAAAACTGGGAGGATTTGTGATTGCCGCTTGATAAAGCTGATTCACTTCTAAGGTGGCAATTTGAAGGTCGGGATGTTGTTGGCTCAACTGGTTTAGCGATCGCTGTAAGCCCTGATTGTGGGATTGGGTCAAAGCACTAAGCTCTTCAGAGTCAACCCTCAGGCGAGTCAGCGGTAACAGTCCCAGATCGGGCAAATTTGCGACTAAAAATTTTGTTGCACCGGCATTGATTAGCGCAGTCAATGCCTTTGTTGTGTTGGCAAGGGGAATCGCTGGGTTGGTTTCTCCCTGCAAGTAGTCGTTTGCCCCTGCCCATAAGACATATAACGTGTCGGGATTGAGCTGGGGATGTGCCTCAATAAACAACTGGGTCTGGGTCAACAAACTGGGGACAAAACTGTTAATAGCCAGTTGATTCGTGGAACTAGAGCCTGCGCCTCCTGTCCTGGCACCTCCCCAGGCAAAACTGTTGGCTTGGTCAGGCGAAAGACGAAGGCGATCGGCAAGATACTCAACCCAAACTCTCCCGTTGGAGTAACGTCCCTTAAAGTAGGGCGGATTAGGCGGGTATACTCCCCCCGTTGACTGGAACACCGTGCCTGTATCGGAAAGGCTGTCACCAAATACATAAAGTCCATTAATGGCGGGAGCGGTAAGTCCGTTAATGATGGGAGCGGTGCGAGGCGAATGAAGCGGTGAATGAATCAGAAGCACCACAACCAACGTTAGCAGAGCCAACCCTGTCGCTAAAATTCCTTTTTTCACGGGCAATCATACTTTGTAACTTCTTCCACCCTAGCAAGTTCAAAAGTCAATTACCCACTATTGAACTCATTCTGCTATTGCCTGGAATTGCTTTGCCGTAATGCGCCCAGCCTGATACAACGTTTCTGTTACTTCAGAAATTGTCAGCACGGAATGACCCTGGTAGCCGTTAGCGCGTAATCGGTCTTTCACCCCCTGCTCATGATCTAAGAACACAACAATGTCCTCAACGTGCAATCCTACTGATTCAAGCTTGGCAGCCCCTTCCATAGCGCTATTGCCACTGATCAGAATGTCATCGACCACCACGACCTTTTCACCCGCTCGAAAATTGCCTTCAACCAACCGCCGAGTCCCATGAGCCTTGACTTCCTTGCGGGGAAAAATCATGGGGACATTTAGCCGCAGGGCAAGCCCGGTCGCCGTTGGTAGCGAACCATAGGGAATGCCAGCAATGCGCTCGAACCTTAAGCCTTGCAGAATTCCGGCATAGGCAGACAGGACTTGATGGAAAAGTTGAGGGTTAGAGATGATTTTGCGGAGGTCAATGTAGTAAGGGAAAACCGCCCCCGATGCCTGGACAAACTCGCCAAACAAAATACAACCCACGTCGTAGAGTTGCAAAATTAGATCTAAATGGGGGTGCTGATTTAGAGTGCAAAGATTAGAGGTCCAGACCTCACAGGTAGAAGGCTCCTGCGTGATCTGTTCTGTTACCTGATTAATTTGTTGCCGTAGATCCTGCACTCGTTCAGCAACCTGGTCATGGCTAAGCCAGTCCTGGGGTACCGGAATCAATAGCCCAGATCCTTTATTATCTAAACCCGCTGCCAAAATTTGGTTGAGATCGGTGCCCTCTTGCCAGATACTTCGAGCCAGGATCAACCGTTCTGGCGCGATCGCCCGCACGCGAGACAGCACCTCTGGCGTGGTCGTTCCCACCTCTAAACCGACCTGCTCTGGGATACCCCAGATTTTTGCTTCTTCTACCATCCGTAAATACAGAGGCGCGGCGGAGTCGGGATGGGATTGTAGGGCGATCGCCGCTGGATTTGACGTACAACAAAGGATGAACACCCCTTTATCGGGATAAACCAGAAATGGGGCAGCCAGATCTTGCCCAGAGTAAGCCACCAGCGTAACGGCATCAACTCCCCAATCCTTAAACCAGTTACGGGCAACCTGGGTACTGGTATTCAGGTCACTGTGTTTAGCATCCAGAATGATCGGAATATGGGAGGGAACCGCTTGCAGCACTTGTGCCAGCAGTTGCAGCCCCGCCGCCCCAAACATCTGATAAAACCCCAGGGTTGGCTTGTAAGCACACACAAAGGGGGACGTTTCAGCAATCACCCAAAGCAGCCAGTCTCGTAAACCAGATAAATCCCTATCTGGTCCCCTCTGATAACGATTGGGTAGCATTTCTAAACTAGGATCGAGTCCCACAAATAGGCAACTCTGATTCGTAGCGACTGCCGCTGCCAGTTTGTCAAAGAAGTTCATTTTGAAGCTTTTCCAAGAGGGGTACTCACTGCCCTGCACCAAACATATAGCAATTTACCGATGAGTCAAGTGAAGTGTTGATGCAGAACAAATGTAAGAGACGGCTTTATCCCTGTTGGGACAGGTGCTCCTTATAATATGAGTTTGCAGTCAAACCAAATGACTGACTGCATGTACGCTTAACTAGCCTCATGGGTCCACAGACGTTCTGTGTTAAGCCTCAGGCTAGAAAGAATCTCTGCTCTAATGCCAGACCAACCTACTATGTCATCCGATCGCACCCCCCAAGAACCTCAAAGCGCTTCGACCCTGGAAGAAATTCGTGCCACCCGGCTGGCAAAAGTTGAGCAACTTAAACAGGTAGGACAAACCCCCTATGCCTATCGTTGGGAAATAACCCACCATGCGGCAGAACTTCAAGAAAAATTTGCTGATCTGCCCAACGAAGCTGAAGATTCCACTGAAGTTTCCATTGCTGGGCGTATCCGTACCAAGCGGCTGAGTGGAAAAAAGCTTGCCTTTTTTGACCTCCAGGATGAAACAGGAAAAATTCAGCTTTTCATCGAACGCTCCCAAATTGAACAGGGCATGGCAGAGGTTCCCGATGCGTTTGATCATCTGGTCAAACTGACCGATGCTGGGGACATTCTTGGCGTTAAGGGTACGATCCGACGCACCCCCAGGGGTGAACTTTCGGTCAAAGTTTTCCATTACGCCATGTTGACCAAAGCCCTCCTCCCCCTACCCGACAAATGGCACGGGCTGACCGATGTTGCCAAGCGCTACCGCCAGCGCTATGTAGACCTGATCGTGAATCCAGATGTGCGGGAAACCTTTCGCCGTCGCGCCTTAATTACCGCGTCTATTCGCCGTTACCTGGATCAACAGGGTTTTATCGAAATCGAAACCCCTGTTCTTCAGTCAGAAGCAGGCGGGGCAGATGCTCGTCCCTTCATCACCCACCACAATACGCTGGAGATGGATCTGTATCTGCGAATTGCCCTGGAGTTGCACCTGAAGCGGTTGATTGTAGGTGGGTTTGAGAAGGTGTTTGAACTGGGCAGAATTTTCCGCAACGAAGGGGTTTCAACCCGGCATAATCCTGAGTTCACCATGATTGAGCTTTATCAGGCTTATGCCGACTATGACGATATGATGCGGTTGACCGAGGCAATCATTAGCACCGCCGCGCAAGATGTCTTGAAAACATTGAAGGTGCCCTATCAAGGGGAAACCATTGACCTGACCCCACCCTGGCGCAGAGTCACCATGCACGACCTGGTACAGGAAAAAACCGGGTTGGACTTCACCCAGTTTCAATCTTTAGAAGAGGCTAAAAAGGCAGGGATCGCCGCTGGACTCACCGATATTGAGGGGTGCGAGTCAATTGGCAAGCTGTTGAATGAGGCATTCGAGCAGAAGGTTGAGCATACCCTGATGCAACCAACCTTTGTGATCGACTACCCGGTGGAAATTTCGCCCCTGGCAAAACCGCACCGCTCCAAACCGGGACTGGTCGAACGATTTGAACTATTTATCGTGGGACGGGAAACGGCAAACAGTTTTTCCGAGCTGACTGACCCCATCGATCAGCGGCAACGGTTGGAAGCCCAGGCTGCCCGCAAAGCAGCAGGTGATGTGGAGGCGCAGGGCGTTGATGAAGACTTCCTGACTGCCCTGGAACATGGGATGCCCCCCACAGGCGGATTAGGAATTGGCATCGATCGCCTGGTCATGCTACTCACCGATAGCCCCAGCATCCGGGATGTGATCGCGTTCCCATTACTCAAGCCAGAGAAGGCGGAGGAAATTTAGTCGGTGGTAGGAGTTTAGTGTCAGGTGTAGGTGAATCTGTGTAGCGGCAGATCACCTCAAACTCTCACAGATCGGTTCAGTGCCCCGTTCTAACCAGGTAAAAACTGACACCTGATACCAGCAATCCTAAAGAAAACAGGGCTGTGAAGCGAATCTGGTGGGTAAAGGGTGAGGGGGCTAGCCATTCGCGGACCAGAATCGAGGCGATCGCTCCCACGATGTAGCTCAGGCACAAAACCAGGTACTGCCAGCTTTGTAAAACCATCCAGACTGGGCACAGGATCAAACCTAGCAGCAGCATCACGCTCTCAACCAGTTGGGGAGGGTTCTGGCGAGAGACTAAAGCCAAATTTTGCTGCCAGCGTTGCCACTGTCTCATCGATTTAATCACCCAGATCTGTATAAACCCCGCCCAACTTGAAACCTGGAGTTTGCCAGGTTAGCCCTCACCCTAAATCTTTCTCCCGATTGGAAAGGACTTTGAATGGTTTTTCCGGCTCCCCTCGCCCTCTGGGAGAGGGGCTGGGGGAGGGCTTAGAACTACGGTTCTCAAGGTGGATTTGGTTTAGTTGAAAACCCTCCGAACCCCTTGATTAGGAAGGCTTGAAAGATTCTATCACCTGAAACACACTTCGTCACAAATCAAAGCCGCTCCGAAAACTTCCTGAGTCTAATGTTGGGCTTTGGCAATTAAGGCTTTTTGGATCGACTTTAACCATGACTTCACTCAATCTTTATAAACAGAGTAAATTGTGAATTTCCTGAAAAGAGTTGGATCAGTGTTCCAACGGAGACTATTCCTCTCTAGGGGGTTGGGACTATAGTTATTCAAGGAGAGGTTAAGTATTTATACGGTTCTAACCTTAGTCTCCGGAGAAACCATGCAGTCTGCTCTACCAATGACAGTCGTTGAATTTCCTGCTCCTAGTTCACCCAATCTGGATGCTCCTCATCCTTCAGCTTCATCGTTTTATAAGCGAGTGTTGGATATGGTGGGTAGCCTGCTGGGGCTAGCAATGTTTGCGATCTTATTTGTACCAATCGCGATCGCCATCAAGCTAGATAGCCCTGGTCCAGTCCTATACTGCCAGGAGCGCTATGGCTTAATGGGACAACCATTCCGCATCTATAAATTTCGTTCAATGGTGGAAAATGCAGACCTGTTAAAGGCGCAAATCGAAAATGAGGCAAAAGGACTCATCTTCAAAAACGCGGATGATCCGCGGATCACTCGCGTTGGTAAATTTCTGCGTCGCACCAGTCTGGATGAGTTTCCCCAGTTCTGGAATGTTCTGCTAGGCGAAATGAGCCTGGTGGGAACACGCCCTCCAACCGCCGATGAAGTCTCTCATTACGAAGGGCACCATTGGCAGCGTCTTCGAGTCAAGCCCGGTTTAACTGGAGAGTGGCAGGTAAATGGGCGATCGCAGGTCAAGGATTTTGAAGATATCGTCAGACTCGATTTGCAATACCAGGCTCAGTGGCATCCTCTGTATGACTTAGTGCTAATCTTTCGGACGGTTTATATCATTTTTGCCAAAGTAGGAGCGTACTGAGGCATTTCCTTTAGTTGGGTGGTGCTGAATAGCCGGATGAATTGGAACGAAGTTTCAATTTATACAATGCTCAATTCATACCCAAAATCAGCAATGCCTCGCGATCGACATCGAAACCGGAGATCTTGAAGTGGACAAGAGCGAAATTGCTATCTGCGATAGCCTTGAAGCATATCGCCCCGATGCTCAAATTTGGATTGTCCGCATTGGTTCCCGTCACGTTCGTCGGTTTAGCGGACGCACCCGCAGACCTGCATGATCACTGGATTTGTTAACGTCGAGTTTGAACCGATTATTCCGCTCTCAATTCGTCACGCTGATGGCAAAATCTTTACGTAAGATGGGATTGTAGACACAGGATTCAATGATTGGCTTTCCCTGCCTCCTGAGTTGATTGCTAAGTTGAACCTGAAAATGGAAAAGACGAGGACGGGCAATTCTTGGAGACAGCCGCAAGCGCGTTTTCGACGATTACGAAGCGATTGTCGTTTGGGATGGCACCTGACTAACGATTCCAGTAGATGAAATTACACTTTCGTTCGATCAGTCAGAATTTCGTAGCCATCACCAGTCACCAGGACGGTGTGTTCAAACTGGGCGGAAAGAGCATTGTCAACGGTAACAACTGTCCAGCGATCGTGTAGGGTACGGGTCACCTTGGAGCCTGCATTCACAATGGGTTCGATCGCCAGCGTCATCCCTGACCGCAGTTTGACATTGGGCATTGAATGAGTACGGAAGTTAAACACGGACGGTTCCTCATGCAGATTACGTCCAACCCCGTGCCCGGTATAGTCTTCAACCACACTAAAACCATTCGCTTTGACGTGATCCTCAATCGCTCCCGCCAGGTCAAGCAGGTAGGCACCCGCCTTCACCTGGGCAATGCCTTTGTAAAGCGCCTCTTCAGCCACGCGAATCAACTTTTCAGCCGTCGGGGTGACCTTGCCAACGGAGATCGTGACACAGGAGTCCCCGTGAAATCCTTCAAAGTAAGCTCCGGTGTCTACCTTTAACACGTCGCCTTTGTGAATGACCTTTTTACGGTTCGGAATGCCATGAACCACTTCCTGATTGATGGAAGCACAAATCGAACCCGGAAAGCCGTGATAGCCTTTGAAACTGGGAGTGGCACCCATTTCCCGAATTCGCTTTTCGGCATGGGCATCCAGGTCGGCGGTGGTCATCCCTGGTTCAACCAGTTCAGAAATCTCCTTCAGCACCGTTGCCACAATTTTGGCGGACTGGCGCATAATTTCAATTTCCTGAGGGGTTTTTACTTCAGACCCCCGGCGACTCCGTCTGAGCGATGGCAAAGCGGATGGAGTAAGCAACTGGCTGAGGAGGTTCATGCGAGTTCTGGGAGATGAAAAAAATAAAAAAGCACTTCTTTTAGATTAACTTAGAATTCCCTTGAACTTATAGCAGTTCTCACTCGACTGTTAATTTGAGTACGTGAACCTGGAGAGATTCTGGCTGGGCTATAAGAAGAACAGTCGCCTATGAACAGCCGTAACCAGATTCAGAGGTTGTGCTATTCAGCACCACGAATTGGAACGAGGTTTCAATTCATACAACTCTCAATTCATACCCAAAATCAGCAACGCCGATCCAGAAGATGATTGAGCGCGATCGAGGGGTGGCACTCGTCTGAAAACCGCTGTAAATCTACTTATATTGCAGCTTGAGAACCAGAATGATAGACGCTAAAGAAAAGGTCACAACATTGGCAATGATAATCGGAAAATCATGAATCACAATTCCGTAAAGCAACCACATTGTAATTCCAACACAGAGCGTGACCAGCATACTCCAGGAAAGATCCTCGGCTGATCGTGTTTTCCAGGTTTTGATTACTTGAGGAAGCCAGCCCAGCGTCGAGAGTGCCCCTGCGGTTAGTCCTAATGTGGTCACATAGTCAAATTCCATTCGATTCACCTGCCAGCATTTGCCGGTATCATACTTCACCTTTTCCAGCCAAACTTTCATCCCAGAGATAGGAATTTGCAGCAGTTGATACCGATTTTCACCTCTCTTCCTTACTCCTCACTCCTCGCCCCTTCCCACCTCTGACCAAACCCCGTCCATCCTGAGAGAGATTTTCAGAAAACGAAAACTCAGATTCAATGAAGAGTAACCGTTTACGCATACGGAACCCTTTTCATGAAGCGCGACACCGCCGGTAAATTTGTTAGTAACTGGGATGCAGAAACAAAGCAGCGATTTAGCCTATCGCTGACCAGTACAGCATGGCAGTTACTGCATGAGGAAGCCAGCCAGCAAGGAATTTCTCGGTCTGAGGTGATTGAGCGTCTTGCCCGCAAGTTTGAAGGAGAGGATTTTGGAGAAGAGGATAGTCCTCCGATCTCCAGGGGCAATGGGTTTGCCTCTAGTGGGGTAGTTTTAGCCGAGCCATCCTGCTCAGAAGCAGTCATGCGAGAGGCTAAACAGAACGTTGCCCATATCCTTGAAAGTATCAGCGATGCATTTGTTGCGTTTGATCGCGACTGGCGTTATACCTACGTCAATCGGGCAGCGGCTCAAATTTTAGGTAAATCTCCCCCAGATCTGATTGGGAAAAACGTTTGGCAAGAAGTGTTTTCCAGTGAAGCGGGGGGAGTGGCTCATCAAGAACTGCATCGCTCGGTTGCAGAACAGGTGCCTGTTTCGTGGGAAGAATTTGGGCAACCTGTTCAGCGATGGTTAGAAGTTAATGCCTATCCTTTTGCTGACGGCGTAGCCGTTTATTTTCGCGATATTACGGAGCGCAAACAAGCGGAAGCTGAACGGGAACGATTACTGCAAGAGCTGAAAATGGAACGTGCTCGGTTTGAAGCTGTGTTGCGGCAGATGCCTGCGGGGGTCATGATTGCAGAAGCGGGTTCTAGTAAGCTGGTTCTAACCAATGATCAGGCGAAAGAATTGGTTGGGTATGACTATGAGCCATCCCTGGGAATTGAGGAATATGAGTCAGTGATCCCGTTTACTGCCCGCCGGACTAATGGGCAACCCTATGCCCCTGATGAATACCCATTGGCGCGATCGCTCCAGACAGGAGAAATCATTACCAATGAAGAAATGGAATTGCACTGGCACGATGGTCGTCGAACTTTTTTAAACGTCAATTCTGCCCCGATTCTGAATACCGATCAGCAGATTATGGCAGCCGTTGTTGTTTTCCAGGATGTTAGCGATCGCAAGCAACTGGAAGCAGAACTCTACCGAAGAGAGCAGCAATTCAAGACGCTGACTGAAAATGCCCCTGATATTATTGCCCGCTTCGATCAAGGTCTGCGCCATGTTTACGTCAGTCCAGCGATTGAGGCAGCTAGCGGTTTACCGGCTGCGGCGTATACGGGAAAAACCCATGCAGAACTGGGGGTGCCAGAAAAAATTTGTCGGCTCTGGCAACGACAAATGCAAGCATGTTTTGCCACGGGAGTCGGGTGCCGGTTTGATTTTGATTTTTCAACCCCCAGTGGCACCCGCTACTATCAGACCCGCATGGTGCCGGAATTCAGCGCTGATGGTTTGGTTGAATCGCTGCTGGCAATTACCCGCGATGTGACTGACTATAAACAGGTTGAACAAACCCAGCGATTTCTTGCCCAGGCATCCCAGACTTTTGCAGCCGCCAACTTAGAATTGCAACCGATTTTGGACAAAATTACTCGGCTGGTCAATGAATATACGGGTGATTTATGCGTGGTGAGTCTGTTGTCTGAGGATAAACAACGGCTCAATTATGCCTCTTTCTACCATCAGGACCCTGCGATAAGTGAATTGGTGGGTCAGTTGCTGGAAAGCCATCCCCGGACCGCAGATGAAGGGGTTGGAAAACGGGTTATTCAGACGGGAGAACCGCTCCTGATGACTGTGACCTCCCAGGAAGAATTGAGTGCGGTGATGAGACCTGCCTACCGTGCTTATTTAGAACATTTCAGGGTTTCTAGCATTTTGATTGTGCCGTTAAAAGTGAGGGGCACGATCATTGGTGCTTTAAGTCTGACTCGCCGTCATCCCGCTGAACCACACAATCATCAGGAGTTAGCCCTGTTCCAGGATTTGGCCGACCGGGCAGCCATGGCGATCGCCAATGCCCGTCTGTATCAACAGGCGACTCAGGCACGCCAGCAGGCAGAACAAACCGCCGACCGCAATGCACGGCTTCAGTTGGTCACGGCTGCCCTCTCAGAATCACTCACCCCTGCTCAGGTTGCAGAAGTCATCGTAGAGCAGAGCAAGGCGGTGTTGAATGCCGCCGCCGCGACGGTAGCCGTTTTGAACGAGAAGCGTGGTGAACTGGAAATTGTTCACTCGATGGGGTATTCCCAAGACTTACCCCCAGAATGCCAACGGTTCCCGGTTACCGCTCCAACTGCTCTGGCAGAAGCCGTTCGCACAGAAACATTAATTTGGGAAGAGTCCGCCCAGTCCCAAACTGCCCGGTACCCCCATCCAGCAGAATTCTATACCCAGTTCAACTACTCAGCCTGGATTTGCCTGCCGTTGATCATTGAAGGACGAGCCGTCGGCGGCATGTCACTCAGTTTTACGGAGGAGACCTACCTCAGTAAAGATGAACGGGCATTTATGCTGGTGCTGGCACAACAGTGTGCCCAGGCGATCGCCCGGGCACAACTGTACGAAGCTGAACAACAGGCTAGAGCCGAAGCCGAAGCCGCCAACCGGATGAAAGATGAATTCCTGGCGGTTTTGTCCCATGAGTTGCGGACACCGATGAACCCGATTTTGGGATGGACCCAATTGTTGCGGGATGGCAGGCTAGATGCCAGGAGGGCGGCGATCGCCCTGGAAACGATTGAACGAAATGCCAGGTTACAGGTTCAACTGATTGAAGATCTGCTGGATGTTTCTCGCATTCTCAGCGGCAAGCTCAACTTAGCTTTCTGCCCTGTTGACCTGGTAGTCATTATTCAGGAAGCAATTAGGACCATTGGTTTGGCAGCCGAAGCAAAAGCGCTTCAAATCCAAACCAGGTTCGCCTCCAATACAAGCTTCGTGCTAGGCGATTCAGCCCGCTTACAACAGGTCATCTGGAATTTACTTTCCAATGCCGTCAAATTTACGCCAGAGGGTGGTCAGGTCGAAGTTTGTCTGGAAACTTCTAATTTGCAAGTTCAAATTCAAGTGAAGGATAACGGTAAAGGAATTAAGTCTGAATTTCTCCCCTATGTCTTTGAGACCTTTCGTCAAGCGGATAGTAGTGTGACTCGTTCCTTTGGTGGGTTGGGGCTGGGACTGGCAATTGTCCGTTACCTGGTTGAACTGCATGGGGGAACTGTGATTGCTGAAAGTGCAGGAGAAGATCGAGGATGTCGTTTCACTATTACCCTTCCCCGCTATCTCAAAACTGAACCCGCCCACAGAGAGCAGCCAGCACCTTCACCCATCCATTCCGAATCCCTGCCTCTTGCTGAACGACAGATTCTGATTGTGGATGATGATGTCGATAATCTAGAGATGTTGCAATTTATTCTGGAGAAAGCAGGAGCCACGGTTACAGCCGCCTCTTCAGCAAAGGATGCCCTGCAAAAGCTGAGCCAGTCAAAGCCTGACCTTTTGATTGCCGATATTGGTATGCCCCAGGTGGATGGCTATACACTGATGCGCCAGATTCGCTCCCTTCTGCCAGACCAGGGAAGCACGATTCCCGCGATCGCCCTCACCGCTTACGCTGGAGAATACGACCGCCAGCAGGCACTGACCAGTGGGTTTCAAATGCATCTGGCGAAACCGGCGGATCCCCTGGAACTGATAGCAGCGATCGCTCACCTGCTAACAAACTAAATCTCAATCCCTGCCAAAACGAACTCAGCCCATTGGTAGCGACAACCACGATTGGCAGAAGCCCCAAATTAGTGACGAGTTGGCAATCGTAGGCATGACTCAAGATCATAGTTTCATTGTCCTGCACATAGTTTCCAGGCTATGCTCTGATTCAATAAACCCTCTATCCTTGTTCCATCCTTGATGGGCGGAGGTGCCTGATGAGTTCATCCACAATCCGACAACTCCCGATCCCGTCTCACTTTAACCCCATGAAGGTGAGTCAGGTATGGCGAGTCCCTTATCAATCGTTGGCAACCGCCGCCGAAGCCTGGGCAACGCAACATAAAATTCTGTCCGCCTCAGAAGATCAAGTGCGTGTCTGTTTGCTGGCAATTGATGTCCAAAATACGTTTTGTATTCCTGACTTTGAGTTGTTTGTCGCTGGTCGTTCGGGGATGGGGGCGGTAGAGGACAACACACGCCTATGCCAGTTCATCTACCGCCATCTGGGGCAGATTACTGCCATTTTCCCCACCCTGGACACCCACACCGCTATCCAGATCTTCCATCCCATCTTCTGGATCAACGCGGCGGGAGAACATCCTGCGCCTGCTGCGACTACAATCACCCTGGAGGATGTGCAGCAGGGGCGATGGCAGGTAAACCCAGCGATCGCCCATAGCCTCACAAACAACGACTACGAAGCTCTCCAACGCCATGCTTTGCATTACACCCAGCACTTAACCGCAGCGGGCAAATATCCCTTAACCATCTGGCCCTACCACTCCATGCTAGGTGGGATCGGTCATGCCCTGGTTTCCGCCGTTGAGGAGGCAATCTTTTTCCACTGCATTGCCCGTCATAGCCAGACCCAGTTTGAAGTGAAGGGTAGTAACCCCCTGACCGAGAACTATTCAGTGTTGCGCCCCGAAGTCACCAAGGGAGACAGGGGAGAAGCGATCGCCCAGAAAAATACAACCCTGATCCAAAAATTGCTGGACTTTGACAAAGTGCTGATCGCAGGTCAAGCAAAAAGCCACTGCGTCGCCTGGACCATTGATGATTTGTTGACCGAAATTCAGGCGATCGATCCTGGATTAGCCAGGAAGGTCTATCTCCTGGAAGATTGTACATCGCCGGTTGTCGTTCCGGGCGTTGTCGATTTCACGGAACAGGCGAATGGGGCATTTCAACGGTTTGCTGACGCTGGTATGCAGGTAGTGAAGTCCACAGACGAATTGTTCTAAACAATTTTTTCTACACAATAAAGTTCGTCTCCTCGCCCTGCGCTGCCTGCCAGCTACGGGCATCGTAGTACAGGTCTTCCAGGGAAATACTGTAGAGTGCCTCGTTTAGTTTCTGGTGCAGCCGTTTCCAGAGGCTGAGTGTCACCCAATCCTCTGCCTGTGCTCCGGTCGAAGTGTGGTCCGGCAGGGGTTCTACGCTTTCACCGACGGCTTCCAAAATTTGTCCCAGGGAAATTTTGGCGGGGGAGCGGGCAAGCTGGTAACCACCCTGGACTCCTCGCATGGACTGGACTAAACCTGCCCGCCGCATTTCGATCAACAGCTTTTCCAGGTAAGGCGCGGGTAAGTCTTGCCGCTGGGCGATCGCCTTCACCGATGCTGGACCATACCCCGGTTGCAGGCTTAGATCAAGCAGGGCTTTAACGCTGTAATGACCGCGTGTAGTCAGTTTCATACATCTCCAACCCAGGGCGTTTGCACCAGGTCGGTAAAGGTAACCTGGCGCTGCCGATCTAGCTCGGCAATTCGCTGTTTCTCGATATAAATGGATTTGGCAATCCGCTCCTGCTCCGCCAGACGGGTAATTCGTTCCTGCTCAGTGTCAATCGTTTGCTCCAGCAATTGCTCGACATCGGGGTTGACAGAAGTTCCCATCTTTTCCCACAAATCCAGAAAATGACGACAGCGCTTTTCGCACATCACCCGCTCCATGCAAGCGGTGGCTGCCCGGATCGTCAGAGCCGCCCGCAGAATATCCCGCTTTGTTTTCTCATTCAGATGGAATAGGGCATAGACCTGCCCCATTTCCCTGGGAAAGTCGGTACAGCGGTCTTGCAGATGGGCAAGCAGGTCAGCGGCGGGAAGAGTTCCTGGAGAGAGGCTCTGAGAAACCGAGTCAGGTGCAAGCATGGGAGTTTCCAGACTAGTGCTGGCAGGTTGAACCCCATCCTCTGCTTCTCCGTGCCCCTGTCCTGCTGCTGCCTCCACTGTTCCTACTCCTTCCACCTCTCGAATCTGTCGCCACAGAAACCGATGGTGAGAAAAGCTGAATTCCAGATCTCGCTCCTCCAGGGCATCTCGAATTTCCTGGCGATACTGAGGGGCGTGCAGGTAAAGACGCAGCAGTTGTGCCTCTGATTCTTCCAGCAGGGTGCGATCGCCCACAGTCTGCCACTTCTGCGATCGCCCATGCCAGCGTTCTCCCCGCACCTGGGTGCGCAGGTCTTCCTCTAGCCGCAGCGCCATGCGAGACTCACCCCGGCTCAAGAGTTCGGCGCAGTGGTGGATGTAGTGGGTGCGTAAGGTTGCATTGGGCAGGTTGCCCAGTAGTTTGACGGTGGTTTGTACGCTTTGTTGAAACTGGTCTGACTGGTTCAGGTCTTTGCCCGCGATCGCCTGCTGAATCTGCCAATCCAGCCAGAGGGGGGCTGCATCCAGCAATTTCTGGTAATCAGTTGCAGCATGGGTCTGCAAGTACTCATCCGGGTCCTTGCCCGCTGGAATGTTGAGTACTCGCAACTGCACTTCGCCCTGATACGCCAGGGACTCCACTTCCCCAATTGCCCGCTCAGCGGCTTTCCCACCCGCCACGTCGGCATCAAAATTCAGCACAATCCGTTTTGACTCGGTGTAGCGGAGCAATTGGCGCACCTGGTGCAGGCTGAGTGCCGTTCCCATCGATGCCACCACGTTGGTCACTCCGGCAGCGTGCAGCGCCATCACATCAAAGTAACCTTCGACCACCACTGCCTGGTCCTGCTTGGCGATCGCCGCCCGCGCCCGATCCAACCCAAATAGAATCTTGCCCTTATCAAACAGTTCCGTTTCTGGGGAGTTCAGGTATTTGGGCTGCTCATCACCCAGAGCGCGTCCGCCAAAGCCCACTACTCGCCCCTGCAAATCATGGATGGGAATGATCAGGCGATCGCGGAAACGGTCATAGTACCCGTCCCCTTCCTTGCGGGGTACCACCAGCCCTGCCTGCTCCACCAGCTTAACTGGAAAGTGTTTTTGCTCGACCAGATAGCCATGTAACGTCTCCCACCCGGCTGGCGCATAGCCCAGTTGAAACTGCTGAATGGTCTCCTGGCTTAACCGTCGCTTGCCGGTCAAATAATCCAACGCAACCTGACCCTGAGGTTGGTTCAGTGCATGTTGGAAAAACCGTGCCGTGAGTGCCAGAATCTCAAACAGTTGTTCCCGCACCGAAAGCTGACGCTGAAACTCCTGCCGCTCCTCCGCCTTGAGCGTTTGTACCGAAACGTTGTAGCGCCGTGCCAGATCCAACACGACCTCACTGAACGATCGCTTGCCCAATTCCATCAGAAACTTGATCGCATTCCCCCCTGCCCCACAGCTAAAGCAGTAGTAAAACTGCTTGCTAGGACTAACCGTAAAGCTGGGCGACTTGTCATCATGAAACGGACACAACCCCGTAAAGTCCTTCCCCTGCTTGCGCAACACGACATGCTCAGACACCACATCCACGATGTCTGCGCGCTGCTTGACCTGTTCGATGGTATCGGGGTGGAGGCGGGGGATTTCCATGTAAGGAAGTGAGGGGTGAGGAGGGAGGGGGGGTTAGTTGTTGGTTGTTAGTTGTTGGTTGTGAGAGGAGAGGAGAGTGTGAGGTGGTGGGGAGGGGTTGGGTGTTAGAGAGGGACAGGCGGTGAGGAGGGAGAAGTCAGGCGTTAACGGTCAAGGATCAGTAGCCCCACGCTCTCATTCTCAACTGAAAACTCTCAACTCTCAATTTCGTATACCCCTAGCGATTACCTAGTCCCTTCTGTACCCCGTCATACCCTGCACCCTAATTCTGAAGTTTATCCATTCTTGCAGATTCAATCCCAAACAGGTAAAAGTTTCAAACAACCTCCCCCTCTTCCCTCCAACAACCAACAACTCCCATCCCCCAACCCCCAACTTTTTGCTCCCAACCCCCTTTCTTGGTATACAACTGACGCAGATGGGTGAATGGGCAGCATCCAGGGAAAGGACGGTGGCAATGGGACGAATTTTTATTTCAGCGGGGCATGGTGGGCAGGAAGATGGGGTGATGGATGTGGGAGGGGTTGTCGCAGGCACAACCGAAGCTCAGGAGATGATCCAGATCCGAAACCTGATTGTGCCAGAGGTGCGATCGCGGGGTTTTGAAATACTCTCTGTACCAGATGAGCTGAGCCAGCGGCAAACAATTGACTGGATCAATGCTCGCTCACGATCGGGAGATATTGCCCTGGAAATTCATGCCGAGGCATTCTCTCATTCCTCTATGCGCGGCACCAGCGTGTTTTACATTGCTAATAATAATCAACGCAAACAGAATGCAGAACTGCTGTTGCTGGCGTTGCTACGACGGATGCCGCAACTGGTCAACCGGGGAGTCAAGCCCGATACGGCGACAGGGATTGGTAGTCTGGCATTTTGCCGTCAGGTGGTGCCTCCCTCCCTGCTGATGGAAATTGGGTTTCTCTCCAACCCGGACGATCGCTTTCTACTGCAAAACCGCCGCCGCGAGATTGCCCTGGGACTTGCGGATGGGTTGATCGCCTGGAGCCAGACAGCGTCACCACCATCTCCCACCCCCAGCCCATCCCCCACCCCACGCCCTACGCCCAGTCCCTCTCCCTCTCCAAGCCCCCCTCCCCCTCCTCCCCCGGATGTCTATTCACCCTGCAATATCAATATCAACGGTCAGAATTACGGTGAGCAGGGCATTATTGTCAGCGGCAATGCCTATATTCCAATCGATCTGGCTGACCGGCTGGGCATTGACCTGGCTACCAACCCCACCATCCGTAAACTGAATTACCGGGGGGTGGTGTATGTGCGGGCAGTCGATCTGCGTGATTTTTATATTTCTATCAACTGGGGTGGAAGCAGCCGAACGGTAATTTTGCGATCGGCATTAACTATTTGTTCTGGTCAGATTGACCGCATCGCTGCCCACGGCAACACCACAGAAGTGCAGTTAATGATGTTCCTCAAATCCAACTACGAATCAGGGCTGACCCAATTTCCAGAGATTGCCAGACTGTATCGGGAAGAAGGCAGCATTGAAGGGATTAACTACGACATTGCTTTCTCCCAGATGTGTCTGGAAACCAACTTTCTCCGTTTCAGCAGCGCCATCCGACCGGGACAAAACAACTTCTCTGGGTTAGGTGCCGCAGGCGGTGCCGCCGAATTTGCCTCCTTTCCCAGCGCCCGGATCGGGGTACGGGCACAAATTCAGCATCTAAAAGCTTACGCCAACACCGAACCTCTGGTGCAGGAAGTTGTGGACCCCCGCTTTCGCTTTGTCACCCGTGGAATTGCCCCTCTGGTGAAGCAGTTAAGCGGTCGCTGGGTAGCCGATCCGCAGTACGGTGACAAGATTATGGCAATGGTGAAACGGCTGTATGAGGCATCAGGGTTGATGTGAGCCTACTACCTACCCTCTCCCCTCTTTTTTCCTCCCCTCCGGTTTCAATTTTGCCGATTTGGGTTGATAGATCAGTTTGAGCCGCTGAAGGGCACTAGTGGCGGCTTTTCTCACCTGCGGGTCAAATTGCTGCGATCGCTGGAGCCAGGGAAGGACTTTGGGCGATCGAATCTTACCCAGGGCTTCCACGGCGGCTACACGCACCTCTGTTTTGGTGTCCTGGCTTAATCTGCCCAGAACCGGAATCAAAGCTTCAACACTGGTTCCCGATCGTCTGGCTGCCAGGTTCCCCAGAGCCATTGCTACGGCTGCCCTCACGCTGCTGTTGGCATGGTTGGTATAGCGCATCAGAGAGGCGGCATGGTGTAACTGTCCAGAACGTCCCAGACTGGCAATTCTTTCCTTCAAAGCAACCGCATCCGTGGCGGACAGACTGGGTTCTGCGATCGGTGTACTGGAACCAGGAACAGGGGGCGCAATCACCGATTCAGTGACTACAGGCTCCAAGTGTGATAGCCAGGGATCTGGGATTTCAGGTGGAGGTGTGAAAGATGACTCTGGGAGGATGTTTGGCTTTATGTCTGCCTTGAGCGCTAAAGGAATTGGCGGTTGGGCAGTCGTGGTTTCCTCAGTAAAAAATTCTTCGGCAGAAACCACTTCAGCGGCAATCTCTTCGCCAGAAATTCCTTCACCAGCATGGCTGATCTGCTCTTCCTGCTGAACATCCATTAAAACGGCTGGCTCAACCTGCATTAAGGGAGTTTCTACCCGCCGTTCGATCGCAGGCGAGGAAACTGTCCTATCCAGCGTTTGGCGGGATCGTCTTTCCCAAAACCGGTATCCCGTTGCAAACCCTAAGGTTACAAACAGAAAGCCTAGAATCGCATACAGAGCTTCCATGCCCCATCTCCATAAGGGTCAGGTGTCAGGTAAACAGTTGTTGAATGTTGGTTTTTAGTGGTTAGAGGGACAATCTCACAACCAACAACTAACACCAATTCCCCATTACCCATTACCTAATAAACTTCAAAACTTTCAACTTTCAACTTTCAACTTTCAACTTTTAACTTTTAACCTATTCCTCTCCCTTCCCCTTCTCAAGTTGACCATTCCCATTACGAAGCCGTTCTGGCTTAATCACCTGCCGGGTCTGGGCAATGACCTTTGCCGTAATCTGTTCCGGTGTTTCACCGGGCTGGTAGATCACCCTTACATCTGCCTGGGAATAGAGTGGTTGCCGCTGTTCCAGTAGGGTCTGGAGTCGAGCTTCAGGGTCTGCATCTTGAAGCAGGGGACGGGTCATATCGTCTGTTAAACGTGCCCGCAGATGCTCAAGCGGAACATCTAACCAGACCACAATACCGTGACGCAAATAGCCCCAGTTTTCTCGTTTCATCACAATACCGCCACCCGTTGCGATCGCTAGTCGAGCATAGGCTGACAGTTCTGCCAGCACCTGGCTTTCCAGAGACCGAAACGTGGCTTCTCCTGACTCGGCAAAGATCTGGCTGATCGGTTGCCCCGTAACTCGTTCAATCACAGCATCCGTATCAAAAAACTGATAATCCAGTTGTTCTGCCAGCAACCGTCCAACCGTCGTCTTGCCTGCCCCCATCATGCCAATGAGGTAGAGATTAACCCCTTTTAACCAATCACTCACCAAAATCACTCACTAAGTAGTTATTCCTTACCGACAACTCAACGTATCGCGAGTCTCTCGCTTCGTGACAGGATTTGTTCCCTTCGCCGTCTTACACAGCAAGATCTGTGCGTCTTGTCGGACTTCTACATCAGTAAAGTCTGCGCCATCAATGACTGCGCCATCAAACTTGGCGTTGAAGGCAAATGCTCCTTCCAAAACCGCATTAGTCAAGTTGGCTGACGAGAGCCGGGCAGTGTCCAACGTGGCGTTCATCAAATTTGCCCCCTCCAGATTTGCCCCTTCCAGATTGGCACCAAAGAAACTAACCCCCCGCAAATCAGTATGGCTAAAATTACTTCCACGTAAATTAGCTTTTGTAAAGCTAGAGTCGGTCAGCACTCGTCCCGAAAAATCTGCACCGACCAAAAACTCCTTATTATAATCATCTGCCAGGGCAGGGCGAACACCTGCTAACCCGGAAACTCCAAAAGCAAAACTCCCCATCAAAATGCAAAGACAAACCGCTAATAGCTTTCCTAGCAATTTTGGGAAAGCAACCCGGTACTTGCTCCAGGGGCTGATGAGGTCACCCATTCGTCTGCTATTCATCACATCCATAAACTAGCGTAGACTTTAACAACCCACCGGAGTGAGGTATGAGTAACCCCGTCCTACAGGACTATCCGGTAAATCTTGATACCATCCTGATACTACCTGAATCCGTTCTCCCTCTTCCCGGAAAGATTCAAACTGAAACAGTTGGGGAAAAGTAAGTGTAGGAAGTATTTGTTAGTTATTGGTTGTTGGTTGTTAGTGGCATTTCAACAAACCTTCTGTGCATTGCCTGACTCTGCCCTCACCCTAGCTCTCTCCCGTTGGGAGAGGGAACAAGAATAGGATCTTCATCCTTCTTTTTGCCTTTCACCCCTCTTCTCTCCCATGCCCCCCTCCCCCAAACCAAAATCTACCGATCTCGGTGCCCTGGGTGAGGAGCTGGTTTCTTGTTGGCTACAGGAGCGAGGCTGGCTGGTTTTAGAGCGCCGCTGGCACAGCCGTTGGGGAGAACTGGATCTGGTGATTGCACAGGTCGATCCTAAAATTCCGGCGCGGTTGCTCTCGCTGGCTTTTGTAGAGGTGAAAACTCGGAGTCGGGGAAATTGGGATGCCGATGGAGCGCTGGCAATCACCGCACAGAAACAGACAAAACTCTGGAAGACCGCTCAACTGTTCCTGGCAGATCACCCCACACTAGCAGACCTGCCCTGCCGGTTTGATGTGGCACTGGTATACTGCCGTCGATCTCCATCCGGGCGGAAAGGGGCGATCGACCAGCCTGATTCACAGGCTGAGGAACGGGCTTCTCTGGTTGCAGATGGATACTACCTTGTTTTGCAAGACTACATTCAGTCAGCTTTTATGCTCTAGCAAAGCTAGTACGAGACAGCGTAAGTTCGGCAATGATTCTAGGGGTGTCAGGCGTTGGGTGTTAGGTGTTGGGTGTCAAATTTACGCCAAGCTCTACTAGTACAGTAAACAAAAAGTTTTGAAGGGGTGAAGGGGGGGAACCCCTTCTTGGGAGCGAAGCCCCCAAACCCCATGTTCCAAAATTTAGTGTTTGCAACACTAGTCCGCTCAAGCGCAGGTAGAGCGGCATCAAGCCAGGGTTTCGGGACAGTAGCCTAATCCCTGCACAAATTGTTTGCGAAACTCTTCGATTTCCTCCCGTTCGGGCTGCCCGTGGGACACAACCGCAACCTGGTAACGGTGCATAACATCGATTGGCGACTGTCCAGTTTCCAGACCCCATAGTGCCATCTGAACCCGGATGCCTGGTTCGAAGGGAACCCCCAGCTCGTTCATATAGGCACGAAAATCGCCATGCTGCTGTGGCTCCAGGTAGCGGCTCATTTTCACACGCACAATCCAGCCTTCAATCTGGTGAATCACGGTCACAAATGAAACCGGCAATTGGCTGGAAGTATGCAGGTATTCCACAACCCTCAAGCTAAGACTGGCGTTTGCGAGATAGTAGAGGTAATCCATAATGAGCCTTTGAACCCCCGATGAGGGCTTACACTTTAATGTTTCACTAATTTCCAGTTCTATAACAGGGGAAAAGCCCCCGTTCTAACTGAGGGTTTTCACCCAAATCTTTTCCTGGATGACGTATTTGCACTGATCTAGAATCTAGAATCTAAATCTGTAATTCCTATGAAGATGGAGCGGTTACTCTCTGCTTACGATTACGTACTGCCTGCTGAACGAATTGCCCAGACTCCGGTAGTACCCAGGGATAGTTCCCGACTCTTGGTGGTTAAAGATCAGACTCAGTATAAACATGCTGTTTTTCGGGATTTACCGAGCCTACTGAACCCAGGCGATTTATTGGTTTTGAACAATACCCGTGTAATTCCGGCTCGGCTCTACGGACAGAAACCAGGGGGGGGAGAGGTCGAAATTTTGCTACTGGAACCTCAACCGGAAACCCACTGCTGGTTAGCCCTGGTTAAACCCGGTCGGCGACTGAAGCCAGGAGCTCAAATTTTGTTTGGGGAACCATCTGTTCTCAGTGCTACTGTCCAGGCTATCGATCCAGCCACAGGTGGACGCATTCTTCAATTTGAGGTGCCACCGATCGCATCCCTGGAGACACTGATCGAGCAACTGGGGCAGATGCCCCTACCTCCCTATATTACCCAGGCTAGTTCCCAGCCAGACCAGTATCAAACGGTCTATGCTCAACACTCCGGGGCTGTTGCCGCTCCAACAGCGGGGTTACATTTCACCCCAGAGCTACTCCAGCAGTTACGGGAGCAGGGCATCCCCCAGGCATTTGTCACCCTGCATGTGGGCGTGGGCACCTTTCGCCCGGTCGAGGTGGAGGAGATTACGGCACACCGGATGCACGCTGAATGGGTGGATGTTCCAGCCCAGACCGTTGAGCAAATCCAGCAAACGAAAGCAAGGGGTGGTCGCGTAATTGCCGTCGGAACGACCGCCGTGCGATCGCTGGAAGCCGCTGCCCAGAGTGGCACGCTGCAACCATTCCGGGGTAAAACCGATCTGTTTATCTATCCTGGCTATCAGTGGCGTGTGGTCGATGGGCTGATCACCAACTTTCACCTGCCCAAGTCCAGTCTATTAATGCTTGTCAGCGCCCTGATGGGTCGTCAGCGCTTACTGGATCTCTACCAGGTCGCGATCGCGGCAGAATATCGCTTCTATTCCTTTGGCGATGCCATGCTAATTTTGCCAGAAGCAAAGGACTGTGAGAGGGGAGGGACTGACTACTAACTCGCCAGCCCTAATGGGACTGAGTTGATAGTGCCCAGGATGAGAGAGGTCCCAGCCGCCGAGATCGTGGCATGAGTCAAAGCCACCATAGTGAAACCACACGTTTTTGAAAGGGTCTTTCTCCAGGTTTCCCAACAAAAACCAGCAATGAGATGAATCTCCATCTCTAGCTAATAAAACTCATTGGAATAATTTACAAATCAAGTTAAATCAGCACTTTATTTGAAACAAGTCTCTCTTAATGCTGATGCAACACTGCAAATAGACTAAATCCCGTGCAATCGCCAGCTAAGCACACACGGGATTTAACACTGCTAGTCAAGGCTATGTTTCGTTTTGTTAACAAACTCATGGCTGTACTAGCCCAATAGTACAGGGTTTTGCTTATTTCATCAATCTTGTTATGCACAAAATAAAAATCCTTCCTTATACGCTCTATATCAGAACGAATAAAGCTTATCAAAGCTAACCGTAGATCAGAAATCTAGTTTTGTACAATTCAGCCATTTATTTTGTACATTAATAAGCGAAACCCTCGAAGAAAAAACAGTCTCAGACATTGCTGCCAAAGTATTTATGTACTACTATCTTTCTTAGTTCATAAGTACTACTTGTGTAATCGCCAGCTAAGCACACACGGGATGGTACTGCTAGTTTAAGGAAATAAATCGTGAAGTTCTCTATTTCAAATAAGACCATTGCAATGCTGAGTAGTATTGCTTTCTCGTTTGGTTGCGGAAACGCATTCGCGAATATTCAGCGATCAAATATGTGTCACTCCTCACCACAAGGAGGAATTCACATCATCCAATATCAAGCCAAGGAAAGGAATCAGTAATTGCATTATTAGCAGGGCATGGTGGCTGGAAAGTATAACCTCTGCCCTGCTAGCTCATGATTTTTAGCTATCAGAATAAACCCATAGATGAAGGAAAGAAAAATGCCACGTCCTAGCATTTACGGAGAAGCATCTGAACAGATTCGTGTTCCGAAGAGAATCAAGGAACATATAGAAAATCTAATTCAGACAATCTGGTTATATGTTAATAAACATCCAGAAACTAAAGAAGATGCTGTATTAGAAGTTTTTACGTATTTGCTCAGAAATGTATTAGATTTTATAAATCTAGATATAAAGAATATTAAAACAATATCTGAAAAAGATGGTGAGGAAATTACAATCAAAACTAATTTACTTCAATTCAGGACACCAGAAAATAAGCCTCAACAGTTGCCTATAGCGTATACATCAAAGCTCTCTGCAGGCGTTGGTAGAGAAACGACAGGTGAACAAGAGATTCCTGGTGAGCCAATTGATATTCATCAAGTTCTTATCAAAGACCCAGGTGAAACTCGTATTACCTTTGTTGTCGGCGATTCTATGAATAGAGCAGGAATAAACGACGGAGATTTATTAATTTTTAAAGAATTAAAAGATTCTTGGGCAAATTTAAGGGATGGCACTATTGTTGTTGCTCAAGTTGAAGGTAATCAAACAGTCAAACGATTTGATAAGAAGAAAGGCAAATCTTTTCTACGTCCTGAGTCAGATAATGAAGAGCATCAAGAACTTGAACTTAAACCAGACATGGATGTTCAAATTGTTGGAACAGTTTTGTATTCTGTCCACTCTTTACAACCACGACATACTTGGCAAATATAGTCAGCTCATTTGGCAAATATAGTCAGCTCATTCCTCAGTTCCCATAATCAGTGCCCTAATCGCTTCCTGGCTCCCTTCACCTGCCCCAACTGCTTCAACGCCATCGCCGTCACCAACGCCACCCTACCCGTAATGTAGAGGCTTCTTTAACCCGCTACCCGTTCGTGCGATTCCCTCCCATCTGGTGCATCGCTCCCAGCTTCGCCACAATATAAACAAGCCAGAGTCCCCTATCGGCACCTCACCATGATTGCCACCCCTCAGCCACCCCGCATGACGATCGCCGAATACCTGGAATGGGAACCTCTGCAAGAACTCCGCTACGAATATGTCCACGGCACCGTCATCGCCATGACCGGGGGCACCATTCCCCACAATGACATTGCCCTCAACCTCTACCGTGCCCTCTATTCGCACGTTCAATCTAACGGTTGCCGGATTAATGTTGCCGATGTCAAAGTCGAAGTCAGCAGCACCAGCCCCTACTTATTACCCTGATGTCATCGTCACCTGCGACCCTCGCGACCTCACTGATCGTCAATTGCTGCGTTACCCCAAACTGATTATCGAAGTCCTCTCTCCTGGCACAGAGGCAAAAGATCGGGGAGAGAAATTTGCTCATTACCGCTCCAGCCCAACCCTGCAAGAATACGTTTTGGTTGAATCGGAAAGAATTAGTGTGGAATACTATCGCCGGGGAGAAGGCAGATTATGGCTGTATTATCCCTACATCAGCGGAGACATCATAACCCTAGAAAGCATTGGTTTCAGCTTCCCGATCGCCCTCGTCTATGAAAATGTCACCTTTGAGGAAAACGCTTAAAGCTCTTACTCCCCACTCCCTACTCCCCACTCCCTAATCGTTCTCACCCCAAATTCACCGGATCCACGTCTACAGTCAAACTTACCGAACTGGGACAGAGGGCACGTAACTCTGCCAAGTCGGGCAGATCGGCTTCAGTATTGGCGGGTAGCTTCAGCAAGATTTGCCAGCGGTAGCGTTTAGCGACCCTCAAAATGGTCGCTGGGGCTGGACCCAGACGCTCCACCCCCATTGCCTGTAAGGGATTGAGGGCTGCGGCAACCTGTTCGGCTGCCTTTTGCACGGCAACCGGATGGGGACTGCTGAATCGCAATAGGATCAGCCGCCCCCAGGGAGGATAGTTCAGACTAACCCGTTGCACCAGTTCTGCCTGGGCAAATGCTTCGTAGTCTTGTCGCTGCACGGCTTGAATCACTGGATGCTCCGGTGAGTAGGTCTGGAGGATAACCCGTCCAGGATCATCTCCCCGTCCACAACGACCGGCAACCTGGGTCAGGGTTTGAAAGGTGCGTTCGCTGGCGCGGTAGTCGCTCAGGTGCAGTAGCCCATCGGCTGCCACAATCCCTACCAGGGTGACCTGGGGCAGGTCAATCCCCTTCGTCAACATCTGGGTGCCCACCAGGACATCGGCTTCTCCCTGGGCAAAGCGGGTAAGCAGTGCCCGATGGGAACCCTTGGTGCGGGTGGTATCGCTGTCAAACCGTATTACTCGCAGAGTCGGAAACAGCCGCTCTAGTTCCTGCACCACTCGCTGGGTGCCACTGCCAAAGTGCTTAAAATAAATCGACTCGCAGGCAGGGCAGGTTTTAGGCAGGGCTTGGACATAGTTGCAATAGTGACAGCGCAACTGGGCGATCGCCTCCGCATGAACCTGATGGTACGCCAGGGAGACATCACAGTGGGGACAGGTCACCACATACCCACAACTACGGCAGGAAACAAAAGTACTGTGTCCCCGCCGATGAATAAACAGGACACCCTGCTGCTGGCGCTCCTGAAGCGTTTTTAAGGCTGATTGCAGCGATCGGCTAAAAATCGAACGATTTCTCTCCTGTAACTCCTGCCGCATATCCACCACCTCAATGGGAGGCAGGGGACGGGCATGGACCCGTTGGGGTAAGGAGAGGTAGAGGGGGGTGGAGGGGTGTTCGCCTTTGGTATTCCCACAGGGTTGAGTGAGGAGTGCGGGGGTGGGGGGTGATGGATTTGGTGTATCCTTTGCTTGCCCTGCCCCCCTGCTCCCCTGCCCCTTTTCTCCTCTGCTCCCCTGCCCCTCCTCACCTCTGCCCCCCATCGCCCAACCTCGTACCGCTGTCCAGCTTTCCAGCGAAGGGGTGGCTGACCCCAGGACCAGGGGGCAATTCTCCAGTTCAGCACGCCAGTGGGCAACGGTGCGGGCGTGGTAGCAGGGGGCAGGCTGGTCTTGCTTGAGGCTGGAGTCGTGTTCTTCATCCAGAATAATCAGACCCAGGTTAGGGAAGGGGGCAAAAATTGCAGAGCGGGTGCCAATTACAATCTGTGGTTCGTTGTTCAGCATCTGTCGCCAGGTATCGTAGCGTTCGCCTTCCGAAAGGGCGCTGTGGTAGACGTAAACCCGATCGCCAAACCGTGCCCGGAACCGATCGGTTAACTGGGGAGTAAGCCCAATTTCAGGCACCAGTACCAGGGCAGATTGTCCCCGTTGCACAATGGGCGCGATCGCTTGCAAATAAACCTCCGTCTTCCCCGAACCTGTGACCCCATGCAATAGCACCTGGCGAAACCCAGATATAGCCTGGATCTGAGTCAGTGCCTCCGCCTGGTCAGCGGTTAGCGGCTTTGGGCGATCGCCCTCCAGAGCAATGCCGCTCTCTGAACGCAACACTTCCCTGGGCTGAATGATCAGGCATCCTTTTGCCGCCAGGGTTCTCACCGTGGTTGAACTGGTTCGGCACAGTTGCAACAGGTCTGCCAGCCACATTTCTCCTCCCTGCCGTCGCAGTACGGTGACAATTTCTTGCTGGCGCGGGGTCAGGTCTGGCGCAGTGAAATTGGGAACCAGAGTGACTGCCTGCTGTAGCTTCGGGCGGGGTGGGCTGGGCGGCTCCAGGTAACTTTCTACCCAACCCAGCCGCAGCAGTTCTTGCAGCCCCCGATTGGCTCCCTTGACCTGTCGCTGGAGATGCTGCCAGCTATAATCACCCGTTTTGCTGTGTTGGAGAAGATGCAGGAGATCCTGAGCGGGGGGTGAAGGGGGGAGGGGGGGAGGGGGGGAAGCGGGGGACTTCAGTTTTATCCGCCGTTGCGATCGTGACAGCAACCCTGGCGGCAAGGCAACCCGCACAACCTGCATCAATGGGGTGGAGTAGTAATCTGCCACCTGCTGAAGCAAGCTCCAGTAGTGGTGGGGAAAGAAGGCAGAGTGGATGATGGCTTCGACAGCCCGCAGTTGGGTCGCTTCCAGATCGGGGGGGGGAGAATGACGGCAGTGAATGGCGATCGCCCCCACCTGCTGGGACCCAAATGGCACACTCAAAATATCCCCAGACTGCACGGTCATCTGGGCGGGCAGCCGGTAAGTAAACAGCCCTTGCGCCCCTGGACAATCGACCAATGCCTCCACCCAAAGAACCTGTGTGGCGGATGCTTCATAGATCTCTCCCAGTTCTGCCATAACCAGAGAGGATACTCCAGCAAACCGATTAGACATCGTTACAATCACTCCTTACGGCTTGCTTTCTGTCCATTGATAGAGTGCATTCACCTGACGGATATGAGAGCCTTTTATAGCAAAGCCGTCTATCACTGTGCAATGGAAGTAAACGAATGTTTCTTTTCCTCACCAGAGACCGATTCCCTCCACAAAATTCTATAAAAATAGATCGTCTGTCGAGGCGGTGACTTGCTGATGATAGGGTTGACTCAACTCCAATTCTCCAGCCTAAGTCGCTGATTAAAGGCAGTTCTTGAGGAAGAATTAAAGGATTGACTGTTTAGGAATTCCCAGGGCAACCTGACTGGCTCTCTATTAAAAGAAAAAGTTGCAGGGTTTTCCCCAGACTTGAAAAAAGTAGGGTAGGGTAGAGAAACAAAAAATTCAAACGTGAACTCTCAGGTGTGAGGATACAACCGCCAGATTGTAACGTTGGCAGTGAGACGCTTAAGACCGAAAACACCTTTTGTAGTTGAACGAACAATCTGAAAATCAACATCCAGTAGTTTATTCAGAAAGCCCAAAATCGACTCGCACCGTTGCGATTGGTGCTTTAATCTTCTGGATTATGACCGATTCCATCATGACCGATTTCTAAAGGCTGAATCCTCCTTATAAATCCAGCCTTCCCTGCCTGGGCAAAGTTAAATGCCTGTCTGCAACAATCCTTTACCCTATTCAATACGATACGAAGCCCCCCTGTTAAATCTTTTATTCATATGTATCAAAAGATTCACCCTTCTAAATCCGTAGACTCCTTTCAAGCTGAGTTCGATCCATTGCCTGAAATGTCTGGGTTTGCTGCAATGGATGTGCTGAAAAAAGCGATCGCGGGGGATTTACCCGTCGAACCCGATCTGGAAGAGCCGGTTGACGACGAGATTGACTCCATCAATGCCGATTCTCTTCAGCATGATATGCTTCAGCCCGATGATCTTCCAGAAGAGGCTGAAGTCAGTGGTAGCCTGGATCAAATTGCTACGGCGCGACCCTCTGGCTACAGTAAAACTCTCTCCGATGATGCGGTGGGAGCCTTTTTTAAGGAAATGGCACGCTACCCGTTGTTGAAGCCCAACGAAGAGGTGGAGCTTGCCCGCTGTGTCCGCTATCTGGTGGAAATGGAAGACCTTCAGGCAAGGTTGACCCAAGAGTTGGGACGGACTCCCAGTCGGGCAGAACTAGCTGCCGCCCAGGGTCTTACCGAGCGGCAGTTAGAACATAAATTCCATCGCAGCCGGGTCGCCAAGCGGAAGATGATCCGCTCCAATTTACGGCTGGTCGTGTCGATCGCCAAACGCTACCTAAATCGGGGCGTTCCGTTCCTGGATCTGATTCAGGAAGGCGCTTTGGGTTTAAACCGTGCCACCGAAAAATTTGACCCTGACAAGGGCTACAAGTTTTCTACCTACGCCTATTGGTGGATTCGCCAGGGCATCACTCGCACGATCGCTAACGATGCCCGCACGATCCGGTTGCCGATTCACATTGTTGAAAAGCTGAACAAGCTGAAAAAGGCGCACCGTGATTTGCGCAAAGAGTTAAACCGCAATCCCACCGAAGTCGAACTGGCACAGGCGTTAGAGATGCCTGCGGATCAGCTCCGCAATTTGCAACAGGTGCGGCGCAAGTCTCTCTCGCTCAACCACCGGGTTGGCAAAGGAGAAGACACCGAATTGATGGATCTGCTGGAAGATGGAGATACCCAGTCCCCAGAGGCGCAAATGAGCGAAACCATGCTGCGCCAGGAAATCTGGGATGTGCTGGGCGATGTATTGACCGAGCGGGAAAAGGATATTATTTCTTTACGCTATGGACTCGCCTCCAGTAAGCCCTGTACGCTCGAAGAAGTGGGTGGGTTGTTCAACCTTTCCCGTGAACGAGTGCGTCAGATTCAGAGCAAGGCAATGCGGAAACTGCGCCGTCCTCAAATTGCTGAACGACTCAAGAGCTGGTTGGGATGAGCAGGGATTGTTAGTTGAACGGGAAATCAGTTCAGAACAATCAAGACTTCTACACCAACGGCTGCCAATCGCCGTTTAGAAGCCTCGGCAACGGCTTTCGGTACCCCCCGTTGCAGGACGACAGGCTCCGGTAAGCGTTTGACCAGGGCTTTAGCCTGTTGCCACTCCAACCCAGTCAACTCACGGATGGCTTTAACTGCCTGCCGCCTTCGATTGAGAGGAACCTCTTCCAGTACCACGTCAAAAGTCTCTGTCGTCGCCGGTAGAGTACCGGCAGCAAATCCACCCAGATCGAAGTGATAGGTGAGACTGCCTTCTTCGGTCACGTTATAGGACGCATTAAATTCTTTTGCCCTCAGGTTGAGGTAATCCCTGGCAGCTTCTCCATCCAACCCAGTTTCCATCGCAAATTGCAACACGGTCAGGTGTCCTTTCGTTTGCCGGATGAGTCGGTAGAAGGCAGACTGGAGGCGATCGCGCTCTTCCCGCCGCCTTTTATCAGTGGTCTTCAAAGCAAACCACCCACCCAGAGCCGTTGATGGTAACCCCAGAGTAATCAGGGCAACTTCAAGCTCAAACCGCTCCTGCGGAATTGTTTTGGGATCTAGCAGTCTGGCAGTGGCTAACAGGCAAATCGGGACTCCAATCCCCAACAACGCTCCGGCTGCAATCTTGGTTGCTAACTTCATCGATACCTCACCCAGAAAGGAAACCCTATATGGGATTAATTGGCGATAATCATCACCGTCGCCCCGATCGCCTCCAGTTTGCGTTTATACTCGTGGGCAGTCGCGTCAGATACCTTCTCTTTGATGGGTGTAGGGATGGCTTCCACCAGGTCTTTTGCTTCCTTTAGCCCCAGATGGGTGAGTTGCCGCACAATCTTGATGGCTTCAATCTTCCGGTTTGGGGGTAAGGTTTCTAAAATGATATCAAAGGTTGCTCCAGGAAAAGCCGCTGTAGAAATTGCTGCGGGTGAACCCGCTTCCAGGGTTGCCGGTGCCGAACTGGCTGGTAATTTTGTCATACCCAGGTCAAATCGGTAGGAAAGATCCCCCGTCTCACTAACTTCAAAATTAGCGCCAAACTCTTCGGCACGCTCATCCAGATATGCCTTTGCTTCACTGCCCTCCAGCCCAGCCTCCATCGAAAAACCAAGGGCAGTGATCCGTCCATTCCCCTGCTTCAACAAATTAAAAAAGGCAGAACGGAGGCGATCGCGCTGCTCCTGCTGGTGCTGCAACTGCGAACTCCGGAGTAACCAGCCTCCTAATACAGCAGGCGGAAGCCCCAAAAGTAATCCACCTGCAATCAGAGAGGTTTTTTCTTTGATATTTTCCTCTGCTACACTTCCGACCGCGATCGCTAACAGGACTACAGAGCCAAAGGAGAGAAGCAGTCCCCCAAATATTTTCTTAACCAGTTTCATGGTGCCAGAAGGCTCACGACAAAAGATTGACAACAATCCTAACCTTCTGCCAAAAGATTGTCCCTAATTTGTCACACTTGGAAATTGGGAAGGGACGGCAAAGTGAAGAGTTAAAAATTGAGAATTTTGAGCTTTGAGTTAGGGAGCGGGTAATGGGTAATAGGTAGTAATTGCTGCTTGGTATACCAGTTCAATATGAGTTTGCACTTAACAAGGGGCTTAAGCCCCTTGTCTACCAGGCGTTCTTCTGGGCAGCTTCAAAGAGAATTGGTATTAGATGGATCCCTCCAATCGCTAACAACCAACAACCAACAACTATTCACCTACCACCTACCTCACCGCCTCCAGCATCCGTGAGAAATAAAACCGTGTCTTGGTCATGGCGCTGCGCTGAATGGTCCATCCCTGGCTTTCCAGGATGCGGACAATCTCCGCTTCGCTATGGAGGTAGGCACGGGTTGCTTTACTGGCACCGGGGAAAAAGGAGCCAATTTTCTTCAAGGTTTCATAGAACAAGGTTTTGGGCGCGAAGCTGAGAATCAGGCGGGACTCTGCCCGATCGCTGAGGTGAGTAATCATCTCTGCTGCCTTCTCCTGGGGGTAGTGGATTAACACATCCAGGCAGACAACCGTATGATAGCGTCCACTTAAAGTTTCCAGATCTTGAACCGCAAAGGTGAGCTTACTGATGTCGCTCAGTTCGGCAACTGCCCGCTCTTTTGCTTCGCTTACCATTTTTTCAGAAATGTCGCTGGCAAAGACGGTTGCCCCTTCTTTTGCCAGGGGAATGCTGAGACTGCCAACGCCACACCCCGCATCGCAGACGGTGATTTCCGCCAGATTGCCATCCGCTCTCAGCCAGGACAATAATGTGTCAACGGTTTGCTGGTGCCCGGTACGAATATCTAACTGGACTTTATTGACCTCGCCATCGCCATAAATTCTGCGCCAGCGATCGAACCCGGTGGCGTTGAAGTATTCCCGCACAATTGTTTTATCGTCAGTTACTGTCATTAATCTGGCGTTTTTTGAATTGCTGTTAACAACTACTAACTACCACGTTCCGGGGCATTAAGTTCAGGTTTGTTGGGGTGGGGCTTCGACATCAGCGCTCAGCCAAACGGTGTAGGGTGGAGGGTGGAGAAGTTTCTTTGAGAGGAACTTTTTAGCTTAGGGGACATCGTTCTAATCCAGGTGGATGTCAGGAGTGATATGAAGAAGTGGAAAATTGTTGCGATCGCGTCAGGGCTTGCCGTTGCCGCGCTGGGGGGAATCATGGCAGCGACCAACCCTCAGCAACCAGCCTATGAAGTGTTTGCGACAGGCGCACTGATTGACTATGCCGGAGAGAATCTGTGTACAAAGGTGCCTATTATTGGTCAGGCGCAGTGCGAATCCCTATTAAGAACAAATCAGACGGAGATCAAGCGTATTATCGCCCGGGGCACGGAGCGACAAAACTATGTTCTTTTCAGTGTTTACGTGACGGATTTATCCATCAGCACCTGGCTACCGTCCTACCACTTTGAGACGGTTGGGTTATTTGGGCGATTTATTGTGCTGAAGGCAAGGGAAGAAAGATAGGTGTTAGTCAGGGTCTCGCTTATATTTTCTGGGATTGCCTCGTTGTCCGGGAGTTGTCTGTGCTCGATACCAGCGGTGCCACTCCTTGGAACTCCGAATTGCGAGCCAGAGTAGGAGTAAAGCAATGATCCCTCCCTGGCTGGGAGCATCCAGGGCAAACAGAACCAATAAAACGCAGAGTGTGTCTTGGGCAAAAATCACCCAGAGGGGAACGTTGCCCAATCGGTAAGACCAACCAACCTGGACAAGCTGTAACACCAGTGCCAGTAAACCGCCGATGCCTCCCAGTAGCCATACAAGCCAGACTGGATTTCCGGTTATCTGGGCAACTGCCATGCCTAAAATTGCTCCAACCAGGGGACTAAACGCCAATTGGACGAGCAGAAGGATCCGCCGCCCAAAGCGGTCTTTGGAAAGCACAACCTCAGCCAGCGACCAGATCACCAAAATCCCTAAAACAATTGGGGGATCGATTCGAGAAAGTAACGGTATCCGCGACCAGAGGCTATTTCCATATAGTAGAGCAATGACCAGCAGAGGCAGAGCAATTCTCATCCCCGCAGCGGCAGAGGCGGAGAGTGCAGCCAAAATTTCAATCATAGGAAGACCTATCTAGATTCGCACCCATTGCTGCAAGGATAGGTGAGGTGGTTTGGATTAGATAAACAGTTTCTTCAATTCTAGTTGGGTTGCTTGTGGGCACTTTTGCATAAACCAATGGTTTGAAATTGTCGCTACACCATCGTTAACGCCCTGTCATAATTGCCTGAGATTTAATCCCTCTCCCGCATATCGCCCCAACCAACCTGTAAGGTTCTCCTGCTGGGTCGTAGTTGGTTGCTCTAGCGGCACAATCTGGTAGCGGCTTGATCGGGGTGGCTCCAGAGTTACCTCTCGCGTACACAGTTCATCCTGATGGAAAAAGGTCATCTGGATGGTATCTCCCGGTTTGTAGTCTCTCAGTCGTTCACTCAGGTGCTCGGCGCTGACTCGAATTCCATTCAGCGCCAGGAGTTCATCCCCTGCATCAAGACCAGCCGTTTGCGCAGGAGAGGCTGACTCAACACCCTTAATTACTTCTCGCCCACTTTCAGATTTCATCTGAAGACCCAGGTAGGGGGTTCCTGCTTCACCATTAATATCCCCCTGAAGGCACAGCCCGAACGGGTTCAGATAATCATCAAAGGGCAGCTCATCCAGTCCATTCAAATAGTTCTCAAAGAAGCCGCTTAAATCTGTTTCGGCGACGGACTCGATGACCTGCTGTAACTCATCTGAGGTAAAGCCAATCTCTGGTTTGCCGAACTGTTCCCACATTCGACGCATCACGTCATCCAGCGATCGCCGATTCCCATGCCGCTCCCGGATCAGTAGATCCAGTAGCAGTGAAACCATTTCGCCTTTCAGGTAGTAGGACATTTGGGAGTTGGGGCTGTTGGCATCCTGCCGGTAAAGCTTAATCCAGGCATCAAAGCTCGACTCACTTAAACGTTGAACCTTACGCCCAGGGGTAGTCAGGTAGCGGGTTATTTCCTTACTCAGGGCGTTGAGATACACCCGTGCGTCGTAGATTCCGGCTCGGTAAGGAAGCACCAGATCGTAAAAGCTGGTTGTCCCTTCACTAAACCAGAGGGAAGGGGTATAGTTTTCCTGCTCGTAATCAAACGTCTCCAGTCCTTTGGGGCGAATCCGCTTTACGTTCCAGAGGTGAAAAAACTCATGGGCAACCAGTTGAATGAAGCGGTTGTACTTGTCCTGATTCCGAAACCCGAAGCGCTGATAAATCAGAGAGCAGGAATCCTTGTGTTCTAATCCACCAAATCCTTGGGCAGCCAGATGCAACAGAAACAGGTAGCGATCGTAGGGTAAGCCATCAAACAAAGCAGCCTCTACCTGAATCACCTTTTGCATGTCTGCAATCAGCCGTTCTGGTTCTAAATTGCTCTCGCCCCAAACGACTAGCTGATGGGGCTTACCCTGGGCATCAAACTCGTAGGTCCGGTGAATTCCCACCTCAAAGGGGCTATCCACCAGGGTGTCAAAGTCTCTTGCCCGGAATGTGTTGGGCATTCCAGCCACGGGCGGGAGAGCGGTTGCCACCTTCCAGGTGGAATCAGGCGGGGAGATCGCGACCTGAATTGGGCACTGCTCATATCCTGGAATGTAGAAAAATAGAGCGGCTCCATTAAAGTAACCATGCGTTCCATTCAGGTGATTAGTCCGCACGGTCAACTCATTCGCAAAGATGCGGTAGGTAATAGTGAGAGCAGTCTGCCCCTGGAGTTCAATCTGCCAGTGGTTTTTGCCCAGCTTCCGCCAGGGTAACTGGGAATCGGGATTCTCTTCGGTAAAGGCAACAAAGTCCTGCAAATGCTTGGAATACTCCCGTACCAGGTAAGACCCTGGCGTCCAGACGGGCATTTTGAGATCCAGCCGTGACGAATTAGGTTGCCAACCAGTGATCTGCAAAGTCACCTCAAACAAATGGGTTTGAGGTTGGGGCATTGCCACTTGATAATGAATTTGAGGGACAGAGCGACCCTGGGTAGGCGAGTCAGCATCATGGTCTAGCTTCAGGCGGTTTTCCAATTCCTGAAAGTCATTTATTTCCGATGCCCGTTCAAACCCTGGCTCTTCCCGGTTCATCTCCTATACCTACTCCAGTTGTTCAACCTGCGCTCTTATGAGAAATTTTGCCCGCCAAATGCATGAGTTGCTTCATATTTAGCAGGTAAATTGCCTGGTTTGCCGGATCAACTTTGATCCAGCCTTTCCCGTCCAGCTTCTCCATAATCTTGGAGGTTTCCTCAACTCCAATATCCGTCACGTCCGCCAGATCCTTATAGGGAATATTGAAAATCTCAACCCCGTTGGGAGTTTCCTGCCCATAGTTCTCTCCCAGGGCAACCAGCGTATTTGCCAGCTTAACGGCGGGGGGTTGGTGGCGCAGTTGAAACCGGATATTGGTTTGCCGCAAACGCCGCACCATTAATTGCAGCATCCGGTGATGCAACTGGGGATCCTTAAACAGAGTTTGGATAAACCGTTGAGCCGAAATACTGATCAGCTTTACCGCTGACAAAGCAATCACATCGGTGGAGCGGGGAGATTCATCCAGAATCGCCATTTCCCCAAAAAAATCCCCCTGCCCCAGGATTGCCAGAGCTACCACATCCTCTGAACCCGCCCCAGATAAACGGCGCACCTTGACCCAACCAGACACAATAAAGTAAACCGCATTGCCCCACGCATCCTCCATCAAAACGGCGCGATTGGCAGGATATTCATGCTCAACAGCAACGGATAGAAGCCATTCCAGAGTTTCTGGATTGGCAGCGGTTAAAAGCGGAAACAGCTCACTAAAGGCTTCGATCTGCATGAAAACTTAAAGAAATAACACTAACTAACGAAAAGGGAAAGCTGGCATTGTGATACAGGAACTCCCTGTTTCCATAATGCCAGGGTTGCAAACCTTCTCTCAGGGAGAATCTACGGATTATATGGAGTGTGGATAACAGTTAGTATAGACGGTCTACTGAGACCACGAAAAACTTTCAATAGCTTCCCCAACGGACTCCTGAAGCTTTGGCAACAATACCTCGACATAGCGAGACCAGCCAATCACAATCGGTTGAGTGTGGGCAAGGGTAGCGGGGTTAATCACATCCGGGGTTGAACGGAGGGGCTGTCCCTGCATATCACAGCAAACCAAACCTGCTGCTTTTGCCAGCGCTAGCGGACCGGCTGTATCCCATACTTTGACGCGCTGATTGAAATACAGGTAAAGCCCAGCGTGTCCTAAAATCACTTCCATGACCTTTAAACCAAAGCTGCCAAGAGAGTAAAACTGGGCAGCCGGAATGAACTGGGCGATCGCCGCTCCATAGTTTGCCTGATCCCGCTTCCCAATCACAATCGGACAGAATCCCTTGGTCGGAGGTTCTGGCTCAACGATTACAAGCGGTTCCGGCGGCTGATCCGCGCTAGCTCGAAATAACCCCCAATCCAGTCCACCATAGTAAACCTGATCAGTGGCAGGGGCACCCACCCATCCGGCGATCGGTTGATAATCTTGCAGCAGCCCCACCATAACTGCATAATCGGGCTTACCGTGGATGAAATCTTCTGTTCCATCGATGGGATCAATACACCAGAGGCGTGAATACCCAGCATCAAACTTCTGTCTGGACTGCGGATTCTCTTCTGTAATGACACCATCCCCCGGGAAAAGTTCGGTGAAAGCGGTAGATAGCCTGCGGTCTAAGGCAGCATCAATGCTGGTGACATAGTCATTGGGACCTTTCTGAAAAACCTCAAACTGACTGGCTGACATCTGCTCAGCCTGCTGACCGCAGCTACGCAGAATCTGTCTAATCTGGCGTTCGTGTTCAGGGGAAATGGGGAGCATAGGGATTAAGGGTAAAAAAACTGTAGAGACGCACCTGAGCGCGTCTCTACAATATCCCATCAAAAAACGGGCTAACCGGGGAGGGTTAACCCGCTAGTTTGGGAACGCGCAGAGAAACTACTTTTGAAGAACGAGTTTAACATTCGCGTTCTGTAAGCCAGGACGCTTGACTTCAGCCAGAGTCTTGTTCACAGCATACTTCTGGTTGATAGAATTGATCAGTTCGGTCTGGTTATGCTTTTTGGCAACACCCCAGAGGTCAGCAATCAGGTCAAAGGAACCATCAGAATTGCGAGACCAGCCCAGATCATATTCACCTTCCAGAACAGCAACGATGTCAGCACGAACCCGTTGCCCGTTGTATCCACGAACATCAGCTTCCGTCTTAACAGAAATACCCAGGTCACGGAGAGAAGCCTTCAGAATTTCAGCTTCCGTGATCTTGGTGCGCAGTGTGCTAAAGTGGGACATTTTAGGTTTCCTCCTGTGGAGACTTTGAGAACAACGTTTGGTTAGCTAATTGCTAATAGCAAGATGCCATTAGCTTGGGGTAAACTGCTAGCTTTCGCTAGCCTTTCCTTCTGTTGGGAAGCAGAAGAAAGCTTTAGAACTCGAGTCGCTGGTATTCAGCAACCGAGGATGCCGCAGGTCGCGCGCGCTGCCTTGCCCAATCCCTCAGGGCAGTTACCTGCTCGGTCATCGTTCTAGAAAGCGGCAATGTCGATTTGATGGCAGCAATAATGTCCAACTGAGTAAACTCTCGCTCCTGGGCAAATGCCTCATACATCGCAGCAACCAGGGCTTGTTCAATCTCTGCCCCTGAGTAACCATCGCAGACATTCGCTAGTTGATCCAGATCAAATCGAGCAATCTCTCGCCGCCGCTTAGATAGGTGAATCTTAAAAATTTCCTGGCGTTCTTCGGCAGTGGGCAGGTCAACGAAGAAAATTTCATCGAAGCGCCCCTTGCGGAGGAATTCTCCCGGTAACCGCTCAACCCGGTTTGCCGTTGCCATCACAAATACTGGAGAAGTCTTTTCCTGCATCCAGGTTAAGAAAGAACCAAAGATCCGACTGGAAGTGCCCCCATCCGAGTCAGCCGAACCTGCACCACCGGCAAAGGCTTTATCTAACTCATCAATAAACAGGATGGCAGGAGAAATGGATTCAGCCGTTTTAAGGGCATTCCGCAGGTTCGCCTCAGAGCGTCCAACCATTGAGCCGTCATAGACTCGCCCCATATCCAGACGCAGGAGGGGCAACCCCCACAGGCGAGAAGTTGTTTTGGCTATCAGAGATTTACCACAGCCGGGAACCCCCAGAATGAGCATCCCTTTCGGTTGGGGCAACCCGTATTCCCTGGCACGTTCGGTAAAGGCATTGGATCGTTGCTTTAACCAGCGTTTCAACTCTTCCAAGCCACCAACCGAGTCAATCGTTTCGTCCTCCTCAATGTATTCCAGAATTCCGTTACGCCGAATTAGTTGCTTTTTCTCAGAAAGGACGACTCCAACCTCTTCTTCCGTCAGCCGTCCTGCGGTTACCTGCGCTTTGCGATAAACCTTTTCTGCCTCGTCACGGGTTAGACCCAAAGCCGCCTTCAACAGCTTTTCCCTTGCTTCTGTGGTAATCCGACGCCCACGAGATTGCTCTAACTGGGTAGAGAGAACTTGATTCAACTCAGCCATGCTGGGCATTGGGAAGTCAAGGACAGCAACTTCCTTTTCCAACTCAATCGGAATTTCTTGAACCGGCGACATGAGAATGATGGTCTTCTGGCTACCCTTGAAACTGGCGATCGCATCTCTCAACCAGCGAATTACCGGAGCCGAATAAAAGGGATGAAGATCTTTGAACACAAACATCCCAGGTTCTCGCTGCCGGGTGACCCATTCGATCGCCGCCTCAGGGGAAACCGTATTGTGCTGAGTCACATTGCGGGGTTGCCCATATTCAACAATCCCATGAGTTACAGTCCAGACAAACACCCTTCGCTGAGGCTTGTTCTGAGCAATTGCAGCAATGGTCTGTTCAGCCCGCTCCTCCTCAGAAGTGACAAGGTAGACCAGGGGATATTGGGCTTGTATTAGAATACCTAGCTCTTCATGCATAACATCAACCCACTAGAGACAGCGCAGACGCCTTAGACCTTAGCGTTTCCAAAGTGCTGAATCGATCCCCACTTACAAAGCGAACTAAACCAAAGCGAACAGAACAAGGCGAACAGATGACCGTGAACAAAACCACAAACAATTTACTTAAGTCAAAACTCTAGGGTGAAACTGAAACCTAGCAGGGAACTAGTTCTCCCTCACCTTGAGGGTTAGCTTTGACTGAATTTACAGAAGCACTGCTTCCAACCGGAAGTGCATCTTCAACCATGACACCTGACTGCTTTCTTAAGGAAACCATGTCACCATCTCGCAGAACAACTGGAGAAGAGCAATCAGGACAACTGTAGACCCGATGAGCTTGACCATGACCCTCCTCGTAATGCGCAACCACTTCCGGGTGGGAGAGGTAAAACCCAATGGCTCTTTGAGCGATGTCCGTCATTGTCTCAGCGTCAAGGGCTGCTCGCACCTTGAGTTGACGGTGCAGGTCAGGCGGGAGATACAATGTAACTTTTTGCTTGTCTTGCATAGAACTCTCAGTTTTTGTACCCGGGTATGCATGTTAGATTATCGACTGTCTCATCTGCTGTCAAGACATTAAGCCGGTTTGCCGTCAATATTGTTACATATGTTTATAAAGTGGTGGAGGATAAGTTAGGTCAGGGGTTTAGGCATCGGAGTCAGAGGGGTAAAAGTCTTGAGTTTTGGAGTTAGAACTATTGACTTCTTTCCTTCCTCCCCCCTTCTCGACTCCATTCTCAACCTGCCCCTCTTCACCCTTCAACCCTGAGCCTTAAGCAATATCGGGTGGCAGCGTGGGTTTACCGATCGCTTGACTTTTTAATAGGTGTGCCTGAGCCATGTCAGTTAGCTCCTGGCGCTGGATTTCGGTACCAAAGTTGGGATCGCCGGGTGTTTCAAAGAAGATGGCGCTATGGACGGTATCCATCGCGAGCATCTGGAATAGGATGTGGGTGACTGGAACTGGCAGCGCCATCATCAATGGGTCTTGCATCAGGTAAGGACCGAGGGATACATCTTTGAGGGTGGCATAGGCATAGATCACTGTTTTTTCTTCAGCGGGTTGGGTTGGGTTTTCCAAAACGGTGATTGCCCATTCTTGATCAACGGTTTGGGGAATGTAATACTGGGCGTGGCGGAGCCTTCCTGCCAGTTGTTTGAGGACGGGAGCGATCGCCTGCACCAGGTCCGGAGTGGCTCCATCCTGAGGGGCACTGTTTATCAGCAATTGAATTTGTTGGTCTAAGTCCATTGCCATCAGAATCCATCTTTGTATATTTATGACTTTATCTTTCTCTTGAGAAGGAAAACCGATCAAAATTTTCTGACCTGAGACAGCCGAAAGACCAGTTTTAGTTCTGGCAGCAGATAAGCGGAATGAACCCACCAATTTGGGTTAGATTGATCTGGACGCTATCTCGATATTGTTGTCACAATTGAGGAAATCGTTATTAATTCCTGTCGTATTGTAGGTTTGAAAGCTGTGGGGGATATCTGCCAGAGCGTGGAGCCATCTTTTCAACTGGTGTTCAACGAGCTACGACTGTTAACCAACGCTTCTGAGCAGAACTGCCGGGACGTTGCAAACCGCATTTCAAAAGAAGTCAGTCGCATTTGCTCGGAAAGCAAACGAATTCAAGCCTCTGGCGAGGTTGAATCCTGGGGGGTAGCACTGGCAAAACATCGGTTGCATCATTGTATTCATTACTATAAGTTAGGTTCGGTTAGGGGCAGGGTCGATCTACACAGCAATTTGAGTGCTGTTGTCTATCGCTACATTACCCCTCCCCACACCCAGTCTAGCTACCAGGCGCGGTTAACGATGATTGAGGACTTCCTCCAGAACTTTTATATGGAGGCACTCAATGCATTTCGACGGGAGACGCAGTTAACTTCTACCTATCAGCCCACCACACTGTTAGAACTGGCGGAGTGGATGGCATTTACCGAACGGTATGGGAAGCGCCGCATCCCACTGCCAGGGCACCGCAATCAGCAGTTGATTATTTTGCGTGCCCAGACTTTTTCGCAGCAGCAGCCAATCGAGACTCCAGTTGACATTGAACGAGCGGCAGAAGGCGCTTCGGGGGAGAACGACCATCAATGGAATGCGGCATCGATTCACCAGGTGCGGGAGCAGATGGTAGCTCAGGAGCCGGAACCGACGGAAGATAACCTGCGCCAAACAGTGATTGATCAACTAATTGCCTATCTGGAGGAGCGGAACCAGCAGGACTGCGTGAAGTATTTTGTCCTCCGGTTGCAAGACATGCCTGCCAATGAGATTGAGGCAATTTTAGAATTAACCCCCCGGGAACGGGACTATTTGCAGCAGCGGTTTAAGTATCACTTGATCCGATTTGCCCTGTCCCATCAGTGGGAACTGGTGCATCAGTGGCTGGAGGTTGACCTCGGCAATAATCTGGGGTTGACACCAGAGCGCTGGCAGGTATTTACCTCCCAGTTAGATAGTCAACAGTCCCAAATTCTTGAGCGGAAGCAGCAAGGGCTTGCAGATGCCGCGATCGCCCAGGCTCTAAACAGTACCGTGAGCCAAATTCGCAAACAGTGGTTCAAGATTTTGGAGAAAGCCTGGGAAATTCGGAATGATGGAAATTCGTAACGAATACTGTCCGGAGCAAGTGCGTCTACCAACGAATTAGGAGTCTATAAACCATGCATGATGACTCAGAGGTTCTCCAGAGAAAATTACTAAAGCTCCTGCAAGATCTGATTCCAAATGCATCCTTGTCAGATGCAGAGGTAATCAGCCAGGAGCTTTATGAAGTTAAAGGCTCCCCTAGCCGAGACTTCTTTGATTCTAATCTTCCGCAGGATGCATCCTCTGAAACCTCCAACCATCATGAATCTGAGACTATTCCCTCTAACCGGGAATCCCTATTCAATCTTGGAGAAATACCTGCCGTGCAAGACCGTTTTTATTCCCTGTTGAAACATCGTCTTCAAACCGAGATTCAACAGAATCCACCTTTGTTCCCCTGGGAAACAGAGATTCATGATTATGAAACAGAGACGGTTCCCTATGCGGCGATCGCCTCTGAAAGCGCCCTTGAAAATACACCCGAACTGGCTTCCCCTGCTGGAAACCAGAAAGTTCCTGTCTGGATCTGGAGCAACCAGCTCAAGACCCTGAATCTACCCGTACCGATGCCAGAAAAAGTCCTGGCACAACTGTTCCAGAGCTGTCAGGATGTGATGCAGTCTTCCCTATTAGAGGGTGCAAAGCTGGTGCGTGCGGTTGAAGAGCTATTTCCCGGTCAATCTGGGGCATTGAACCAGTTGGCAGGGTTGGTGATGACCTCTCCTGCCCGGTCTGATAAAGCGACAACCCCTACCGCTGGGGCTAATTTCCCATCTAGCTACGAGGTTGCCGTACCGCCTCAGCAAATGGTTTTATCCCTGCTGGCGGCACGGGAAATTATGACCTCCCTCAGCCTCAGCCTTTCTTCCCAGCAACCGCAAATTGAGCGCCAATGGCTGACTGAAGCAGGGGCGCTAACTCTGCTAGCTGACTATCAAGCTAAGACTACTCAGATCCGGATTCAAGGCAATCTACCCTGTGGGGGCAGTCTACTGCTGCGTGGAAATGGGCTACAGTCCGCTGCTGAACGTTCAACGACAGGTTTGTTAACCGTAGAGTTGAATGATATTCAACCCAACCAGATTTATATCCTGGAAGTGCGTCTTACCGAAAAAGACCCAACCCCGGTGCTGTTTGCCGTCCGAATGAAGCAAGAGTAGGACAGGATCCCGTTAGCCAGATCGGATTGTGGGTAGTATGGCAATAGGAAAAACCGTTATCCTGGCGCTACCGAATGTCTGGTTTATTCAGGGCTGAACGAATGCGATCGCTGCCGCTTGTGGGTCCTTGGTGGCAGCGAGTGGAAGCCCAACCGTCACCTTTAACTGAAGAGTCGCTACTGCTGCGGGTGCTGGCACAGGCGATGGTGCTGGTTGGGATTGTGGCAACCGATGTGGCGGCATCTACGTCGATGAGTGCCTGGGCGATACCCCTCAGCATTGCGGGTGCTTGCTGGAGCTGGTATCGGCGGCACGAAAAAAACATTGCGGCAAAATTTTTGATTGCGATTGGAATGCTGCTGGCGCTGGCAGCATTTTTTGTGGGGCTGCGGGCAGAGTTAAATGATACGCGCCTGGTGCTGGCAGAACTGCTGGTGCAGCTTCAGGTCTTACATAGTTTTGACCTGCCCCGCCGCAAGGATCTGGGCTACTCGATGGCGATCGGACTGATCCTGATTGGGGTTGCCAGCACCCTGAGTCAGACAATGACCTTTGGGCTGTTGTTACTTCTGTTTCTGGCGATCGCTCTGCCCGTCCTGGTCTTAGATTACCGCTCCCGGCTGGGGCTACTGAGCAACCTGAACCGCTCTCCGTTTAAGCAGGTGGGGCTTTCGCCAAAGCGTCTGGGGATGTTTTTAGTGGTGACACTGGGGCTGGGGCTGATTATTTTCGCCTGTCTGCCCCGGCTCCCCGGTTACCAACTCAGAACGTTTCCCGTCAGCGCTCCCCGTCAGGAAATGTTTGAGGATAATTCCCAGATTATTAATCCGGGCTATGTGCGGCAGGGAGATGCGACGAAGGGAAATGGCGCAGGGGGAAGCCAGGGCAACCAGGGAATGGGTCCTGGTGAATTGGATGAAACCTTTTACTACGGCTTTAACAACCGCATCAATCAAAACCTGCGGGGGGCGATGAAACCGAAGATCGTGCTGCGGGTGCGGTCTCAGGCTGAGGGCTTTTGGCGGGTGCTGGCGTTTGACCGTTACCTAGGACAGGGGTGGGAAATTTCCCGGAATGAAGACGCGGAGACAGTGACTCGACCCAGTTGGTCTTACCAGTTTTTCTTACCCAGACCCCCTACGTTGAACCGAAGCCGAGAAGTGATTCAGACCTACACGGTGGTGTCAGAACTGCCAAATCTGATCCCTTCATTGATGCAGCCAAAGGAACTGTTTTTTCCGACGCAGCAGGTGGCGATTGACCCGGAGGGTAATTTGCGATCGCCCCTGGGACTGTTGGAGGGCTTGACCTATACTGTGATTTCGGAGGTTCCCTACCGCGATCGCACCCGATTGCAGCAGGCTTCAACCAAATACTCCAACACCATTCGTAAGCATTACCTGGAGGTTCCGCCCCAGGTTGCAGAGAAGATCCGGAAACAGACAGAAGAATTGCTGGCAACCTCTCCCCGCCCGATCACATCGACCTATGAGAAGGCACTATTCCTGGCACAAGCATTGAAACAACGGTACACACTTCAGTCAGAGTTACCTTTCCTGGAACCGGATGAAGATCTGGCTGAGGCATTCCTGTTTAAGTATAAGGGCGGCTATCCTGACCACTTTTCGACGACGCTGACCCTCATGCTGCGTTCAATTGGTATCCCGGCACGGATGGCAGTCGGATTTGCCCCCGGAGAATTCAATCCCTTCACTGGCTTGTACGTGGTTCGCAATACGGATGCCTATGCTGTGACAGAGGTGTTTTTCCCTAGACACGGCTGGTTTGCCTTTGACCCGATTCCCGGTCATGAGTTGATCCCACCTTCGATTGAAGACGACCAGACATTTAGCGTACTACAGCAGTTTTGGCAGTGGGTGGCTGGTTGGTTGCCCACTCCCCTGACGAGTGGCATCAGCCGAGTGTTCAGGTTCATCTTTGGGATTGTGATTGGTGCCATTACCTGGTTGTACCAACTATTTACACGCGGTTGGGTGGGTGCATTTACAGGGCTGATTGGAGCGATCGCCCTCAGTTTTCTGGGCTGGCTTGCCTGGAAAGGCTGGCGCGGCTGGTGTTATCAGCGGTGGTTAGCCAGACTGGCTCCAATGGAGCGCCTCTATCGTCAGATGTTGGACTGGCAGGCAACCCAGGGATTTCGTAAACGCCCTACGGAGACTCCCCTGGAGTATGTACAGCAGTCCTGGCAAAACCAACCTGAAAATCGGGCTACGGTAATCTCAGAAATTTCCGATGCCTATGTCCGCTGGCGCTACGGGAATCAGGCTCCCAATTTGGGGTATTTGAAACAGCGGCTGAAGGTGCTTAAACGGCGGCGTTGATCTGGGCATTGCTGATTCTGGGGAGTGGCAGCGTTTAACCCGGAAACCCTGGAAGGCGAAGAGTCAAAAACGAATGGTGAACTTTTCCCGAAGCGTCTCCGCACGAGTTAGCCTGGATTATTCACCAACCCCTGGAACCTTGATAGCAGAAACACCTCAAAAAGCAGACTGTTTTTTGGGCAAATCGTCAGATTAGTTTCTCAGCCAGCCTTCCAGAGATTTTTTGAAATCGTCATGAATAATGCAGGTTAAGCTACCAAATTGTGGCTTACCCAAGCAATAACCGCTGTAAGTAGTGATGCCGGATTACTTCCCAATCAAATAATAAAAACTATCTGAGCGCAGGTCGAATTTTGCCCCATTGCCTACCGTCGCAACGGGGTAGCCATTGGCATCCAGGGCTGTCACGTCCAGCTTTTGGGCATCGTTACGCTGGAGGGATACCTGTCCAGAGAGATTGCGCACGAGGATGGGTGGGCTACCGACACTTTCAATCGTCTTTTGGGGCGAACCTGCTGCTTTCCAGCCAAAGTTTTGTTCCTCAGACATGACCTGAAGTAGCATTTTGCGAGACTGGGCGATCGGCTGGTCATCCAGCGCAACCAACAGGAAAGTTCCATAATTCAGATCGGAACTGAGGGTGACATTACCCAGTTGGAGTGTACCGGCTCGTTTCAAGAAACCAGTTACACCTTGAGCCTGGGGTGCGTTGACCGTGACCAGTCCTTTATCGTAGTCCCAAACAAGCTGCCCAGTGGAACTACGGACGGTTTTTGCGTTGCGGTCATTGAAACTGGATAGCTCAATCTGAGTGGATGCAGGCTTGTCCTGGGTAAAGCGCAGGTTGACCTTACCGACCAGAAACGCCAGAGGGTCGATGCTGCTGGCGCGATCGCTCTCTAATACCTGTCCTGCTGGCACATCCTTGGCCCGAAACTCATCCAGATTTTGGGGGGCTGTGACTGGCGCACCGCGCAGGGCATAGAGATCATCCAGCTTAAGGGAAATATCTACCACATCCTTTCCTGGCTCCAGCAACCCTTTGCGGTACATCAGGGCAGTTGCCGGAAATTGTCCCAATGTGACTGGGGAAGCGATCGCAAATTTGCCCAGGGATGCCGCCCAGGAATACCCGGTCACAAAGTAGAAGAACCCATCTGAGCCTTGGAGGGAACCATAGGCAGACGCTAACAGGGGGAAATCTGCCCGGAAGCGGTTGGGCATGGTCCAGTTCACCTCCGTAATCAGGGAGGGCATCCCGTTGTAACGGGTATCCATAATCGGCAGGTTAAAATCCGGCTCCTTCTCCCCTTCCCTGGGAATGAATAACAGGGCAGACCGATCCTGGTAGGTATCGCCCTTGCTGAGGGCATAGGAGGCGCGATCACCCTGATGGAAAGAGCCAAAGTAGCCATGCCGATCCATGACATTTGCCACAGTATTGCTGTACTTGTCTAAGGGACCGAGAATGCGGGGATCGGCGGTGTTCCAGTTGGAAGCGTAGATTAGCCCCCGGTATTGCAAGTCCTGCTTGAGAGTACGAATCGCTTTCTGGAAAAACTGTTTCTGGTGTTCGGTCAGAAAGGTCGCTGTGTCCTGGGCGCGGCGAGAGTCGGGATTAGTAAAAACTTCGTAGAGGGGCAGGAAACCAACCCGACCCGATTGGGGTTGATCGCCTCGCTCTGGATTGGGTTGATCGCCTGCGGGAGACTTTGGCCAGTTTTCTAGAGCTAGTTCCAAAGCACCATACTTTGCTGCCAGCCAGGAGCCAAACTGCCGCTCCAGAATTTCCATTTGGGGAGCGGGGATGGTTTTGTACGGCTCGAAGGTCCAGAACAGGTAGGAGTCTTCATTCACCAGTTCTACGATCGCCACTGCCGGGTCGGCTGCCAGGGTAGTTCCCGTATAGGGGTTCACTGGGGTAAGCAGCGATCGCCACCATTCATAGTAAATTTTCTGAAAGTCCCGGTTAAAGAACAGCAGAGAAAACGGATGCTGATCGTTGTATCCGGCAAACCCACTGGCTGCGTCAAACTTGAGCCAGAGGGGAAAGTAAACCGACAGACAGGTGTAAATTCCTTCCTGTTTCATGGCGGCAACAAAGGCAAACAGCCGATCCAGATCCGCCGGGTCAATCTGGCGAAAATCCTTTGACCAGATTTCTCCATGCAGCCGCACCATATTTACACCCCGCTTGGCTAGAGCGCGTGCCATATAACGCATCAGAGAGCGATCCATCTGGATGTTCTGCATATCGGTATTCACCGCCCAAAACCGAATTGGCTGTCCGTCCTGTTCATGAACAAAGTCTTCCCCCTTGACCAGAATGCGTCCTTTTTCTCCCGCAACCGACTCGTTCAGCGATCGCAAATCTAAAGCACTGGCAGCAAAGCCATCCACCTCTGGGTCAAAAATAAACCAACCCGTCAGGTCTTTTGCGGCATAGCGTTGATCTGGCTTCAACTTGCCACGGGGTTGAAACAGTGACTTCGTTAGCACAAAACAGTCAAACGCTGCCGCTCCCTTTGCCTGGGTCATTTCAACTCGAAGTTGGTGGGTGCCTTTCCCCAGCTCCACCTGCCCCAAGCTGACCCAGTTCGCTCCCACAAACTGTCGCACAGTCACTTCATCCATTAGGTAAGGTTTGCTGGACACTTCCCGCCAGGGCTGGTCATCCCACCGCCAGCGAAACGGACCATGTTGCCAGAACTTGCGACTATAGAAAAAGTAAGAACCCGTTGCGGGAACCGTAACGCTGTACTCCAAAAACAAGGGAGACTGATAATCCCCATCCACCCCAATCCACTTTCCCCCCGACAGGACTGCGGCTTCTGCTGCATTAGCAGGCACAAAGGGATTGCGATCGGCAGGTGGAAAATTAGTATCTGCCGGAGTTTCCGCCTCCCACCAGACAAACGGCTCAGAAAGTTTAACCTGGCGGGAAACCAAGGTTGCCGTATCCGCATCCGGTGCTTCCGTGACATCAGCGGTTAGGGTCGCGTGGTCAGACTGACAGGCAATTAGGCAAACCAGCGTCAGGAGTAATGTAAAAACGAATCGAAGCATGGTTGGAGCAGGATACGGGATGGGGGGCGAGGAGTTGAGAGTTGAAAGTTGAAAGTTGAAAGTTGAGAGTTGAAAGTTGAAAGTTACAGCGTTAAGAGCTGGGAGATCACTCTCGTTCAGTTTGGCATGACTGGCTCATCCACCTTGTCTGAAATTCTAGTTTTACTGCTCTTAGCGACAAGCATGGGGCGGGTAGACTCGATTCCCCAAATGCTTGAGCCACTTTTATTTCCTGTTTGGCTGGAGTTAAAAGCCTTGGATCCTGTTCTGCCAAAATAATCAGAGAATTTAAGCCAACTTCTCCTAGCTCTGGTAGGGATCTATTACGCTATATGAAGTGTTTAACGCGGGTTATGGAACAACTCAAGCCTCGCTATTCGATCGCCTGGATTAATCGAATTGCTGAGATCCCTCAAGCCGAATGGGATGCCTTAGCAATGCCACTCAAAACCCCCTTCTTTGAATGGGAGTGGCTGCACAATATGGAGACCTCCGGTAGTGTAACCACCCGGACTGGTTGGTTGCCGAATCATTTGACAGTCTGGCGCGATCGCACTCTGATTGCTGTGGCTCCCCTCTACATCAAAAGTCATAGCTACGGCGAATTTGTCTTCGATCACCAGTGGGCAGACCTGGCAGCAAGGCTGGGAATTGACTACTATCCCAAACTGCTGGGCATGTCACCCTTTACACCCGCCGAAGGCTATCGATTTTTGATCGCACCGGGCGAGGATGAAGACGAACTGACCGCTTTCATGGTGAATGCGATCGATCACTTCTGCGATCGCAACGGCATCTCTGGCTGTAACTTTCTCTACGTGGATCCAGACTGGCAACCTGTGATTGAACGTCACGGCTTCACCAGTTGGCTGCACCACAGTTTTGTCTGGCAAAACCAGCAATTTCAAACCTTTGATGACTATTTGAATCTGTTCAACGCCAATCAGCGTCGCAACATTAAGCGGGAACGAAAAGCGGTCGAAAAAGCTGGGTTAATCCTACGCACCCTCGCAGGTGAAGATATTCCAAAACCTTTATTTTCGTTGATGTACGCTTTCTACAGCGACACCTGCGACAAATTTGGCTGGTGGGGCAGCAAATACCTCACCCAAACATTTTTTGAGCAGCTTCACTCTCACTACAGTCATCGGGTTGTTTTTATCGCCGCTTACCAGGAGCATGATCTGCACCACCCAATTGGTATGTCCTTCTGCCTGACGAAAGGTGACAACCTCTATGGACGCTACTGGGGAGCCTCCCAGGATATTGATTGTCTCCACTTTGATGCTTGCTATTACACTCCGATTGAATGGGCGATTTCTCACAACATCCAGACGTTTGACCCTGGTGCAGGCGGACGGCACAAAAAACGGCGTGGTTTTCCAGCCACCCCAAACCACTCAGTTCACCGCTTCTATCACCCACGCCTGACCCAGATTTTTCGTGCTTACATTGGTGAAGTCAATGAACTGGAGCAGCGAGAGATGGATGACATTAATCAACAACTACCGTTTAAGCAGAAATAGTTAGGTGTCAGTGTCAGAGAGCTAAATAAAAAGGGATAGGCAATCACCTATCCCTCTCTATGCAAATAAAACAAAAGCTGGTTGGATTCTGAACAGATCATGGGATGAGTGGAAATAGGTCATTGACTATCGGTTAAGCCGATACCCATTACCCATCACCCATTGCCATCCTAAAACTGCATCTCGGCTGCCTGAACCCGCTCAACCTGCTTCTTCTTCAAGACCAGCAGAATTTGAGATAGCGTCACAATCGCGAGGAATGCCAGCAGACCCAGGATCCGGCTAGGGTTTTGCAACACGATCTCAGTATCAGCCTGACCAAACCCGCCAACATTTGGGTTCTCGGTCAACGCTGCACCCGACTTCACTTCCTCACCTTCGGACACCATCAAAGCGGGACCAGCAGGAACTGTATCCGTGACGGTACTGCCATCCTCTGCCTGAATGGTCACCTGGTAACCACCATCTTCAGACTTTTCGATCTTGGTGATTTGACCAGCCACAGAGGCAGCGTAGAGTGCGTTATTGCTCTTTTCACCATTCGGGTAAACTTGACCGCGACCACGGTTACCGCCTACATGAACCGCATACTTGCCAAAGCGAATTGACTTGTCTGAGTTTGGATCGGGAGAAAGGACTGGAAAGACAATTTCCTGGTACTGTTCACCGGGTAAAGGACCGATGACGACAATATTTTCCTTGTCTTCGCTGTAGGGCTGGAAGTAAAGGTCTTGAACCTTTTCTTTCATTTCCTCCGGAATCCGATCTTCGGGCGCAATCTTAAATCCTTCTGGCAGCATCAACACAGCACCGACATTCAGCGGTCCTTTCTCACCGTTGCCGATCACCTGTTGTAGCTTGGTGTCGTAAGGGATTTTTACAACTGCCTCAAACACGGTATCAGGCAGAACCGACTGCGGTACTTCAACTTGCGTCGGCTTCGCTGCCAGGTGACAGTTTGCACAAACAATACGTCCAGTTGCCTCGCGGGGGTTACTGTAAGCCTGTTGAGCAAAAATTGGGTAAGCTACGGCTGCTTGGGGTTGAATTAAGCTGCCTGTGAGGAGAACAGCGATCGCAGCAATCACTAAAGCAGCCTGTTTCAGCACGCCAGTACCGACTATCAATTTCTCTAAAGGAACGGTTTTCATCTGTAGTGTCAGTCGAAAAAGAACAGTTACAACACGCAATACCTGCTATCTCAGCCAGTAGTTTTTAGTCTGTCGTGCGTTGCGCTCAATCATTACTCACAACTGACTACTGACCACTGACCTCTAACCCTGGTTTATGCCCACCAGGGGTCTTCCCCGGTCCGAAAATCGGTCTCAGTCCAGGGGGTAAAGGCAATCTTATTATCTTCAACCGTGGCATGGGTCAATGCCAGCGACAGGGGAGCAGGACCGCGCACAACCTTACCGTTATTGTCATACTGCGACCCGTGGCAGGGACAGATAAATTTGTTCTCGTTCGCGTTCCAGGGCACGACACATCCCAGATGAGTACAGACTGCATTAATGCCAAAGTCTGCGATCGACTTATCTTCTTTAATCACAATATAGGTTGGATCACCCTTCAGACCCTGGGCAAGGACGTGATCGCCAGGAGCATGACTCGCCAGAAAGTCGGTGACCAGCACATCATTACCGAGCGCGTCCTTAGCGGTCGCTCCACCACTGCCACCACCGCTAGAGGGAGGAATAAAATACTTAACAACGGGGTAAAGTGCCCCTAGCACAGTGGTTGCCCCTGCGCTAACCATCAGCAGGTTCAAGAATTGGCGACGACCCATATCGGGTACATCTGAGGATCCAGAAATTTGTGCCATGATTACGCTTAACTTTAACGAGAGAAGGATTTCGGCAGAGAATCGCAGATCATTTCATCTGCTAACCTGAGTTCAAATTCGTTGACTCAGCAAACGGCTACCTGCATCACCTACAGTAATTTTTAAATGGGTCAACTACAGCTCTGGGTAAAAGGTATTAGGTACCGAGTGCCGAGTGTGGCTAGCCAGGTGAAAAGGCTGTAAGTGAATGAGCATGGTAAAAGAACTACCTCAAGAAGCTACTGAGAGTGATTTTGAGGCAACATTAAGATTATTACATTTCTTGACGCTTGCATCATATCGAAGGAAGGGAACCACAGTTCTATACAAAATGTTAAGAGGTCTGACATCTTCTGACCTGCGGTAATTTGGGCATTAAGCTCTATATGGTTGCCACCAGTAGGATTAAATGTGATTTGTAAACAACTGTATCATTCTGAACGAACCGTAGGGCAGTAGCCATTTAGGGGACAAAATCACACAATGACTGGAGAGGATCTGCGCCAGATTTTGCTAGACAAGTGGGGGTACTCCTACGATATTCAACTGAGACGCACCCAGGGGAAGATCCTGGTTCTGATCATGTGGAGGTATCTGGAACAGGTGTCCTTTCCACTGACCGAGGAAGAGTATCTGGCACATCTGGATGCGATCGCTAACTATCTGCAAGCCTGGGGCAGCACTCAACGGGTGCAGACCTTTATTGAAAGAACCCAGGAGCGTCCACGTTTGGGGAAAGCCGTTAGAATTCCCCTGGAGTTGGGCGATCGTGCCTCTGAATGGATTTTGGAAGATTTTTGAGGTCAGGGGTAAGTGATGGGGTAGGAGTTAAGAGTTAAGAGTTGAGAATTAAGAGTTCCCCTCCCCCCTTTATCCCTCACCCTACATTTGCCGTGATAAAGACTGGATCTGGGGAAGCAGGGCTTGAAAGGCTCTGCCTCGGTGGCTAATCCGATGTTTCACCGTTGCTGGCATTTCAGCAAAAGTCTGATTCTGTTCTGGGACATAAAAAATGGGATCATAACCAAACCCACCTGTGCCTCGTGGAGTATGGAGAATTCTGCCAGGGCAAATTCCTTCAGCTTGCAGGGCTATCTCACCGTCTGGTCGGGCGATCGCAATCACACAAACAAAACGGGCTTCCCGGTTTAAGTCATTCCCCAACGCATTCAGTAACCGCTCAATTCGCTCACTATCTGTCTTGCCATAGCGAGCAGAAAACACTCCAGGGGAACCATCCAGGGCATCCACTTCTAAGCCAGAGTCGTCGGCGATTGCCCACTCGCCTGTTGCCTCTGCAATCTGAGAAGCTTTCAAACAAGCATTTTCAGCAAAGGTATCCCCCGTTTCTTCAACTTCCAACGACTCAGGCTTTAAAGTCAATTCCCAGCCTAAGCGCACCAGGTATGCCTCCATTTCCTTCAGCTTGCCTGGATTCCCTGTCGCAACTACCAATACTGCCATAGCTTACTTCTAGCCAATCTTTCCCATGAATTCCCTAAACGGTCGCCACTGAACCACATCTTCTAGTAATACCTGATAGCCAGACACATTGGGATGCAAGCCATCCGGGCTGATCTGTGCCTTATGCCAATCTTCCCCCCGCTCTAGCCAATGGTCAAAGATGTCTAAGTAGGGAATGTGAAGCTCCTTACAGGCTAGTCGGGTTGCCTCCTTATAGCGGTGCTGATCAGCGTGATTATAGTAAAGGCAGTCTAGAAAAGGCATTTTGGACTCGTCAACGGGCACCATGCCCACAAACAAAACAGGGCAAAGCCGTCTTGCCCGATCCAATAAACCCAGCATTTCTCCACAAAACACATCGAAATCGGTGAAGTTACGTCCATCGCGCCGAGACAATCGAGCTGAGTCATTTACCCCAACCGAAAGAATAACAAGGTCGGGAACCCGGTTGCGCAGTTCTCCCCGCAGACGATATTCATGCTCAAGACGGCTAGAAACCTGTTTGACCCCATCTCCCCGGATGCCCAGGTTATAGAGCGCATGATCGGGGCTATCTGGGTGCATCCAGTTTCGCCGCAACCGTTCTACCCATCCCCCCCCGATTGGGTCACCAAATCCGTAAATTAAGCTATCTCCCAGCGCCACAACCTTTAAAGGCTGAGGAACTGGCTTCAGATAAGAATAAGAAGGGTCAGCGACTGCTTGCATGAAAACTACTATAGATAGCTTTACGTCGATCAAATTCATTCAGGACTTTAACACTCCAGCCAAAGCCATTGCAAATTTTCATTAAGGGATGATGAAGGAATCAGTATTAGCCCGGATTAGTCGGGAAACTTGAACTCTTGGTAAACTGGAGGCTACTGTCCTAATCAATCTGGTTTATATGCACAAACGCCTTGCATTCGATAGCACTCAACTGATGCGTCGGGCTGATGAACTTATCTCAGCAGCCTCTAACCGTTACAGAATCACAGTTCAGGTTGCAAACCGGGCAAAGCGGCGTCGGTTTGAAGACTTTGAGAGTGTGGATGACCCGACCATGAAACCTGTGATGCGGGCAATCATTGAAATGTCAGATGAATTGACCCAGCCAGAAATTATTGGCGAGTAATTCTTGGAGCTTTAACCGGGTGGGGTGAAAGCTAAATCTTCACCCGGTGGGATTTCTAGCCTATGAAATTCCACCTACCTAGCTAAACTTTTGCTCAAACGTTTCTGCTCAGACCACTACTCTAAAGGATTACTTCAGGCTTTTAGTTGCAGGAATCAATTGATTGGGGAGCGATCGCTGTGTTAGTGAGGCGTAGAAAAATTAACCTGTCTTCTTTTCCTGCTGTTGCAGCAATGGCGGGTTTGTTTGTGGCGATCGGGGCGATTACACCTTCCAGTTTTGTGGGAAACCAACCTGCCCAAGCCCAGCGCATTCGTCCCGACGGAGCCTGGCAGGTGGTTTATGAAAAGCTGCCCTCCTTGCCCCTAGAAAATCAGTACGTCAGCAAAGAAACCAAACAGGTTGCCTCAGATAATACGCTGGTAGGTCGCTTAATTCGCTATCACATTTATGTCAAAGGGCGTCCACCCTTTTATCGGTTGGACTGGAGGTTTACGCTGGCTGATTATCTCGGTGTGAACGGGGTCATCAATGAATCCGACTATCCCAGCAAAGACACCCTGCGCACGAATCCAATGGAAGGGGATGTTGCCGCAATTAGGAGTCTGAACCAGCAACAGCGCAATGCCCTGATTCAAGCTCTGGTGGATGCCTTTACCCCTCAAGCTCAAAGCGCACCCCGGATTCCTGGGCAAGGTCAGGATCGGTAAATGGTCGGTGGTTAGTGGTAATCGGTCACTGGTCATCGGTCATTGGTCATCGGTCATTGGTCATTCGTAAAACTGGTTGGCTGACATTTTTTGCTGCGATCGAGGAAAGTTTTTCAGTACAACCAATACCTACCACCTAACACCTAGCACCTTCTGACACCTGCCCCCCTGAGTCATTACCAAACTGATGCCGCAGGGTCATCGTCTGATTTAAATCACTTTAGTTTGCTTCTACGATCACAAGTTTTCAGAGGTTTGAGTCACCAGGCAATCCTCTGAAACAGGGGATATTACTTACATCGCAATCCCCTCTTTCACTAGAAGCGTCTACCATGCAGTTCAAAGCCCCCCTTAAGCCTTTACTTCGTACTGCGTTTACCCTTGCTGTGGGTCTGGCAGTATCAGGATTATGTGGCGCTGGTGTTTATAGTGCCGAAGCTCCCTCTGATTTGAGTCCAATTCATTCTCAACAGGCTCAACCTTTAGAGGACGGGGTCTACCTCTATGGTCAATCTTCCGTTGCTAATCAAATTGGAACTACTTATCTGGTATTTGAGGTGAAAGGAAATACAGTGGTCGGTGCGTTGTATATGCCCCACTCATCCTTTGACTGTTTCAATGGCACGCTCCAGGCAAGCCAAATGGCGATGAATGTGACCAACAGCTATGAAAAAACGAACTACCCCTACTCAGTTGCACTGCAAACAGAGGCAATTTCTGCATCAGTGGTAAATCCTGCGGTTTCTCCCATGGGTTTGGCGGGTTATCGTCAAATTAAACGAATTAATAGCAGCGATCGCCAAATTCTGTCCACCTGTAAGGCAAGCTATAGCCGGTAACAAGGGGGCAGAAGGGGATAGGGATTAATTGACTTGCATTTGGTTTAATACCTGGCGGATTGCGTCAGTAGGGACTTGATCCGTGACTGTCGCCGTACCAATCTGGGTCGGCAGTACAAATCGCACTTGCCCAGCTTTCACTTTCTTATCAGATTGAAGCGCCTTCAGTATTTCTTCAATCTCTAGACCTGCTGGGAGTTGGGTGGGAAGACCCGCTTTTTGAATCAGGGTAAGCTGACGATCTGTGGCGGCTTGATCCCAGAACTTGAGGTCTGCGGCGATCTGCCCAGCCGCAACCATGCCAATCGCCACCCCTTCCCCATGATTCACCAGCTTATAACCTGTCAGGCTCTCGACGGCATGACCGATCGTATGACCGTAATTCAAAATTGCCCTTAGCCCCGCCTCTTTTTCATCTTTGCTGACGACATGCGCCTTTGCCTGACAGGAGCGAATCAGAATGTCTTGCAGTAAACCTTCGTTCAGGTAATAAAGGCTGTCCAGGCGCTTTGTTCCCTCCAGTTGCTCAAACAGTTGGGCATCCCAAATAACGCCGTATTTGATGACCTCTGCCATTGCTGCCCGGAATTCACGGGGAGGCAGAGTTTTCAATACTTCTGGATCAATCAGCACCAGGCGGGGTTGATGAAACGCGCCAATCAGGTTTTTACCTTTGGGGTGGTTGACACCCGTTTTACCGCCGATCGCCGCGTCAACCATTGCCAACAGCGACGTTGGCACCTGCACCACATTGATTCCCCTGAGCCATGATGCCGCTGCATACCCCGTCATGTCCCCAATTACCCCCCCACCCAAAGCGACAAAGGTGGAAGATCGCTCCAGGCGATTTTCCAGCGCAGCATCAAAAATCTTTTGTAGGATAGAAAGCGTTTTATAGCGCTCACCCGCTGGCAAGATACAGCTTGAGGCAATGAAACCAGCTTTTTCTAGAGCCGCGATCGCCCGCTCCCCGTACCTCCTAAAGATCGCTGGGTTCGATACCACCATCACATTTTTACCCAGATGCAAAGATGCCATCTGAGTACCCAGGTTGTCTAAACCACCGGACGCAATCACGATGTCGTAAGAATATTGGGGAAGGTCAACAGGAATGAGAGAGGACATTGGGGAAGGATGTAAAGATATAAGGATGAAGAATGAAAGATAAAGGATGAAGAATCAAACTGGCGGCTTGCGCTTATACTCTTCATCATCCTACTTTACAGACAGTCCCCTACCCCTTCCACACCCACCCCCTATCTCCCCAGCACCTCACACCCAACTGTGCCCCTTCTTTGTGTATAGTTTTGTTAGGTCTAATGGAGATAAATCGATGTCCACAGTAATTACCTACGTTGTGCTGTTGGGTGGCGCATTTGGTGTGGCGATGGGTCTGTATTTTGGATTCCGGGCTGCCAAACTGCTCTAACGCAGGGAGGGGTGGCGATCGCGTCCTCTCCCTCCACCGAAGAATTCTATGCCAGGGTATTGCAAGCTAAGGGTTTGTTAACAAGCAACTTCACGGTTTCCTAGATTGATTTTCTGAGCGTGACGTTCTGATCGCGGCGTGGTGTCATTCCTCGGTTTGTGGTGGATAGTTAAGCGGGTGGAAAATTGTATTTCCATGCTCATGCTTGAGGAGTGGTTGGTTGGGGTGGTTGAGTCTCGGTTGCCTCTGCTAGATCAGGCAGCCGTAATGTATCCGCAATGCGTTTGAGGAAACTGGCGGTTGGCACTGCCAGAATGAGTCCCAAAAACCCTCCAACTTTGGCACCCACCAGCAAAGCGACCACCACTGTAGCCGGATTTAGCCCGGTGATTCCGCCAATTAAACGAGGTGCAATCACATTGTCATTAATTTGCCCTACAACCAGGGCGGCTACCAGCACTCTCACACCTAGCCACACATCCTGAAACGCCAGCAGCCCGCTGACCAGGGCAATACTCAACGTCCCTCCAAAAGGAATGATGCTGGTGACTCCAATTGCAAGACCAAACAGCAACCCAAACGGTACCTTTAAAGCTCCAAAGGTCACCGATAGGGCAATGCCCAAAATCAGGGCAATGATTGCCTGCCCAGTAAAATAGCCTCGAAAGCTCGGCTGTAGGGAAGCTCGAATGCGACTACTCCACTCTAATGGCAGCCAACTGAGTAAACCATGCCACAGGGATTGTCCATTTATTACCAGAAGAATAGTCAGCACGATGCTCACTAATAAATTGACAGTGCTGTTAATGGTGTCCAGGGTCAGGCTAATGAGACGACTAGTTAAGGACTGGAGAGCCGTTGAAATCTGATTGGTTAGCTGGGTGGTGAGTTCGCTAAGGTCAAAGGGCAGGTTATGCAAAACAGTTTGCTCATTCAGGGTTTGTAGCTGGTTCCTGCCCTGTTCAATCCATACAGGTAAGCGATTGGCAAACTCAACGAGTTGTTCAAATACCAGCGGACCCAGGAACAAGCTGGTGATGGTGAATATGGTTAACGCTGAGAGGAGAACGATCGCGATCGCGGCTCCCCGGCTCATCCGGCGCTGTTCTAGTAACCCAATTGGAAAATCTAACAGAAAAGCCGCAAGGCTGGCAGTCAGAACAATACTGGGAATCGGCTGCAAATACTGGCAAAGCAATAGGATGAGCCAACTATTCAGGAAGATCAGCGGGAATGCAATGCCAAAATTGAGCCAAGGAGGAAGTTTTAGACCTGGAAGCATAGATCTCTTGTATGGGGTGAAGCACAGTTGTTTGGTAAAGCGAATGGCATGTAACAAATAACAGGCGGTAGGGCAGAAATCCTGAAACAAGGGAATGCTTGCCTAGTTTGTCATTAATTTATCAGCCCAATCTACCAGTAGAGCGATGAACCATCTGCCTAAATAATAGTTATCTGGAGTATAAGAACAGTTAGTGATGGTTAATTGAGAATGCTGCAACATTCGGCGCGGTTGATAGCCCTGCTTTTAGCAATGGGAATTGTCTCAGAGGGTGCATTACGCTCTGATCGGCATGCCTATGCAAATGCTTCAATCCTTAATCTAATCACTCAGCCAGGCAATGTCGTTGAACTCAATATCCCTCTCCCACAAATTCCTGAAAATTTCCCCTCCCAGGCTTCCCCCGCCCCTTCCCCGACCTCAGATCCCTCCAGTTCTCTCCCTTCAGAGATAGACGTAGACTCCGAAACAGTCCGGCTAGAGGTGCAGCTTGGTCGCCGTCGAGTTGTACTTTATCAGGGGGAAACTGCGATCAAACATTATCCCATCGCGATCGGTCGTCCGGGTTGGGAAACCCCAAAGGGGAACTACACCGTTCTAGAAAAGCTAAAAAATCCATCCTGGATTCATCCCCTGAAAAAGGGGGTTACGATTCCTGGCGGCGATCCCGATAACCCCCTGGGTCGCTACTGGATTGGCTTCTGGACAAATGGCAAAAACTGGATCGGGTTCCATGGTACGCCTAACCCTGGATCTGTGGGTACGGCGGCTTCCCACGGCTGCATTCGGATGTACAACAAAGACATTGAGGAATTGTTTCAGCAAGTGAGTCTGGGAACTCAGGTATCGGTTGTGCCGTAATGAAAGGTAGAGTTGTACGGTGGCAAACCTCCTTAACGCCCACCGATAATCTCTATTCCTCCGCACCGACGAAGTGTTGAGCTGCTGACTACAACCAAAACTTAGGCTAACGCTCTGTGACTTCACTCAGTGCTTCTTGAAGCACTTCGTCACTGACACCATGACGCTTCAAACTGGCAATTAGGGCAGAGACGGTATCTCCCTCCAAACGCTCTAGATCAACACGAAGTCCTTGACCAATATAGGCACGCGCTAGTGGCTGATACCCGGAAAACCCAAGTAAAGGGGCTACTCGTTTCAAATCTTCAATCACATCTTCGGGCATACGAATTGTGATGGTTGTCATTGGTCGATTTCTATCCAGCCGCTTATTCAATGCATCAACTTTCATAGTATTCACGTTCCTTGCGTGTCGCTTTACGAGCCGAAATAATTCGAATCATGTCGTTTTCACGCTCAATATAGATGACGTATAAAAGGTTCCAACGTCTGTCCAGCCCAATAACGGCATCTCGCGCTTCATCATTACGGCTTGCATCAACCACCACAAGAAGCGGGTCAAAAAAGGCTTCAGCAGATTGCTGAAACGTTACACCTTCATGGTTCTGGGGGTTAATTCGAGCTTTCTCGTCGTTCCAAACGAAGGTAACGCCGCTGAGTACGAAATACACATCCATATCCTGTAGTGTAGATAAAGTGTATTTACATAGTCAATACATCTTTCTGCCAGTGCGATCGCCCCTTGCCCAGGTTAGATTGAGGCTGGCGATCGAGCTACCGCAGGGAATTAACACAGGATCTGCCGAATTGTTATGGTTAGCCCCTCAGCGTCTTCCAGATTAGCAGCTTGCACCAGCCCGGATGCTAAAATTTCCTGCACTCGGAGGTCGGTCACTTCACCATTGAGGGCAGCAACCAGGGTGTCGGCAGCCCGTCCACTACCGGCGATCGCCACAATCGGTCGTGCCGCCTGTACACTCTCAGCCGCATCTTGCCAGGTAATTTCACCCCCGTTGATCAGCACCGTCACCGTTGCTAATCCTTGGGCTACTCTTGCGGCTAAGGTTGCCAGCCAGTGGCACTCATCTCCCCATGTTGAGCCGGGAACCAGAACGAAATGGGTATGATGAGGCTCCAGGGAGGCAGCATCAGGCGAGGGAAAGGATTCGTCTGGCAATGCCGCCAACCCAATGGGTAAAACTCCCACTAAGGGAAAAGTTGATTTTGTCTTATTTCGGGCAATGCCCATCATTTGCATCACGCCGGTATCAGTGCCGCCATCAATCACAACCGCACCCAGTTCTTCCGCCAGGGGAGCCAGGACTTTGACAAACAGCCGATGCAATTTGGCGATATGGTAATGCCTCAGTCCTCCAGCACCACCAACCACAACGATCGCCGGACGGGGACGGTCTAAACCCAGTTCAGACAGGGTTTGGTCTAACTGTTCAAGGGTGTCAGGAGAGTGGGCGATCGCGGTTGCCCCTGAGGGAAAGCGAATCATGGCAGAGGTTTGCACGAGCATAAAGCTAAATCAGGTAAATGAGAGTAATGACTAAAGCGGAACCCACGCATTAAAGATTCGCCGCTCCCGCACCCTTATTCATATGAGAATACCCATTACTAAATAAAAATTCATATGGGGGATGGGGGTGAGAGTTGAGGGGTGGGAGTTGAGAGTTGAGAGTTCCAGGTTCACCAATGACCAATGACCAACCCTTAGTCTTTTCCCTACTAACTGGTGGTATCAGGAAAATCCAGACAAACCCGGTAGAATGACTAGGGTGATTCAGCAGTGAGAAACGATATGACAGAGGCAGCGATCGGGATTATTGGGGGCAGCGGGCTTTACAAAATGGAGGCGCTGAAAGATGTGGAGGAAGTGGTGGTAGACACGCCCTTTGGTCAACCTTCGGATGCCTTAATTTTGGGAACCCTGGATGGAACGCGAGTAGCTTTTCTGGCACGGCATGGACGCAACCACCACCTGCTGCCAACCGACTTGCCCTTTCGTGCCAATATCTATGCCATGAAAAGCCTGGGTGTGAAATATCTGGTGTCTGCTTCTGCGGTTGGTTCCCTCAAAGCCGAAGCAAAGCCATTGGATATGGTGGTGCCCGACCAGTTTATCGATCGCACCAAAAACCGAGCTTCCACCTTTTTCGGCGATGGAATTGTTGCTCACATTGCCTTTGGCGATCCAGTCTGTCCCAGGCTGGCAGAAGTCCTGGCAGATGCTGTCGAAAGCCTCAACCTGACGGATGTGGATCTGCATCGAGGCGGCACCTACGTTTGTATGGAAGGTCCTGCTTTTTCCACCAAAGCTGAGTCCAACCTTTACCGCAGTTGGGGCGCGACGATTATTGGCATGACCAATCTGCCTGAGGCAAAGCTGGCACGGGAAGCCGAAATTGCCTATGCGACCCTGGCATTAGTCACCGACTACGACTGCTGGCACCCCGACCACGACAGCGTTACGGTAGACATGGTCATTGCCAACTTGCAGCGCAATGCGGTCAATGCCCAGAAGGTGATTCAGGAAACCGTTCGTCGCCTGACTGAAAATCCTCCAGAGTCCAGCGCCCACTCTGCTTTGAAGTACGCCATTCTAACCCCACTGGATAAGGTGCCGCAGGCGACCAAGGAGAAGCTGAACCTGTTGTTGCAGAAGTATCTCTAAAAGTCGAATCATAATTAGGTTAAGGGATGCCTGTGAATTCACGAACTGCCCTTGAGGAACTGCAATGCCAATTCAAACGGGATCTTCATCCAGTTCTGAGCGCGATCGCAGCCCAACCTTTGCCATCCTACCGATTGCAAAAGTTCCTGATTTTCTTGGACGCAGCAAGGATGAGGGTCATATCGCCGTTGTGCGGGCTTTCAGAGCTAGAATTCGAGAAATTAACTCATAACTGAAACCTTACTTTCTCATTCCAGGTGATTGAGAGCCACGGTTATGAACATTTTATTTGTTGAAGATGAATCGAAAATTGCTGACTTCGTCCGCACTGGGTTGAAGGAACAGGGATTTGTCGTGGACTATTGCGACAACGGCAATGATGGCTACCTGCGGGCACTGGACAATGCCTATGATGTGATTTTGCTGGACATTATGGTGCCAGGGAAAGATGGGCTTTCGATTCTAAAAAGCCTGCGACGGGAGGGAAAGAATGTGCCAGTGATCCTGCTGACGGCGCGAAATGAACTGGACGATCGCCTGGAAGGGTTGAACCTGGGAGCCGATGACTACATTGCCAAACCGTTTTTTGTCGAGGAGTTGATTGCTCGGATTCATGCGGTGATTCGTCGCAGTGTGGGCGATCGCCAGAACCTCCTATCTGTAGGACCGCTGAAGCTGGATCGAATTACGCGGGAAGTCACCTGTGATCAGCAAATGGTGGAACTTACCAGCCGTGAATTTAATCTACTGGAATATCTGATGCGCTCTCCCGGACGGGTCTTGACCCGTACCCAAATTCTGGAACACGTCTGGGGCTATGACTTTAACCCCAATACCAATGTGGTTGATGTTTGCATTCAACGGATTCGCAAAAAGATTGAACCCATTGGAGGAACGGGCTGGTTAGAGAGTGTGCGAGGTGTGGGCTATCGGTTTCGTCAATCAGAGTCTTCGCTGTGAAATTTCATTCATTTCGGCTCCGCATTGCACTGCTGGCGGCTGTTCTGGCAGGCAGTACCCTGGTGGGGTTTGGCGCGGTTTCCTGGCATTTAATTTACGATGCCAAACTCAGCCGTCTGGATGCGAACCTGGAAAGTCAATTAAGACGGGCATTTCGTTTGCGGATTCAGGAACGCTGGCAGTCCTTTGAATCCTCACTGCCACGGGAGTTAGGGGTCAGTGCTGACACCCCGATCGCGCTGGTGATCATCGGCAATGACAACACCGTGCTTTACCAGTCCGAGAACTGGACTGCCGATTTTAATGTGAATCCCCTCTTCCCTCCCCGCCCCAAACGTCCGCCCCTTCCCGCACCTGAACTGCGAAGCGGTCCTCCTGACGAAGACAACCTCCCCTTAGAAACACCCCCCTTGCGACCAGAGCGTCCGCCGGGTGAACGTCCCCCCGACCCTCGGATTGCCACACGCCACACCCCCACTGGTGCCTGGCGCGTGGGTGCGATTAGTTTTTCCAGCACGCAGGTAGCGATCGCCATTAGCCTGCAAGCCATTGATCAGGAAATGGCTGTCATCCGTAACGCTTTTTTGATTTCCATCCCAGCCCTGCTGCTGCTGGTCACAGGTGGGGCGTGGGGCTTATCGGGTAGTGCCCTGCTGCCGATTCGGCGGTTAACGGCAGCGATGCAAAAGGTAACGGCTAAAGGGCTAGATCAACGAGTTCCGATCACTTCAACGGATGTGGAATTTGTTGAATTAATTCAGGTGTTTAACCAGATGTTGGAACGGCTGGAGCGCAATTTTAAGCAGTCTTCCCGTTTCAGTGCCGATGCCGCCCACGAACTTAAAACGCCCCTCACCATTTTGCAGGGAGAACTGGAACGCACGTTGCAAAAAGCTGAACCAGCATCGGAAATGCAGCAAACTCTGGGAAACCTGCTGGACGAGGTGCGCCGCCTGAGCGGAATTGTGCGGAAATTGCTGCTACTGTCCCTGGCAGATGCCGGACAGATGAGCCTGTACCGGGCAGAGGTGAACCTATCTGAGATGTTGACGGAAATGGTGGAAGATCTTGATCTGCTGGCACCCCATTTGAAAGTGCAAACGGAGATTGCAGCCGGATTGTGTGTCTGGGGCGATCGCGACCTGCTGACCCAGGTTTTACGCAATCTGTTCAGTAATGCCATCAAGTACAATCTTGCAGACGGTTGGATCCACATTCACGCCTACCAGCAAGCGGCAATGGTCGGTGTCACTATCCGTAATGCCTCCCAGGGAATTCCATTGGAGGATCGCGATCGGATTTTTGATCGGTTCCACCGGGGAGACCCTGCCCGTACCCGCAAGATCGAAGGCACCGGGTTGGGACTCAGCTTGACGCGCGAAATCGCCCGCGCTCACCACGGCGACCTGACCCTTGATCCAACCCCTGCTGGACAAACGGGATTTACATTACGACTGCCTGCTGGTTATACCAAACGAGAAAACTAAGGCTTAGACGAATGGCACTGAACCAACGAACTTCAGATCTCCGGAGTCCTGGAGATTCGGGGGATCTGGCAGAAGCTATGTTTATATCACTGCCATTACAAGTCTGAAGCGCTTTCTGAGAAACACAGTCGCAACGTGGAAAGGGCAATCTTGCATCCCTATCCTATGAGAGCGAGGTGATCTTGCTAATATGCAATTCAACTGTTGGATAAAAAGCGATTCAGTTGTGTTATCCAGCATCCAAGTCATCTATCTTCCGATTTGGATAAATAGCTTGCATAGGTGCCGGATAAAATCCCATTTAGGGTATTTGTGTTGCTTTTTTGACGGTTATAGGTACTGGCAATTAGGATATGTAAGCTTGGATACAGGATAAATATCCGTCTGGGGGTGTTGGTCTGATTAGACGGGGAAAATGCCGCTCAAATAATATCAACCCCTAGCTTGGACAAGCCTCTTGAGCGATATTAACAACACCAGGAACAAACAAAGCTTGTCAATCAATAACAGTAGACTAAAGGGCACCTCGATTAATTTGTTTTCGAGCTAGATTCAGGCACATAACAGTCTCATGGTCATTTGCAGCGCTTCTGCCAGCAAAATCTCCGCCGCATAGAGCCTCTAACCAGACACAATACCCGATTTAGGGCAGATCTATCCCTCAAGTGGGCGCGCTTGCCAGAAGACTAATAGCAGCACGTTGTAGGTAAAGATTCACAACCAAAACTGCCACATGGCCACCACAGACCAACTCGAGCTCACCAGTTTACTCCCGAATACCATAACACATCAAGCGAACAAATCCTATAACTACGAACA